>JAIRNP010000148.1 GCA_031258005.1 Treponema sp.
GTTTTATTATTTCTTTATGACCCCCCCCCCCCCCCCCCCCCCATGTAAATCTATTTTATAGCGTCGAACCGCTCTTATTGTTATATTTTTCTCAATGGCCTTCCGGTTTTTTTCCAAAATTACCGGAAAGGCGCCTGTTTTCTCACGGGAATTTGAATTTGAAAAAATTTGAGGGCCCTCGTCTGTCCGCGGCACGGATAGAGGGGGTCCTCATTTTTTATACCTATCCTCAGGAGGGGCCGGACGGTCGTTGGCTGTTTCCCTCCGGGAAGTATTAAGGAGGAACTATGAAAAAGTTCAGTGCTCTTTTAATGGTACTCATAGTTTTAGGCGGAGTTGGATTTGCGGAGGTTGCCGTAACCGGCCAGGTTGATACGGTGGTCATGCCCCTTCAGGTTATTGCCCCGGACGGGGGGGATGCCCAGATTGGGGCCGCCGTAGGGAGGAACGGCAGCACCGACGCAACCCGTGTACGAATCGGCATAGCTGCGGGAACCGATGAGGTGGGGATCAATTTTAAGGTCCAGTTTAATCCTAATGCCACTGTTAAATTCGCCTTTGACGATTTTGCGGAAGTGTGGTGGAAGCCCATAAGCCCCCTCAAGATCGAAGCGGGCAAGTTCGTGAACGATACCCTCCGGGGGAAAATCGGGGACGACAACTGGAACAAATATACTGCGACGATGAAAGATGCGGATAGTATTTTCAGCCGCTTCAAGTCTACGAGTTGGGGGACTGATAACGCCTCAGCAGTCGGCTTTATGCTGGGCATAAATCCCATTGAGCCCCTCTTTATCGGCGTTTCGGTTCCCAGCGTCTACCAATTGGGGACCGCTACTCCTGATACCATTAGCGGTTCATACACCACTTATACATACGATAAAGACAAAGCTCCTACCGAATGGAAGAAAGAGACCCTGGGGAATGTGGCCCATACCTACGAGAAGATCCAGGCGGGGCTGGGCTATACCATCGCGAATATCGGCGTGGTCCGGGCCCAGTACGTGGGAGCCAGCTTTATTTTTGATGCATCAGATGATGCTGCTAAAACTGATGAGTTTATAGACGGCCCAGCAGGGTGGAGTTGGTGGAAAAATCCCCTCAATGTCCGCCGGATTGAGGCGGCCTTTGCCTTTACCGGCCTATCGGGCCTCGTGCTTGATGTGGGCGCCAAGCTTCCTATGACTTTTGATACCTATGAGGTGAAGAACGTTACTGGTATCACAGACGGCTACGTAAAAATGAGCGGCGGTCCAGAATTCACGCCTCCTGTCCAGGTTTCCCTAGGCGTTGGCTATACCCTGGACGCCCTGGACATCAAGGGCCGGGTGGACGCTCAGCTTCTAGGGAGTGCGAAAAACACGAGTGAGATTGATGAAAAGTATGACTATACCCTTGGTCCCGATATCAATCTCCACCTGTGGCCTTCGTACAAGCTGGATGCTTTCTCGGAAGGCTTGTCCGCGGGTTTGGATCTGGGCTTTGAGTACATCGGAGAATCTAAAATGGACTATAAAGACGATGCCACCGCCGATGTAACCGACAAAGGGGGATACAGGTTCGGCATCGGCGCCTGGCTCAGGAAGGCCTACGGTGGAGCTTCCATCAAGGGCGGCCTGGCATTGAGTCTGGGTGAGGTGAATGAAGTGAAACAGGCCACGGTCTTCTCCATTCCCGTCATCTTTGACTACACCTTCTAATCCCCGCTCCGGTTAAGCTTAAAGGGTCATGCTGTGCATGGCCCTTTTTTCATGCCTGAAGAAAACCGCCCTACGCAGCGTATGCGGTGTCAGGCATGGTCTATGCCGCCATTTCTGGTATTGCATTGTTTAGCCTCCTGGATAATAATAAAGTAATCATAGTTGCAGGTTTGTGGGCCTTGCGGGGACGGGTGCAGCGCGTATCATCAGGCAGGAGGCGGTATAAGGACCTATCGAATCCTGAAAAACCCTTATCCTGAAGACCACCATACCGGGAGCGTATAATGAAGAGAGGAATACATGGCTGAACTAACCGGAACCAAGACGGAAAAAAATTTGCAGGCGGCTTTTGCCGGAGAATCCCAGGCCCGTAATAAGTATACCTATTACGCATCCAAGGCAGAGAAGGAGGGCTATAATCAGATAGGAGCCCTCTTTAGAGAGACTGCGGAACAAGAGAAGGAGCATGCCAAGATCTGGTTCAAGCTGCTGCATGGGGATACCGTACCTGACACGCTGACCAATCTCAAAGACGCCGCAGCAGGGGAACAGTATGAGTGGACCGATATGTATGCCGCCTTTGCCAAGGAAGCCACGGAAGAGGGCTTCCCCCAGATCGCCACGCTTTTTTCCCTTGTCGCCGCGATTGAGAAGGAGCATGAGCAACGGTACCGTAAACTCCTCGCCAATATCGAAGGGGGCCTGGTTTTCTCCCGGGAAGGGGATCAGCTATGGCAATGCAGTAATTGCGGTCATATCCTGATTGGCAAGAAAAGCCCGGAACTATGCCCGGTCTGTAACCATCCCCAGGGGTATTTTCAGATCAAAGCAGAAAACTATTAAGGGAACTTCTGGAAAGCCGGCCGGGGTTTCCAGAAGTCCCCTGTAGAAGGCCGGCCTGGAACCCTTTAGCGTGCCCATAAAGGTACTGTTTTTATGGCTATGGAGGCTCTTGTAACACGTTAGTCTATGGATACGGGCGTTGCCCTCGCAGCCATTCTAAAAAGTCCTGAATTCGCCCCGCATATCGTGGAATCACGGCTCCTCCCCGCTACGGAAGGAGCCTATGCGCCCTTTCCGCCGGACTTGGACAACCGTATTGTCCGGGCCCTGCAAAACCGGGGTATTTCCCGGCTCTATACCCACCAGCGGGAAGTCTGGGAACACCTGCGCCAGGGCCGGCATGTGGTAGTGGTTACCCCCACCGCATCCGGGAAGACCCTCTGTTATAACCTGCCGGTGCTCCAGTCCCTCCTGCAGGATCCAAGCGCCCGGGCCCTCTACCTGTTCCCTACCAAGGCCCTGTCCCAAGATCAGCAGGCGGAACTCAACGAACTGGTGGATCCTGCCCCGTCCTCCCCGGCGAAACTCCCCATCCAGGTGGCAACCTATGACGGTGATACCCCGGATTCCTTAAGGCTCCAGGCCCGGAATGCAGGGCGGATCATCATCTCCAACCCGGATATGCTCCATACAGGGATTCTGCCGAATCATCCTAAGTGGATATCCTTTTTTTCCTGCCTCAAGTACGTGGTCATCGACGAGGCCCATACCTACCGGGGGGTCCTGGGCAGCCATGTGGCGAATCTTATCCGGCGGCTCCGGCGTATTACCCGGTTTTACGGCTCATCTCCCCGGTACATCCTCTGTTCCGCTACTATTGCCAACCCGCAGGAACTCGGGGAAGCCCTCATTGGACATGAGCTTGCCCTGGTTGACCGGAACGGCGCCCCCCAAGGGGAAAAGTGGATCCTCCTCTACAACCCGCCGCTGGTGGATGCAGTACAAGGGATCCGTCGCAGTGTGGTAACCGAAAGCCGCCGCTGGATGCTGGCCCTCCTGCAAAGGGGGATTAAAACCATCCTCTTTGCCCGTTCCCGGATCAAAACCGAAGTGGCTGCCGCCTATGTCAATGAAGATTTGGCCAATATCTATACGGATAATTCCCGGATTACGGTGGAAGCCTACCGGGGAGGCTTATTACCCAATGAACGACGGGAAATAGAACGAGGCCTCCGGGAAGGGAGCATCCAGGGGGTGGTTTCCACCAATGCCCTGGAACTGGGTATTGATATTGGCGGCCTGGATGCATCCGTGGTGGCGGGGTTCCCCGGTTCTTTTCATGGATTTTGGCAGCAATCAGGCCGGGCAGGAAGGCGCGGGGGGACATCGGTGTCGGTTTTTGTGGCCTCATCATCGCCCCTGGATCAATTCATCATGCATGATCCCGCCTGGTTTTGGAAAAAAGGGGTAGAGGAAGCCCGGCTTGACCCGGATAATCCCTACATCTTCATGGACCATCTCAAATGCGCTGCCTTTGAGCTTCCTTTCCAGGACGAGGCCCTGGAGCATGGAACCGACCCCTTTGGCGCTGAGGCCGTAGCGGGCCTGGCCTTATTGGAAGAAACGGGTATCCTGAGGCACACCCGGGGGAAGTGGTATTGGACAGACCGTTCTTTTCCTGCAGAAGGGATCAGCCTCCGATCCGCAGCAAGCGACAATGTGGTGATCCTGGATGTCAGTCAGGGGGCTTATCGGGTTATTGGGGAAATGGACCGCCCCAGCGCCAAGGAACTCATCTTTACCCACGGGGTTTACATCCATCGGGGACGGCAGTACCTGGTGGAATCCCTGGATATAGCCAACCGAAAATGCCTGGTCCGGGAGGCGGAGGTGAACTATTTTACCGATGCCCTGGTACGGACCGACATCAAGGTTTTATCGGAAGATGCTTTTGCCCCCTGTGTTCTTTTCGTTCCTCCCGAAGGAGCCACGCAAAGCCGTGAGCTGATCCTGGCCCACGCCTGTCTGGGAGATGTGCTGGTCCGGTCCCAGGTTACGAAGTTCAAGAAAATTCGTTTCCATACCCATGAGAACATCGGGTACGGGGACATAGACCTTCCTGAAGAGGAAATGCAGACCAGAGCGTTAATGCTGCTTTTTGGCGATACTACCGAAGGGGGCAAGGCCCTGGCAGGGCTTGATGAAGCAGCAGTCGCTTCGATCCTTGCAGGGATGGGAACCCTGATAAAACAGATCGCCCCGGTGTTCCTCTTATGCGACAGCCGGGATATGGGGATAGCCGAACGGGTTCGGGACCCTCATTTTGGGATCCCCGGACTGTTTATCTATGACAAGTACCCCGGTGGTACGGGCCTTGCAGAAGCCCTCTCCCAACAGACCGAAGCCCTCTTCAGGGGGATTTATCAGGTAGTGGAACGCTGCCCCTGTAAAACCGGTTGCCCTTCTTGTGTTGGTCCCGGAGGGAATAAACCGGGAACCAGGCTGTTTCTCCAGGTTCTCAGCCCGGGGGAGCCTGGTTAAACCGGTACGGGGTTTGCAGGTTTATCTTGCCTTCCCCCTGCCCGGCATAGAAAATGAGAGAAAGATATGAAAAGATACGGTAGGTATGGGAAATTTAAGGCTTCGTTTACAGCGTCTCAGGAAAACGGGAAAGCCCCTTGAACCTTTTAGGTCCGTTGCCAAAGCCCCAGGGTTCTTTGGCACGGAGTGGGTCTCCGGGGGCTTTCAGGTGCTCACCCGTTCCGTGGTCCTCGATCCGCCGCTGAGCCTGCCCCCTTCCTTACCTTCCGCACTGCCCATACTGGTTCCAGACCTGTTTCAGGTTATGGCAGACCAGGGTCCCCTCAGTTCAGAGACCCTCCTCTTCTTGGATCTTGAGACTACCGGCCTTTCCGGTGGAGCCGGGACGGTGGCATTCCTCGGCGCCCTGGGACGTTTTGTCCCGACCCATCAGAATACCAAGCAGGACTTCGGATCCGGCCTGTACCGGCTCCAGGTGGACCAGTACCTCCTTTTGGATTATCCCGGAGAACCGGATTTCCTCGCTGCGCTGCTCCGGGGATTACCGGGGTATGGTTCCGGTAACCCCGGTGTACTGGTAAGCTATAACGGCAAATGTTTTGACCTTCCCCTCTTAAAGACCCGGTGCCTCATGAACCAGATGCCCCTGCCCCGGTATTATCATGCGGATCTGCTCCACCCCGCGCGGTGGCTTTGGAAAGGATGCCTGCCGGACTGTTCCCAAGGATCCATCGAATCCCGAATCGGGCTTACGCGGACCGGGGATCTTCCCGGAGCTTTAGCGCCGGAAATCTGGTTTTCTTTTCTTAAATCCGGAGAAACCCAAGACCTGCTCAGGGTTTGTGAGCACAATCAACGGGATATTGTAGGACTGGCCTCCATTTTTACGGCCCTGACCCATATTGCCGCTTCTCCCCTGGGAGCTGCAGCAAAGTACGGTTACAACCTTGAAAATGCGGCTTTACGCTGGAGAGCAGCCCTTAAACCGGGAAAACACCCCTGGGAGGCAGCGGTACAAGAAACGGGCATGGCCCTTTTACAAGCCGCCGCTACCCAGGCCTATCCCCGGGCAGCCTTGGCTGCAGCTTTAGATCTCATGGATCAAGGCCGCTATGAAGCCGGGAGGAAGCGACTTCGGGAATTGACCAAGGGCAGGCATCCTGATACGTTCAAGGCCGCTGCGTACCGGGCCTTGGCTCTTGATGCGGAATGGCGCTTACAGGATATCCCTGGGGCTTTAGCCTATGTGGAGGCTGCCTTGAACCTCGGGGAACTGCGGGAACCGGTGATCCAGGCCTTCCGGTACCGCCGGGAACGGCTGTTGGGCAAAGGGTGAGTATTCTATACTGCGCGGCACACGGGGAACCGCAACCCGCCGCCGCCTGGTCCCCCGCTTTTCCCTGACTTCAATAGAGGTGTTCAATAGCTTCAGTTTTTTCAAATTCTCCCGGTTTGCCCTTGACGCCCATAAGAGAAGGGTTTAGTATAAATACAACAATATATTTCAGAGGAAGCGGGGTGTAATTCCCCCACTAACCCGTAACTGTGAATTGGGCGGTGCAACACCGGATTCGTCGAAACGGCCACTGGCTGGAAATTGCTTTGCAATTCAAGCTGGGAAGGCCAGACGAGGACAAGCCCATAAGTCAGGAGATTTTGGTATATTGGCACCCTATGTTCTCAAGACCTCGGGTTATAATAGGTCGAGAGAAATTGATTATCTGTGAGTGTTAATAATGGTTTTTTCCCGCAAAGTATGGAGGGGAGAATTTATTTATGGTGGTTGTATCGGCCGCCCCGAGGGCAGCCGTGTCAGAATATACCTCACCAGGGGTCATATATGACGCCTCACCGCGTCGTATTGGGCATGGTTTACCCGTTGCTTTTCATTGTTGTTTCCTCATAAAAGTTTTCCCTTTATTGGCCTGCACGGGCTTCCTGTGGCGCTGCCCTTCCCTGCGGTCTTTTCGCTCCTGGAGACCGGATGGGGGGAAGAAAAAAATAAACCCCGCAAGCTGTTCACGAGCATCAACCTGCGCCATCCCTGTTCTCTTGTCTTCCGCTGAGCACGATTCCCATATCACCATTCACAACTCCTGGGGGGGGGGGGGGGGGGGTTAAAAAATGCAA
>JAIRNP010000152.1 GCA_031258005.1 Treponema sp.
CCCATCACCGCTTCCACTCCCCCCTGTTCAAACCCTTTCGCGTGTTGTTCCCGTACCGTGTCTTTCGGTCGCTGGTACTGCTTCCCGAACACCGGCGCATCAAGCCGGAACCCTGCTTCGTCATACTGAATCGGTTCAACTTCAAAGCTGACGGTTTCCCTGTCGTGCTCATAGCTCACCATACACACCGGTTGGGCACTCACCGGTATCGGCTGTACCCTTACTTCCATGCCCACCAGCTGTCCCTTACCCCGGGGATTCCCCGGTAGGTGTGGTACCGTTTTCACCCCAAAGGCGGTCAGCGCATTGGTGGTTGCCTTGGCAATGTTCCCGCTGCCGCAATCCCAGATCAACAACTCCGGTACTCCGTGGAATACATAGGTGTTTAGCGGCTTCTGTCCCCAGGCATACAACAGAAAGTCATACCTAGTCGCCGCAGTCTCTCCCCGCTCTGCGTAGTACCGGACGCAAACGGAATCGGAGTAGTGGTCGGTTAACCCGTAGCGGTAGCACTTCGGTTTATCTTTCAGAAAATGCTTGTTTTTGTACTCCTCATCATCACCGATGATTTTCTGCTTACCCCCCGGCGCATAGTACAACAGGGCAATCGAGGGATCCACACAATGTACCTGGTTCGGATACTCGCTCCGCATGGGTTGATGGGGCGTGGGTATCTTACTATCCGCAACAATTCCCGGAGGCGGCTGTCCCCGACCGCTATGTCCAGGCCCCGTGATTGCAGAATGGACCGGATCACCGTAACCGGTACGGTGGTCTTACCGTTTTTGCGGACACCGAGCTTTCCCATGGCTGCCACGGCTAAGAGCAGGGTTTCGTCCAGGCTGGTCGTCCCCGCGTCCTTCCGTTTCGCCCGTCCCGATTCCCGACTGTTTTCCTTCAGTACCTTATAGGCTTTGGCGGTGGAGCAGGCAAACTGCCGGCACAGAGCCGCAACCACGGCTTTCCGTGCTGCTGCTGAACTTGCCCCAAGCATCTGTTCAACATACATCCGGTACACCCTCAGCTCCGTCCCTGATACTGAAGGGTTTAATCACCCTGGGTTCATCCACCATGGCTATCAATTCCTGCCTGACCTCATCAAGCAGGCGCATCTCCGGGTCGAATTGATTGAACCATTCATTGAGTTGTTGGACCTGTACCCCTTCAATACCTTCCATACGGGTGAACAGAGTTACTGCCTTTTGCAAGCTCCCGATTGCTTCGAGCAAGGCCATACGATACTCGGTGATTTGCTCGTCGAGTTGGTTTTGGGCACGCTGTTCTGCGGTAAGCGGCGGTTGATAGCGCAACCGGGCGTCCAATTCATTGATTTTCGCTTCTTTCTGGGCAATGGCCTTTTCCTGCATTTCCCGGTCGCGCTTTCGGGCCTCTTTTTCCGCGTTGACCTCTTCCTTGGACTTACGCAGGTTTCCCCGCAGTTCCCGGACGCTCATCCGGTCGATGTCGTCCAGGGTCATGCCCCTGACCTTTCCTCCCGACTCCAGAATTTTAATGTCATCCTCTTCAAGTACTGAAAGAGCGCGAATTTTAGAGTTGCCCAAATACGATCCCGTGATCGTATTTGAAAACTTCCGCGCTGCCGGCATAGCAAATTGGGCAAAACGCGGTTCTATTTCCAGGCGCGTGAGCGCTTCGAGAAATTTGCCGTGTCCTTCATGTGCCTTAATACGGATAAGCCGCTTCCCCACCTTGCACACTCCTTCAGCCATAAGCCCATCCTGATGATCCCGCTTATCCTCAGCCGTTCCCCCACGTCCTTGATGGTAACCGCCAGGCGGTACATAAATCCCTGCATGATTCCCTCCCGTATGCCTCGTTACAGCGCCGCTACGTCCAGCGGTATCTGGTGATACTTCCCCTGTTCGTCCCGTTCATAAAACCGCAGGTACTGCTTGCTCCCGGAAATCTGGATACTCTCCGTGATGGCCTGCATCGCCTTCTGCCAATCAGGGTCGTGAATCTCAAGACACCGCAGCCCCAACACCCGGGCGGTGTTGATCTTCCCGCTCTTGTCCACCTGGAAGGTGTCGGTTACCAACAGCCGAATCTCAGGCCGGGCGCCGTCGCTCCATCAGAAATTGAACGACTACTCCTTGAGGCTGGAGCACGAGAATCGCCGTCTCAAGAGTAAAAACAAGGGCTTAAAAGAAACGGGAGGAGAAGGATGCTGCATTCAGAGCAGCACTTCGTAAGGATATGGAAACTGAACGGGGCCTCAGTCGCGAGGAAATCCAGGGGGAACGAATCGAGCGCAAGGAAGCGATTGAGCGGCTGTCGAAGAAGATCGATGGGCTTGAACGGGCCATCATGGAGAATTTACAGCAGCGTATGGGTACCATAGAAGGGGAACTTAAAGGGATACGGGGAACCCTGGCAAGATAGAAGAGTGGTTTATCTCTAATACACCCGGAAGAAATACCTATAGGGGAGGCGGCTGATGGATCATATCGTTGTACCGTTACGCCGGATTATCCTCTTGCAGGGACTTGAACAGGCAGCGGGGAGGGAACTCTCTAATGAAATGCTCCAGCGGCTGCTCAAAGCCAATGGACAGGGGTGTTCCCTTGCGGAGGTGAATGACCAGATAACCTGGGCCCGCTGCTACGCCCGCCGCAGGCGTAGCCCTATCGTTTTCGTCGAAAAACCCGGTAATTCATCGTAGGAAATATATTATGCCGCTGTTCGAGGGTGGTAAGCCATTCGGTACTGATGTAATTGCTCCCCAGCGCCTCATAGATGGTGGTAAAATTCCGTAAAGCTCCTTCAAGCTGATTACGGGCATACTCCACCGATTCTTGTTTGTACAAACACTTGGTCCAGTCCGAAGTTTGAGCCAGGAGGATCTCCCGGGCCGCCTGGTTTAAGGCCCGCTCTTTAATCCCTGATTCATTGGGAAACCGTTCCGCCAGTTCGACCATCCGTTCCAGAGAACGGACCGTATGGCGATAAATCCAATCATTGGAGGCATCAAGCCACATTTCAGCGTATCCATTGGTCCCGGCAGAGGAGAATTCAGGAACCAGCTTCTGGAAGTGGGAAATATCCTGCTTATAGAGGTATTCTGCGGGGGTCATAAACTGCATATCATCCCGGGTATTTCCTTCCCGAAACAGGGTTTCTAAAAATTCAGGCCCCTCATACCAGAGACGGCCAAAGGTATCGGCTTTGTAGGCGCAGAGGCTTATGGCGGTCTCTTGCATATAGGCTGATGCAGCCTCCAGCCGGGAAATCCGGGAATCCAGAAAGGCCCGGACCTGCTCTTTGACCTTGTCCGAAGCTTTTTTGGGATCATACACGTGCTTTTTACGATCCAAACACCCTAAGGCCCGGTATTTATACCCGGTTTGGGTACGCCCCCCGTTGGATCCGAGAAAGGACTTTACCATTTCAGAAGGCAGCTCATATCCCACATCTTCATACAAATCCCGGTACACTCCTGCATAGGAAAACCCCCGCTCCTTATCCGCAATATCCCGATACGCGTAAAAGTCCCGGGCCATGACAAATATCCCCAGGGGAGTTTTGATCGGATAAAAACTTCCCTTTGCGGCGCTGGGTTTGCCAAAGACAAGGCCATGGGTATCTACCAACGTATAGGCGAAATTATAGACTCGCAGATACTTTTCTAATTCCGGGGCCCAGCCAAGCTCGGGGAGCCAAAACCCCTGAGGAGACCTCCCGAAATTGAGGCGATAAGCGGTAAGGGCCACTTCAAACTGCGCCTGAATCGCTTCGGTATTGGCGGTATAAAATGGTAAGAAACCATGAGTAGCCGCGGTAGTTAAGAGTTCCAGCCGGCCTTTTCTTTGATAATAATCACAGATTTTAAGGATATTCCCCTCATAGCGTTCGGTAAATAATATCCGCCGGTCCACTACCGTATCGTAAAATCGTTTTGCCAGATGCTGTAGTTCCCCCTCTCCCCGGGTCCGCTCTATCTCCTGAAGGCCGAATTCGATCTGTTTATTGGTATAATCCAGATACCGCTGGAGGAGCAATTCATCCCGCAGCATGTGGCAGAGGGTCGGGGAAAGGGAAAGCCCCAGTTTAAAAGGAATGTGATCCGCATCAAGCCGGTCGAACACTTCCAGTAAGGGGAGATAGGTCTCGGAAAGGGCTTCAAAAAACCACCGTTCTTCATAGGGCTGGGGCAGCTCCGGATGCCGGACAAAGGGCAGATGCGCGTGGAGAACAATCGAAATCACATGAGGTTTGGGCATACAACTATCCTTGAGAAAACATAAAAACGGGCCTTTTTCAAAAGGCAGACCTGGGGCAAAAGGCTTAAGCGCAAAAACCCCACGTTTTTACCCTGTGGACTTCATACGGGAACGGCGATCCTCATTGCGGAGTATATGAAAATCCTCAATTCCCGACAGCCCGGCCAGCGGGGTATACAGGCCCTCACCAATCCCACCGCTCGTATGCTTTGACGGGAAAGAGCCAAACAGGGTAGGCACGGTAAAGGCATGAGAAGCAGCCAGCACCAGTTCTTCTCCGCCCCGGAGCACACACAGTTCCACCTTGAAACGCCCTCCCCCAGGAGGAAAGCCCAGATACCACGCGGTATCGGCGCTACCCACGGGGATGGTAAAGGAATCTTCCTTTTGGGGAGTCCTGCAAGGGTCCACCGGGGAAACTTTGAGCTGATACCCCTTAAAATCCCCGGCCTTTTCATAGCATTCTTTATCTGCGCTTTTGATTTCCCAAAAGGTAAAGACCCAGAGGGGATCCCGGATCAGGACCTCAATGAAGGTTATATTGTACTGCTTGGGCAGGGGAACCGGTTCAGGAATATCGGTTTCCAGAAAGGGAAGGGCTTCAGCGGACCCTGAATCGGCTTCATTGAGGGCGTAGTCAGTGATGATATCAATTATTTCCGTAATGATAAATATCCGCTCCAAGTCAGGGGGGATCTCAATACCGAAGCCATCTGCTAATCGTATCAATTCGTGGGTGGTTAAACTTTCTAAATAGGATCGTTTAAGGGATGAGGCTTTCATACCGGGGTTCTTAAAGAGCAGATCATTCATATCTTCTGTATAATGGAAAAAAGGAGGGAACATGTCAAGTATCACGAGGGCGAGCGCCTATAAAAAAGCGTTAAGGCGAGCAGGGAAACAGCCGATAAAACAGCTTGGATGGGAATATGACCAAGCAACCTATACCGACCTTACTGAAGAGGTACATGAAAAATCAGAAGGAAACCGATGCAGTACGAAATAGTGATCGCGGATCCGGCGAAAAACATCACCCTGTTTGTGCTTAATCCCGTGGAAAACCGAACGGAAGCAGCTCAGGGACTCCTTGGGGTTCCTGGTCTCGGGGCCGAGCAGGTGGGGTTTGTGATTGCCCCCAAGACCCCTGGGGGACTATGGCGGCTTGAGATGATGGGCGGTGAGTTTTGCGGTAATGCGGCCCGGAGTTTCGGCCTTTTTGTGGCCCGGACCCAGGGATGTTCAGGAGTTGTGGATATCCCCATTGGTATGAGCGGTATGCCGGATCCCCTTACGGTAACGGTCAACGTGGAGGCGGGAACCGCAGCGGTAGCCATCCCTAAGCCGGTGGCCCAAGACACCCTGATGCTTACCCTCGCCCCGGACGTACCCCGCCTTAGGCTTCCGGTGTACTGCTTTGCGGGTATTACCCATGTTATCGCCCCAATCCCTCCAGGGAACCAGGGGAAGGCCCTGTTTTATAGGATTAAAGCACAGGTCCAGAGAAGGCTCTCCATACCCCAGGCCTTGGGGGTGCTGTTCTATGACAAGGAGGAGCAACTTATGACTCCTGCGGTGTATGTTTATGCTACGGATTCTCTGGTGTTTGAATCAAGCTGCGGTTCAGGATCCGCTGCCTTTGGAGCCTGGCAGCACGAGAGCCTTTGGGAAGGGGAAGGGTTTTGCCGGGTTGCCCAGCCGGGGGGGATCATTGATGTTCGGGTACGGAAACACCAGGGTGTCATACAGGCAATCTCGATTGGCGGTCCGGTGTACTTAAAAGAAGGCATGGTAATTGATGTATAAGGGAGGATCCTCCATGTACCAAGGGATCCCTCTCAATGACCCCGGGCAGCTCTATTGACAAATGAGAAACCCTTTCATAGGCTTAGTTCATGGCGCCTTCAGATTCTTCGTGGGTATCAGGTTTATTCCTCCGTATCGTGGCAGGGTTGGTTATTATTGTGGCGGTGATAATCGGTATTGCTTTGGGTTTATCCCTGGCGGAAACGGCTAATATTAAAAACCAGCGAGGCTTTGAGGAATTTGCCCCTGCGCTGCCCACTAAGATCCTGGATAGTAATGGTAAGGTGATCACCGAGTTTTCCGCGGATGAGAAGCGGGAACTCGTGTCCTTGCGTGAGCTTCCCCGGCATCTTATTAATGCGGTGCTTGCCCGAGAGGACCCGGATTTTTATAGGCATAAGGGATTTAGTATCCGAGGTATTGCCCGGGCGGCTTACGGAAGAATCACCGGGCGAAACCTGGGGGGGGGGTCTACCATTACCCAGCAAATCGCGGGAAGTCTCTATACGGATCGGACCGAAATAACCCTTACCCGGAAACTGCGGGAACTCTGGTGGGCCTTGCAGATGGAACGGCGATACACCAAAGACGAGATTTTAGAGCTGTATCTCAATTACCTGTATATGGGAGCCGGTACCTATGGGGTAGAAGCGGCGAGTAAGTACTACTTTGGTCATAGCGCCCGGGAAGTAAGCCTCGCGGAAGCGGCGATCCTGGTGATCCAGTTTTCGAGCCCCGCCCGGTACAATCCCCTGGATAATCCTAATATTGCGATGGATCGGCAGCGGGCGGTGCTGGACCGGATGATCGAATTCGGGTATGCGACTTCCGAAGAAGCGGAAGTTTCTTTTAAGGATTACTGGGCGCATTACGATTATACTCGGTCCTCGGTCTCCGCATACTACCAGCGGGAAGATGCGGCTCCCTGGTTTAGTGAATATGTCCGCCGGGAACTCGAAGATATGATGTACGGATCCATGGATTATTACCGGGATGGGTATACCGTGCATACCACCTTGAACCTCAATCATCAAGCAGTTGCGGAAAAGCTCATGGAACAGGGGCTTGCCAGAGCGAATAGAGAATATACCGCTTCCCGGGGAACCCGCCTGGAACGGGCGGAGCGGACCTACATACCCATTGTGGAACTCCTTTCCCTCACCTTTAACTTAGGGGGTATCCATGCGGCTACGGCTGCCCAGACCAAACAAAAGGCTCTGAACCAGTATATCCAGGTGGTTAATCCGGTGGTAGACATGGCTGCCCTGATGTTCGGTATCCAAGACCTCAAGAGCATCACCAATACGGGGTTTACCGCCTTGAAAGATCGGACCGAGCAGAACGTGGTAGAGGGGGCTTTCATCGCGATTGAAAACGACACCGGGTATATCACCGCGATTATCGGCGGTTCTCAGTACGATTTGTCCAACCAGCTCATTCGGGCAACCCAGGGCCGTATCATGCCGGGGTCTGCTTTTAAGCCTTTGTACTATTCGGCGGCTATTGACAGCCGTAAATTTACCGCGGCTTCTTTGATTTACGATATTCCCATGGTCTTCCACAACGAGGACGGCACTCCCTATATGCCCCTCAATTTTAAGGGCGAATGGAAAGGGCCGGTCCTGCTTTACAATGCTTTGGCCCATTCTATGAACGTTCCCTCTCTTAAGATTCTGGACAGCATTGGCTTTGATGCGGCCATTGACCGGGCCGCGGCCCTCCTGGGTATCGAAGACCCGGCGGTACGGCGCCGTACCTTCCCGCGGGTCTATCCCATGGGCTTGGGGATCATTTCCGTTACCCCCTTGCAAATGGCCCGGGCCTTTGGGGTTTTTGCAAACCAGGGCCGGGAGCTTACCCCTATTGCCATCCGGGTAGTAGAAGATCGGAACGGCCGGATCATCTTTGATAAGGAACGGGAGGTGCGGCAGCAGCAGCGACAGCAGGATAATCTGCAAGTGATAAGTCCTCAAAATGCCTATATTATGACCAGTATCCTCCAAAAAACCGTGGAAGTCGGTACCTTAGCCTCGGGATCGGGGTGGGGAGCGAAATTTACCTTTACTGATGAGCAGGGGAAACGGTACCGTATGCCTGCAGCAGGTAAGACCGGAACCACCCAAAACTGGTCCGATGCGTGGGCTGTGGGCTATACCCCCTACTATACCAGCGCTATTTGGTTTGGCTTTGATAAACCGGGCAATTCTTTGGGATTATCCCTCACCGGAGCAACCTTGGCAGGCCCGATCTGGGGAGATTTTATGCAGGAAATCCACCAAGGCTTACCCATGAGGACTTTCGCCAAACCCACCACCGGTATTATAGACGTCCGAGTCTGCGCTAAATCCGGCTTGCTGCTCACCCCTGACTGTACTGAAGGGGAGATTACCCTTCCTTTCCTCGAAGGAACCCAGCCGGTTGAGTACTGTAATCTTCACGGGAATACCCAGGCCACCCAGGTCATGCCTGGGACGACCAGTAACTATATGACCACCCTAGAGGATGATGCCTTATTAAGCACCCTCAAAATGCCTACCTTACCCTTTGGCATAGAGCTTCCTACGGGGGAATCATTGGAGCCTGCACCGGTTGATATACTGGAAGAAACAGATTACGGCTTTGAGTTACCCAGTTATAATCCGCTGCTGGATTAAGGGGGGCGGCCTTCTGATCAAGATGAAAAAACAAGAAGGCCCGCAGGTGAATAGAGAAGGAGCATGTGGGATACGGGGCCAGGCTATCGCCGGGGTTCCAGCTTGATGGTAGCCGCATATATGGAATTCAGGATCCCCAGCAGCGCGGAAATGGAAAAAAGCACCTCAATACCGGTAACTTTCCAAATCCACCCCCCCATGAGCGCGATGAAGATGCTGATCAGGTGGTTTACCGAAATGCCCGTAGAGAGGGTGGCGGTGATTTCTTCCTGAGATGAGGCAATGGACTGTACATAGACGTTACTGGCCATGCTCGCCAGGGAAATAATGGAATCAAGCACGTAGTTTACGCAAACCACGATGAAGGCCACCGGAGGGGCAAAGAGTCGATGGGCAAATCCGTACAGGAAACAGACCAGGATTAAGATCAGCGTATCCGTAACCATGATAACCTTGTAGCCCACCCTGTCAATGAGCCTGCCCATGAGCGGGCTGAAGAGGATCCCAAATCCCGCACAGACCGCCAGGAGCAAGGCAATAAGGGAGGTATCCGCGCGGTATTGGAGGATAAGCACATAGGGGGCGAAGGTGAGGAAGATCTGTTTCCGGGAGCCGTAGAAGATCTCCAGCATGTAGTATTTAAAGAATTTCCTGGCGAAATAAAAACGCCGCCGCCTTACGGTAACGGCGGATTCCTGCAGGGCCAGGACGATGAAAACCGCTCCGATCATCAGGGCCACCGCCGCGGCAAATACCCCTTGAAACTGCGCGGGATCGGTCCGTTCAAACCCCAGCAGGGAGAACACAAAAAACAGGGCCGTAACCACCACCAACCCGGCGATATTCCCCGCGTGGCTGATGGCGCCGGTGATCCCCAGGGCGGCTCCGCCGGCACCAGGTTTGGCCAGGTCCAGGGAGATGGTAGTTTTTACCGGCATGATGATATGTTCCCCGGCGCTGAAGAGTACCATGAACAGAACCGGGATGATTTTTCCCGGGTTATTACTGTTGCTCACGAGGAGACCCAGGAGGCCCGCCGCCATGATCCCGATGCCGATTTTGAATATCCGGTTTTCGGTAAACCGGTGCATCCCCGCGAGGATCAATACCACCAGCAACCCCGGGGTCTCCCGGAAAAACTCCACCAGCCCCCGCTCAAAGGCGCTGATATGCAGGATCTCCGCGAGGTAATTATCTTGAATTCCCCGGTACAAACCGTAACTGATGCCTGAGAGGGCCAACACACTCAGGAAGCGCCCTATTTTAGCATCAGACCGGTAGATGTCTCTCTTGATACGGGCTAAGGCCGAGAGAGACCGCTTAGAAACCAAGCCGCAGGCCTACTTTTACACTAGCCCCCTGCAGATTAAAGCTCTTATCCAGATCCTGGGATCGGAGTCCTCCTTCCAGGTCCAGTTCTATGATCCGAAGGTTTAAGGCAAAACCCAGCCTATGCCTCCAGATCGCTTCTTCATAGCCCGTACCCAGATGGAAAAAGAGGATCCGCAGCACATTCAAGCGCAACTCCACTCCCGCGTTAAAGTAGGGAGGTATTCCCCCGGCTAATACATGGGTAAACCCGATATTCGGCCTGATGGCAAAGAAGTCAACGAGCAAGGGCCGGTACAGGGCATAGACATCGAAACGCAAAGGCCGGAATACCCGGTGGGAACCGGTGGTGTACTCCTGCTCGAGCTCAAACTCAGGGATCTCAAGGGTTTGATTCTGGAGGAGCTCACTGCCGTCAATAGCAAATTTTTTAGAATAAAGACGCATCTGATGATTCAGTACCGCCCCGCTCAGGGGAATGTGGCTTAGGGTTCCCCCCAGATCCAAGAAGGGCAAGAGGGCGTACTCCCCTTGAAGAGAGATATCACAGCCCAACCCTTGTGTGGCTGCAGAAGGATCCGGATCTTTCAGGGAGAAGGGACTGTAGACCTGTATCTCGCTTGATACCCAGGCCTCCAATTTCTCCTCACTATTTAAGCCATAGTTTATCGTGGATTTGGGAATATAGATGAGGGGAACGTACAGGGCCGGTACAACGCCGACCCGGAGTTTTCCAAATTGCCCGTGCACATCTACCGCGGTATCTGCGAAGATACTCCCGAAGACCGTCAAATCCCCTTCAAACGTATGCTGATGTAAATTTCCTTCGGTGATCAAGGTAAAGATTTCCTTGGGTATATTGCCGTTTATCCCGCCTTCAACCCCGCCGGATATACCAACTCCCCATCCCCCGATATTGACATTAAAGAAGACCCCGGCATCTACATCGGTATTTATACTGATCCCCCCGTCCTTAATGCTGTCGCTCAAGGTATTCAAATCCAGGAAGATATGTTTCTTCATAATATCCCGAATGCCGGTCAAGTTGTTGGCCAGCCCCACCCCCGCATCCAGGCCCAATTCCACGAACCGGTGGGGTTTTTCCGCGTAGAGGTGGAAGGATAGGATACTGCTTAATACCAAGCACAAAGGCATGTATTTTTTCATGCTTTCTTCCTTAAAAATTAATGGTTTGATCGATCTTCGCAGACCCGTCTAGGACCAAGGAAAAGTCAAGTTTTGCGTTTTCCCCAGTAAGACGGCGA
Organism: Treponema sp.; assembly: GCA_031258005.1. GTDB lineage: Bacteria > Spirochaetota > Spirochaetia > Treponematales > Breznakiellaceae > JAIRLU01. The sequence goes on from JAIRNP010000152.1 coordinate 11,293, forward strand.
ATCGCAAAGGAGTACTCGTTATCCTTGCTTTCCACCAGGACTTTAAACTGAGGGTTAAAGGGATAAGCCACCTCATCCTCCTCATAGCTAATTGCCGGAGGAGGCTCTGCTTCTGGCCCGTGATTTAGTAGTAATAGTTTACCATCGAATGACCCGTTTCCATCTGGTTTCCCTATAAACAAGCTCAACCCGTCAATGATGGTATTGGTATAGTTATAAAAACCAAGCTCCACCCCTTCGATGCCCGTAAGCAAATCATCCTCCTTGCCTGTTCTCCCGAACAAATCGCCCGTCGAACCGGTGATACCCTTCAATGGTTCCAACTCCAATTCTGTATACGATGACGATTTCCCTTCAACGGTTACTGTCTTCCCGATAACCTCGAATTCCAGGGGGATCTTTATAAGCAGCTCCGCGGTAATCGTTTTATTGATTGAATCAGGAGTATTAGTTATCTGAACCGACTTTACCGTAATACCATAGGTTAAAGTACTGCTATCCCCGGCGGTAAACAAATTAACCAGATCAATCTGATTATTAATACTGGGATCGGGAATTGATCCGGTAACTGGACCGTCCTTATCATTAAGGAATTCTTCGAGGGGAGACACTAAGGTTATTGCTGCATCCGTTACCGTTACCCCAGACCCGGTAAGAGTCATCGTTCCATCGGTATCTTCAGGTAAGTTAGCAATAAATACATAGGCCGGCACTTCTTTGAACTTGGCATTTCCCAGATAGGTGGTGAAATCTCCAAAATTAATGGTATATTTGTCGGTAAATTTCCCGTCTTCACCCGGATACAGGATTGCCGTGGTCCAGTTAAAGTTAAGCTCCATTGGATAGGTATCGCCTGGTGGGGGACCTACCAGTTGGGCGTATACCTGTATTGTTTTACTTATGTCCTTGTTCGGATCGAGCAAGGTATAGCCGTCGCCGGTAAATACCAGATTCCCATCCTCATCCGGCTCCCCTTCGCGATAATTATCAATGCCCAACTGGGGTATTCTCAGGCGCAAGGCAGCTTGAAGCCCCGCGCCGCCCTGTATGGTGATTCCCGCTGTGTCATTAAGCTCTATATTCCTCATCCAGTGTTCAATGGCTCCGAGCCTTATGGTAAAGGCCGGCTCCGCAGGAGAAGGAAAAATCCCACTCTCTGTTATATACACCGGAGATCCCGGGCTAGGACTCCCTGGTAGGGCCGGAATAACGAGGGAAGGCACCGTAATATCATCGGCATCCTTTATATGCTGCTGTAAATTCAGATTCAGTTTGGCAATCTCATAGCGTACCAGGTAGGTCTGCACATCAACCGTATCATCGCCCCGGTAATCATAGAGCCTCACCTCATGCTCCGGACCTTGGTCCTGCTCCGAACCTTGGTCCGGATCCTTGCCGCTTATCATCTCGCCGATCTTATCCTGTCCGATATAGTCGTTTATGGACTTCCCGCTTGCCCCAAAGGGACTGCCCAGGGGAAGATGTACCCCCGGATTGCCGGTAACGGTCAAGGACTCAGGTATCTCAAAGCCGCAGGAAGCTATGAAAAACACCGGCAGCATCCATAACCGCCTGCTTGTTTTTTTTCTCATGATGTCGTTCTCCTTACAATTAAATTGGCTGGGGGAATGCCCCCAAGCTTTATTAAAACCACAAAATATACTTCCCCGAAGGAAACAGCCAACGGCCGCCCGGCCCCTCCTGGAAAAAATGAGGCCCTCATCCTCCGTGCCGTGGACAGATAAGGGCCTCCAATTTTTTTAAATCCATATCCCGGCGAGAAAACAGATACAATCCCGCTGTTTTAGGGGAAAACCGGAAATATATCGATAAAAATGCATCAATAAAAATAATAAGAACACTCCCGTACTATACAATAGCACTACATGGGGGGGGGGGGGGGGGGGGGGTTGATATGGTAAAATTCCAAACCCCCGGGGGGGGGTATTAAAACAAAACACGGTGACCATTTTTTTGCGGTCTACAAAAAAACGG
>JAIRNP010000171.1 GCA_031258005.1 Treponema sp.
TTGGCGACGCCGCCGTGGTGCTTGAGCGCGCGGGCTGTGGCAACGATGATGACGCAGTTAGGTTTGAGACCGGCGAAACGGGCCTTGATGTCGAGGAATTTTTCCGCGCCAAGGTCGCCGCCGAAGCCGCCTTCGGTAACGACATAGCCATCTTTGCCGGCGAGTTTTAGGGCAAGGCGTGTAGCCATGATAGAGTTACAGCCGTGTGCAATGTTGGCGAACGGGCCGCCGTGAATGAACGCGGGGGTGCCTTCAAGGGTCTGCACGAGGTTCGGCTTGAGGGCGTCTTTAAGAAGGGCGGCCATCGCGCCGTGAGCCTTGAGCTGGGAGGCGGTAACCGGTTTTTCCGAGCCGTCCGACTGCTTGCCATAGGTATAGCCGACTATGATACGGCCCAGCCGCGACTTGAGGTCGTCGATGTCCGAGGACAGGCAGAGGATAGCCATGATTTCGGAAGCGACCGTTATGTCGTAGCCGTCCTCACGGGGACTGCCGTTTGCCTTGCCGCCCAAGCCGTCAACGATGAAACGCAATTGCCTGTCGTTCATGTCAACGCAACGCCGCCAGATAATTTTGCGAGGATCAATGTTGAGTTCGTTCCCGTGGTAGATGTGCGCGTCAATCATCGCCGCGAGGAGGTTGTTCGCCGCGCCAACAGCGTGGAAGTCGCCGGTGAAGTGGAGGTTGATGTCTTCCATCGGGATGACCTGCGCCCAGCCGCCGCCCGCCGCGCCGCCCTTTACGCCGAATACCGGCCCGAGGGACGGCTCGCGGAGCGCGACGATGACCTTTTTGCCGATTTTGGCCAAGCCGTCGGAAACGCCGACAGTAGTCGTCGTTTTGCCCTCGCCGGCCGGTGTCGGGGTAATGGCCGTCACCAGAATGAGCTTCGCGTCGGGGTCTTTCTCGTGTTTGATAAGGTAGTTGTAGTCAACCTTCGCCTTGTAGTAGCCGATGGGTTCAAGGTATTCTTCGGGAATACCGAGCCTCTTGGCAACTTCAAAAATTTTGTCGGTATGCGCGGGATAAACCTGCTGCGCAATTTCGATGTCCGATGGGTTTGGAACTCTTTTTACTCCATCTCCTGTCATATTATCTCTCCTGAAAATAGGCTTTTAATAAATATCACCCGCCGCGAACATCTGTTCACAGCGGTTTAATACTATCCTAGAAAAAATTGCCAAGTTCAATAGTCGGGCGGCGATGGACGGTGTCCTTGCCTTCCGGTGATGGGCGAAGCCCTGACCATTCGACGATATCGGCGGCATCGGCAGCCTTGTTCAACGTGTAGATGTGAATGCCCTGCACATCGCAACACATAAACTTGTGAATCTGATTCACGGTCCATTCCTTGCCGGCTTTTCTGAAGTCGTCGGCGTATTGCTTTGCCACTTCGGGGGACGCGCCGCGGGGAGCGGTGTACTTACCGATGATGGCGGCGAGGCTACGCGGAATAGCGCTCTCGTTCGGAATCATCGTAAGGGCCGAAATGTTCGGACCGCCTTCGGTGAAACGCGCGTTGAGGGCCGGCATAACGCCCAGCACTACCGGTAGATGGAAACCGGCGTGGCGAAGCTGCTTAATCCACTTCTCGTAGGTTTCCACATCGTGGCAGGTTTGCGCGAGGCAGAATTCCGCGCCCGCATCCTGCTTTATACGCATAAAGGCCATATCCGACCAAGAGCTTCTCGCATCGGTGTGAATTTCAGGGTCACCCGCACAGGCGATGCAGTAATTGGGGTATTTCTTGTGAATATAGTCCACCAACTGGCTGGCATAATGGAAAGTGCCGCCCGTCTTGACATCCGGCTTGCCTGTCGCCGGGTCGATGCGGTAGTCCCCGCGAAGAGCCAGTATGTTCTCGAGTCCGTGAGAGGCATACTCTTTAAGATTGTCGTCAATGCTCTTCTCAGTCTCCATAATACAGGTGTAGTGCGTCATGCAATTGATACTCTGTTTTTGGACATAGGAACAAACTTCCACGCTCTTACCCTTGTTGGTGCCGCCAGCGCCATAGGTGCAACTGATGAAATCCGGGTTGTACTTCTTGCAAATGTCGATTTCTTTCTGCAACTTGGGTACACCATCGTCCTCTTTTGGGGGAAACACCTCAAATGACACCGTCATTTTCTTCTTTAGGATTTCTGCTATTCGCATATAACCTCCATGCCGTTTGCACACGCTGAGCAAACGTAGATTCGGCCCAACCGAATCTATTTTATTTTTAAAACCGTAAGCGGAAACTCCCCTTATTTTCGGTCTTGATTTAATGTATCAGAAAAAATCGCCCTGTTAATATCTTTTTACAACTGGGAAATACCTCAAAGGAAAACGTCATTCTCTTCTTGAGAATCTCTGTGATTTTCATCAATACCTCCACAATTTTTTTGCCCGATTCGTTCGGAATTGATTTATTATACCGGTAGAAATATGATATGTCAACAAAAATTATTTAAAAAACTAATTTTAAAATCACCTCCCTCTCATAACCATATTCACCGGTAAAAACACCCTAAAAAACATACGGGAGAGGGCACCCCCTGCGAATCCAATAGAAGCGGGAAACTTCTACAGGCCCCCTCTCGTTCAGATACCCGAATCACCCTCCTCCCTTGAGCAATTTCACCATCCGAATTGTATTGCTGCCGTTTCCCCTGCTATTTCTGGACTTTAATACCAGAGGCAAGCACAATCTTCGATACATCTTCGTATTTATTCAATGTAAAGATGTGGATCCCATTAACGCCGGCGTTTATGTACCGGTACAGTTGCTCCACGGTGTACTCGATACCGGCCTTCTTGAAACTTTCCGAATCATCTCCATATTTTCCCATAAGAGCCGCCAGTTCTCTCGGGATCGAACAACCCTTGGCAATGGTCATACGGATGACCGGATCTTTAACCAGAATGGGCATAAGCCCCATGACAAACGGAACCGTTACTCCTGCCTTGCGGGCACGCTCGGCAAAGCGCGAATAGGCATCTACATCATGGCAAAGCTGGAGCATGACGAATTCCGCCCCGGCATCCTGTTTGCTCCGCAGATGAACAATATCCGACTCAAAACTAGATGCCAAGATATGCTTTTCAGCATAACCTGCGGCCGCAAGACACACATTGGGGAATTCGGCTTTTAGAAAGGTAATCAGCTTATCCGCATGATCAAAATCACCCCCCGTACCCTGCTGCCCCTTCGGGAAATCTCCCCGCATAGCCAGTATGTTCTCAACACCCATCTGAGTGTATTCTTTAAGGATCGTTTTAATGTCACTACGAGTATTGCCGATACAGGTAAAATGGGTCATGATCTCATGGCCGCTCTTCTTGACCGATTCACAAACTTCCTTGCTGCGTCCCTTGTTCGTACCGCCAGCACCATAGGTGCAGCTTATAAAGTCAGGTTCAAAACGATAGAGTTCAGAGAGCGTCTTCAATAAAGGTTCCATGGGCTGATCGTTTTTAGGGGGAAAAACTTCAAAGGAAAAACTCAACCGTTCTTTAAAGATCTCAGAGATTTTCAAGTGGCCTCCTAGCTGCATACAACAAACTTACCGGTACCCCCGATCTGATCCATGATGACAACGATTCAGTATCGTACCGAATTAAAGCTATAAAAAAGATACTCAATGGCGGCTGCCATTTGAACATACCCCTGTCCTTAATGAGTACATTATTACAACCAAACAGGAAATACATTCATATTAGATTAAGTATATCCTATAAATGATCCTTGTCAAGCAAAATTTTTTCGATACATCTACCGCAAAGGTGAATAATACATACCTATCCATAATAACCGTTTATAGCCTTTGCATCGTATAATGCCGAGGTTCTGCTGAGACCGGATCGTAAAACCTAATCCCTTCAGCCATGAGGCCCAATACGGGAAACTCCCGCTCCTCTCCATAAATCCTATTAGAACCAGGGTTCCGATAGGGAATGGTATCCCTTGTTAAACCGCCATACAGGGTATCATTGAGTATAGGGTACCCGATCCATGCCAGATGGCAGCGGATCTGGTGCCGAAACCCTCGTTTAATCCGCAGCCGAAAACAGGTGTCCTCTACGGAAGCGTCCTTTTGTACCATAATTTCCGTCACATAAGGGCTCCCCCGGTCCAGGGCGCTGATCTTCTTAAACTTTCTCGGTTTCCTTATATCCCCATCCCAAACCGGGAATACCACCGGCCGTACCGCTTTTCTCCCCGGACCATAGGGTCGAAAACCGCTTGCAATGATGCAGGAGTCCACCCCACCGGAAAAGGCTTGGGGAAAGCCTGGAAGCAAGTCCGCTCGCTTCGTCGATAGCGCACCGTATTCCTTGATAATATACCCCTCTTCCTGTTGGGCCGCGAGGACTTGCAAGGCTCGCTGGGTCTTCGCTACGAGGACCAGACCCTGGGTTTCATAATCAAGGCGATGGACTACACCCCCTTCCCAGGGATGTTTCCCTTGCACCCTAAGCACCGGAGGGAAAAGATTCCCGTACCATTCCAGGAGGCTTGGTTCATATCCGGCTTTTCCCGCATATCGCTTCAAGGGTACCGTGTGTACCCGGGGGGGCTTAAACAGCACCGCATAAGCCGGGGTTTCATCTACTACCGAAGGGTTACGCATACCCTCATTATACGTAGGGAGCTTATCATTGAACCATACCACCGTTCCTGGTCTTTACCGTCTCCAGTATTCTGGAGAAAACAGCACAAACACCGTCCAGAGTTCCAGCCGTCCGGCAATCATCACAAAAGAGAAAAGCCACTTGATATGATCCGGGAAGACCCCGTAATTACGGCTGGGCCCAATCGCGCCGAAACCGACCCCGATGTTCCCGGTAATGGAGAGGGCAGCGCTGAATGCAGAGAAAAGATCCGTCCCAGAAGCCGTGGTTATGAGGGTAGTGGCGGCAATCACCAGAACATAGAGAAACACAAAGCCCGCAACCCCGTAGACTACATCCTTACGGCCCACCTTGCGGTTAAGCTGTACACTGAAAATGCCCTGGGGATAGATGAGTTGCCGCAGTTCATTGCCGGCCTGTTTCCAGAGCACCACATGGCGTATCACTTTGATACCTCCGGCAGTGGAACCGGAACATCCCCCGATACACATGAGGATGAAAAGTGTCCCTTGGGCAAAGGCAGGCCAGGTTTCGTAATCCGCAACGACGGCCCCGGTAGTGGAAAGAATCGAAGCCGCTTGATAGATCCCGTATCGAGCAGCCCTACCGAGGGAACCGTAGACCCCCAAAAGGCTTCCCGTAATCAGCCCAGAAGCAATAATGAAAATACCCAAGTAAGCCCGGCCTTCTGAATTATGCCACAGGTCCGTGAACTTACCCTTGAGGAGCCGCACATAGAGGTTAAAATTAAACCCTGCCAGGAACATGAATACCGCGGAAACGAACTCGATGAAAGGGGAATCGTAAAAACTGATACCCTTATTTTTCGTGCTCACTCCTCCAGAAGCCATGGTCGTAAAGGCGTGACAGAGCGCATCGAAGCCGTTCATACCCCCTAAACGGTAGAGCAGGAATAGGATCACCGTGAGACCGCAGTAAACCATCCAGAGCATCTTGGCCGTGGCAGTGATCTTGGGAGTGATCTTCTCTTTCTCCGGCCCTGGAGCCTCGGCCTTGATGAGTTGAAACCCCCCGACCCCGAGGAGGGGCATGAGGGCCACGGTGAGCAGAATGATCCCCATACCTCCGAACCAGTGCGTGGTACTCCGCCAGAAAAGGAGCGATCCGGGAAGGCACTCCACATCGGACAGGGTACTCGCCCCGGTGGTGGCGAACCCGCAGGCGCTCTCAAAAACCGCATCGACGAACCTAAAGCCCCTCCCCGAAAGATAATAGGGAAGGGCCCCCAGGAGACTTATCCCAATCCAGGTAAGGAAAACCAAGCGGAACCCATCCTGGGGAGCAAAACGAAAGGGCGTTTTTCTGAAAGACCCGAAGGCAGGTACGGCAAAAACCAGGGCAATACCCAGGGGAATGGCAAAGGCCCGTATCAGCAGGAATTCACCGGAGGCCAAGGCCATACCAAAGGCCGGAAGCAGCATAGGGACTGCAATACCCAAGGTGAGGGCCATGATACGAAGCATCATCAACCATTTCATATACCGACTATAGCATACCCTTTGTTTGAGGAGGTATAGGGATCCTGCGTGATGGAATGCCATAAACCGGCCCTGTCTGGTACTACAAAAAGGCTTGGATCCCGTCTATTATGGGGTTTTACCTTAAGGATGGAGAATATGATTGAACTAGTGGCTTTTTTAGGAAACCCTGGCAGGGAATATGCACAAAACCGGCATAATGCAGGGCGGCTGCTTGCAGAAGCCCTGCCTTTTTCTGCATCTTTACCGTGGCAAAAAAAATACAAAGGGGTGTATGCGAGTATAGAAGGAAGTATGCTACGGGACTATCAAAAGGAGGTATCATCGCCGGTATCCCAGGAGGAACCACCGATTCCCGGTAAGATACACCTGCTTTTACCTGAAACCTATATGAATCTCTCCGGGGATTCGGTGTATGCGGCGGCTGCTTTTTTTAAGATTCCGGTAAGGAATATCCTCGTGGTGCATGATGAGTTAGAGCTGCCCTTGGGAACCGCGGCATATAAATTTTCCGGGGGATTAGGGGGGCACAACGGCCTCCGTTCCATGAAGGCCAATTTCGTTACCGGAGATTTCTGGCGGTTTCGCCTCGGTATCGGCCGCCCTCCCCATGCCGATGTGGATATAGCCGATTGGGTGCTTTCGGATTTTAGTCTGGACGAACAATCAATCTTTGCACGGGTCCTGGACTCCTGTGCCCAAGCACTGATTCGGGCTTTGGTGCATGGCCCAGCATCTCTCCTCCCGGAATGGAACAAGAAACAGCTCCTATGAGCTATTGGGTATGCCGTAAAGAACCGGTGGAGGGGCCAGCCCCTCCACCGGTTCCCGAATCTTGCTTCACCTCAGGATCCCTATCTTTTTCGTGGGCTCTCCGCTGAAGCCGGGAACTCCCCACTTCATCAAGCATTTTAGTTTCCTCTCCAAGCTGCACCTGACGGTATTCTTCTTTCTGATGTTCCCGAACCTTAGCTATGATCTTACGATCTCGGGATGCGGCAAGATATACCTCCCGGGCTTCTTCAACCGTATGTTTTGCTTTAGCCGCATCCTCCAAAAGACGATTTTTAGTACTCTCCAACCGTTGCACGTACCGGTCAAAGGCCACAATCTCCGCAACCCCGCGACCCGTATTACCCTGCTCATTCCCAAGCCGGATCCGTTCTGCCGCAATATCCGCTATCCCTTGTTCAATCCGCATAAGAGCGCCAATGGCTCTACCCAATTCAACCTTCGTCTCTTGCTCCCGGTATTCCCGAAACACCAATACCTTCTGAAGTCCAAAGTGAAAACGCCTCATACTTTAACCGCTTCCTGTATTGTCCCCGGTAGTTCCTGCGTCTCCATCCTCAGGTTCATCAAAAAAGGGGTCATTCTCCTGGTCTGCTTCTACACCATCCGCAGCCACTGCGGCTTTTTGATAGACCTGCATCTCTTCATCGGGTATGGTACTGCCGGAAATCCCGGCCATCATTTTGAGGGTTTCTGCAATCGTGGATTTTTCATCTACTCCCTGGATGAGAAATTCCTCGATAGCTCCATGCTTCATGATCGCATCATCAATAGCCGGATTTGAACCGGTATGATAGGCCCCTACGTTGATGAGGTCCTCGTTTTCCGCATAAAGCGCCATGAACCGCCTTAAGGCCCCTGCCGCTTTATTGGTAAGGGGCCCTGAAACCATCGGCGCAAGACGGGAAACACTGGCAAGCACGTCAATAGCCGGATAATGATACGCCTGGGCAAGGGACCGGGAGAGGACAATATGTCCATCCAGGATTCCCCGCACCGTATCGGCTACGGGTTCATCCATATCATCTCCATCTACCAGGACCGTATAAAATCCGGTGATGGTTCCTTTTTCAGAAGTACCACATCGCTCAAGGAGCTTAGGCATCTGGTCAAACATACTGGGGGTATACCCCCTGGTTGCAGGAGGTTCCCCTATGGCCAGTCCGATTTCCCGTTGAGCCCGGGCAAACCGGGTAACCGAATCAAAGAGGAGCATCACATCCAGGCCCTGATCCCGGAAGTATTCGGCCACTGCCGTAGCTACATAGGCTCCCCGGAGGCGGGCTAAGGGGGGGGCATTGGAGGGACTGACGACAATGACACTCCGGGCAAAGCCTTCAGGGCCGAGATCGTTTTCGATAAAGTCATTAACTTCCCGTCCCCGCTCACCGATAAGGGCCACCACGTTTACATCTGCATTGGTATTTCTGGCGATCATCCCCAAGAGCATAGATTTTCCCACCCCGGATCCGGCAAAAATACCCAGCCGCTGCCCTTGACCCACTGCCAAAACCCCATCAATGGCCCGCACCCCGGTACAAATCCGCTCGCTTACCCGTCTGCGTCTGAGCGGATCCGGGGCCTGAGCCATAGCCGGATAATAGTGAGCCGCCTTAATGCCTCCTTTACCGTCGATCGGCTTACCCTGAGCATCCAAAATCCGGCCTAACAAGGCGTTGGAAACCGGCACTTCCAGGGTCCTGCCTGAGGCAATGACCCGGTTTCCCACCTCAATTCCGTCGGTTTCCTGATATGCCATGAGCTGGACCGTCTTATCCCGGAGCCCTACCACCTCTGCCCGGATCAGCCCCGGTCCCTTAGGCGCTTCAATACGACAGAGTTCTCCCATGACCCCCACCGGACCCCGGCTTTCAATGAGGAGACCTTGAACCTTAGTAACATGGCCCACATATTTGATAGTATCGACCTGTTCAGTCGCTTCACGGTATTTGGAGATAAGGGTTTCCATGGAACCTAAACCCCTGCTTTCCTAAGCTGCATCCCGGAGATAGGCTTCATGGGGGTCATTTCAAGAATCTTCGTTTCTAATTCCGCAAGCTGACTGGCAATCCGGGCATCAATATCACCAAAATCAGTCTCGATGATACAGCCGCCCTGATCAACCGAAGAATCTTCCTGAACCTGAATATGCTGTCCCCCTTCCAGCGTCTGAATAAAATCCTGGATGTGTTCGGTAGCCAATTGCAGATCCCCAGTATGTACTCGGATGATGACATCCCCCCGGCCTTTCACTTTCCGCAGCGCCTCTTTCGCATTGGCGATGACCACCTCTTGGGTCTGCTCGGAAATGATCTTGACCACTTTCCGGGAGATGAGGAGGACCAAATCCACGATCTGTTGCTCTGTTTCAATAAGAATTGCCGACCGCTTGTCCTGAGCCCGCTCAAGGACCGTCTGGATTCTCTGAATAAGCCGATCCACTTCGGCCTTGCCTTCTTTAAACCCCGCTTCTTTGCCTAAAAGCAAGCCCTCTTGTTCCGCTTCTTTCCGGCGGGTCTCAAGGGTATTCTGAGAAGCAGTCTCCATATCTTGGGATCTTCGCCGGCCTTCCGCAAGCATACGTTCCGCTGATAGCTTGGCGTCTTTTTGCAGGGCCTGGGCTTGTTCGGTCCCCCGCCGCACCGCCTCCGCCGCAGCTTCTTCGGCTTCCTTGATAATCCGATCCGCTTCTACTTTGGCGGATAAGACCATCGTATCCCGCTCTGCAATCCATTGACTCTTAAACAGTTCTGCTTCCCGACGAATATCTTCTACGGTAGGACCATCGTAGTGCTCTGCCTCAAAGGGCTCTACCGGAACATCTTCTTGAATCAGCCCTTCTAGAGCGGCAGTGGGAGGCTCAATCAACATTTTAGTATCTTTGATAATAATCTCATCGGATCTAAAAATTACTCTTGACATGGACCCTACCTCATGCATTGGTAAAAATTTATTATAAGGGGTTCAACGTTGGTTTTGCCAGAGGCTCGATAGGTATATAAAAATAGACCCCCCTCCCTCAGGCGCTTAGACTACCAATTCGTCTTCCCCTGCCCGGGCAATGACGATCTCCCCACTCTCTTCCAAGCGCCGGATAATCGACACGATCTTCTGCTGAGCTTCTTCCACATCCTTTAACCGAACCGGGCCCATATAGTCCATATCTTCCTTGAGCATCCCGGCGGCACGCTTACTCATGTTCCGGAAGATCTTATCCTGCACTTCCGCATCCACCGACTTTAAGGCTTTAGCCAGCTCTCCAGAATCCACTTCCCGCAGAATCTTCTGAATAGATTTGTCATCGATCATCACAATATCTTCAAATACAAACATCCGCTTCTTAATCTCTTCCGCCAGTTCGGGATCTTCCCCTTCCAAGGCTTCAATGATCTGTTTTTCCGACGTTCTATCCACCAGGTTAAGAATCTCCACGATACTTTCAACCCCTCCTGCAGCGGTGTAGTCTTCACTAGACAGGGTGGAAAGCTTCTTTTCCAGCACCCGCTCGACTTCCCGCAGGACTTCAGGACTGGTCCGGTCCATGGTGGCGATCCGCCGGGCTACGTCGCTCTGCATTTCATGGGGAAGATTCTGGATTATCACCGAAGCCTTATTCGGCTCCAAATAGGCCACAATAAGGGCAATAGTTTGGGGGTGTTCTTGTTGGATAAAATTAAGGAGGTGCGCCGGATCCGTACGGCGTATAAAATCAAAGGGCCGCACCTGCAAGCTCGATGTGAGGCGGTTAATGATATCCACCGCCTTCTGGCTTCCCAAGGCTTTTTCCAAGAGTTCCCGGGCATAATCAATACCACCGGTGCTGATAAATTGATTTGCCATCATGAGTTCCTGAAACTCTTGCAAAATAGCGTCTTTCTGTTCAGACTCTACGGTTTCGAGCCGGGCAATCTCAAAGGTAAGGGTTTCAATTTCATCTTCCCGTAAATACTTAAATATTTCAGAGGATACCTCGGCACCTATAGATACCAAGAAAATAGCAGCCTTCTGCCTCCCATTAATATCTTTCGGCCCCTTTTTCCTGCCCGCGGCATCGGAACCCGATGATTTTGCCATTACCTTATTCCTCCAAAAGCCAGGTTCTTAAAAGCTGTGCCACATCCTCAGGGTGGTTTTTAGCTACATCGGCAACGCTTTCATGTAATTCCATCCGGACTCGTTCTTCATTAGACATGGGGAGTTCTGCTCCTTCCTGCTCTGCCTGCATCAGCGCACTATCCCGCATTTCTTGTTCCCGTTTAGTACGCTCCGCCTCGGTCAAAATCCGTTTTCGCTCGAGTCTCCGGGCTAGTACCCGGAACAGGATAAAGCCGATGAGCAGTAAGACAAATCCCCCCAGGGCTATCAAAAGAATGGATTGTAACTGCTTTTGCTTAAAAAAAGCGGTGTCTTCTTCGGCAAATTGCCGGGTTCGATCAAACCCGATGTTTTGTACGGTTACCGAGTCCCCCCGAGCCGCATTATACCCGATGGCATTCTGAATCAACGTCTGAGTTGCCCGAAGATCTTCGGGGGGTATGGGGGTATATTCCCGTTCAATGGAACCGTCAGGAAGCACCACGGGATTTCGCTTTTCATCATAGTTCATTTGCCAGGTTCCATCAATATTGACCGAAACCGTAACCCGGTCTATTCTCGGGCTCCGCTCTTCCTGAATAGAGCGCTTATTGATTTCTTCATTATCAACCAGGGTTTCTTGGGTAACCTCCCCGTAGAGGTTTGACATATCCCGAAAGGCCGGAGCAGTCTGACCTTCAACCCCTGGGGGGCCTTCTGGAGTGAACCCCGTACCCTTCCAGGTGGTACTGGAAGTGGTTTTAGACCGGGTAACCGAAGGGACAATCTCCGAATCATCATAGGAAGACCCGGGAGTCCGGGGCCGTATGGTAGTGGGAAAGTATTCTTCGGTACTGATGGCTTTTCTAGACAGATCCATCTCGATCTTAATATTAAGGTCCCGAACCCGATCCGCGGTAAAAGTGTCTTGCAGGGATTTAAGGATAACCGCCCGGTACTGGGCTTCTAAGGTGCGAATCATCTTGTTCCCCCGCTCAATGAAACTCAAGCGATCCAATTCAGCCTGGCCGGTAAAGTCATTGAGCACGATCCCGTTTTGATCGGTAATAACGATGGTATCATCCTGGAGGCCTGCTACCGCAAATTTGAGGAGCTTCTGAATCCCCTCGATCTTTTTACGGTTTTGGGTAATATCACTGCCCAATCGGGGGGTAATGATCACGCTCGCGGTTACCGGGTTCTGTTCCGAAGCAAACAAGGTCCGTTCAGGCATTACCAAGGTAACATTGGCAGTATCCACATCATCTAAAGCCCGGATATGCTCGGTAACCATCTGGGTAATGGCCCGTTGGAGGTTCACATTACGCTCAAAATCGGTGATGGTCCAACGTTCCCGGTCAAACAACTCCCACGGACTGGTTCCCGACGGAATCAGGTCTTCCCGAACCAGGATAGCCCGCATACGCCGGGCGGTGGGCTCATCAGGAACCATGATAATTCCCGTAGAAGATACCGCTGTTTTAACCCCTTCCTCGTTTATTCTCGTGAGAATTCGATTCCGGGCGTTTTCATCCAGCACCGGGGCATCAATAACCGGGACCATAGTAGGCGCAGCAGATACGGAAAAAAGCGCAATGATCCCCGCAATAGCTGCCACACAAATTCCCAAAAGTATGAGTTTCTGTAATAAGGACCACTTACCCCATAGTTTCTGTATCTGTCCTACAATCTTCTTGATCCACTCGCCCATATCCCCCCCGGCATATTTTTATCTCTGTTTTTCCTTACCTTACCTCATGAGACCGCTGCTCTTGCGAAGGCCGTTCATCATAAGTGCGCATACCTTATCTCGTATTGATAAGATCTTTCCAGCCCTGGACCAAGCGGTTCAACACGGTTCTAGAAATATTTAAAGACATCGAAGCCTTTGCCTGGGCAATGGTAATATCATGCACATCCACTGAACCCGGTTCCGTGATAGCAGTTTGGATCAGATCACTCGCCCGCTGCTGATCCCCTGAAACCTTATCTAAAGCCCGGAGCATGGCATCCTCAAAGCTCCCTGAACGAAGAGCCGATTCCGCGCCGATTTTATCTCCCAAAGACGCCAATGCCTCCCCGGAAGCATTACCCGATACAGGAACGATATGCTTAGGATTGGTTACCTGCAGGGGAATAGCATCAATTCCTGTAAGACGAGGTACACCGATACTCATCCATTACCTCCCGCCTATGTCCAATGCCCGCTGAAACATGGTCTTAGAACCGTCAATGATTGAGGCATTCGCCTCATATGCCCGGGATGCGGCAATCATATCCACCATTTCCGTAACAATATCGACGTTCGGCATCTCTACATATCCCTCCTGGGGACCCGAGGTAATGGCGTCAGGGTGGGTAGGATCATACACCAACCTGTTTTTAGTGGTATAATCTTTTTGTATCTCGACTACCCGCACTCCCTGACCCGATCCGTTATCCAGCATATCCGGGAGAAAGGGAGACCGCCAGTAAGGACCCTCGGTTTTGGGCCGCATGATGACCCGGCTTCGCCGATACGGCCCCCCTTCAGTAGTACGGGTGGTAGAAGCATTGGCAATATTATCGGCAATCACATCGGCAATAAGCCGCTGGGCGCTCATGCCGGTAGAGGCTATTTGTATCGAATTAAAGATTCCCATACTCCACCCTTACCGTAGTACCATATTCACCTGGCTGAACTCAAAGGTTTCCCCTTGAGCCAAGAGGACATATAAGAGCTGATTTTCCACGGCTCGCATGAACTCCTGTTCCGAATCCACGTTATTTCCGTTGCTTTTAGCGGTGCTTACATAATCGAGAACCCGCCGCGGCTGCACCTCTTGATAATCCCGTTTGCGCCAATTGCTTATATGCCGGGGATCGGTTTGGGTTAATTCCAGACGAGGCCGCTGCTTTTCAGTGTCCAGGGCTCGTTTCAGTTCACTTTCAAAGGTAAGATCCGACCGTTTGAACCCTGGAACGGTCGCGTTAGCCAGATTATTGGCAATTACATCCCGGCGTATAAGACTCGCATCCATAGCGCGATGGACCAAGTCTATGGTTCGAGAAAAATTATTTTCCATACCCATTCCTAATCTCCCTGTATATCATCGGCATGTTTTATATAAAAGTTAGCAGTATCGTGTAAGGTTCCCTCCTTACTCCGAAGTCTTCTGAGGTCTATCGGGTTTCATAATCGGTATCATAACCTGGCTAGAGGCATTACAAGATGTACCGGCCTAAATCATGATCCATGACCAAATCCGTGAGCTTTTCGTTGACATAGGTCTCGGTAATCGATACCTTCGTCGGGGCAATATCCGGCGCCTCGAAGGATAGCTCCTCCAAGAGGGCTTCCATGATGGTATGGAGCCTCCGGGCGCCGATGTTTTCCAGCCGGGAATTGACCTCCGCGGCCAAGGCTGCAAGGCGCTCTATCGCATCAGGCGTAAAATTGATGTCCACCTGTTCGGTTGCTAAAAGATCCGTGTACTGTTTGGTCAGGGCATTTTTAGGTTCGGTCAAGATCCGAAGGAAATCCGCCTTCCCCAGGGAATCCAACTCAACCCGCAAGGGGAAACGGCCCTGAAGCTCAGGTATTAAATCCGAGGGCTTACTGACATTAAAAGCCCCTGCTGCTACAAAAAGAATGTGATCCGTATTAACCGGTCCCCATTTGGTATTCACCGTAGCCCCTTCCACAATGGGCAGGATGTCCCGCTGTACCCCTTCCCGGGATACATCCGGCCCGCCTCCCCCCCGCTCACCCTTGACCGCGATCTTGTCAATCTCGTCAATAAAGACGATCCCGGTCTCCTCCACCCGCTGCCGGGCTTCATCGCTCACCCGATCCCGATCAATGAGTTTTTCCGATTCCTCTGCCTTGAGAATCTCTCGGGCCCGGCTTACGCTGAGGAGTTTCTTCTTTTTACCGCCGCCGAAAAAACCTGCGATCCCCGACAGACTGGACTCCAGATCCTCTAAGTTCCCGCCCATCATCTCAAAAGTCGGAAACTGGGGGTTCTGGGTTACGGTAATTTCTACGATCTTGTCTTCCAGTTTGCCTTCCCGGAGCATAGTCCTGAATTTCTCCCGGGTAGAAGCATCTTTTCCCGAGGCTGTTCCTTCCTGGGCTTGATCTTCCTGAACCGTATCTTTCGCCTCCTGATCTTCAGCCCCTTCTGCGCTCGTTTCCCCCCTGTCTTGGGTGTTCCGAATCATCGAAGGGATGCCCACCTGAATAGCCGCCCCCATGAGGGAAGGTCCGGTTCCGCCATTCGTATCGGGAATAGAAAAGGTTCCCATAGGCCTCACCACGGGCCGGGGTTGAGGCTTAGGCTCTTTCCGCTTTTTACCGGTTCCCGGTAAGAGGAGGTCTAACAAGGCCTCTTCAGCCCGTTTTTCCGCTTCCACGGTCACGGACTCTTGCATCTCCTGTTTCACCATCTGGATCCCTGCAGCCATGAGATCCCTGATCATGGATTCTACATCCCGGCCGACATAACCCACCTCAGTGTACTTGGTAGCCTCCACTTTAATAAACGGAGAACCGGCTAATTTAGCCAGCCGCCGGGCAATCTCGGTCTTACCCACCCCGGTGGGACCAATCATAAGGATGTTCTTAGGGGCAATATCTTCCCGTATATCACTCTCCAGTTTGAGCCTGCGGATCCGGTTCCGTAATGCCACGGCCACAGCGCGCTTGGCCTTTTTCTGCCCTACGATATACTTATCCAATTCCGTGACAATCTCCCGAGGGGTAAGCCGATCCAAGTTCTTTTCACTGTTTTTCTTGGCAAACAGATCATGTTTTTTGTCGATATGTGGACTACTCATATATTTCTCCTCATTACGCTAACTCCTCCAGGGTAGTGTGGCCATTCGTATAGATGCAGATCGTTCCTGCGATGGCCAGGCTCTTTTCAGCAATTTCTTTAGCGGAAAAGGAACTGCCTTCCAAGTATGCCAAAGCCGCGGCATAGGCGTAGTTACCCCCAGAGCCTATGGCCAGCGCATCTTCCGCAGGCTCAATCACATCCCCGGTACCTGATATAAGCAAGGTCTTGTGGATATCGGCCACCAAAAGCAAGGCTTCAAGGCGCCTGAGAGACCTATCGGTACGCCAATCCTTGGCCAGTTCTACCGCTGCCCGGGCAAGGTCCCCGGAATACTCCTTGAGTTTCGTTTCAAAACGGTCAAAAAGGGTGAAAGCGTCTGCCGTGGCCCCGGCAAATCCGCAGAGGACCTTGCCGTCCATGAGCCGCCGTACCTTGCGGGCGTTGTGTTTCATCACCGTTTCACCCATGGTTATCTGTCCATCGCCAGCCATAGCAACTTTGCCGTTCTTGCGTACCACCAGTACGGTGGTACTTCGAATCTTGTTCGTATCTTCTTTCATTATCGTTCTTTATCCTTATATTATCTTGTACCCCGGTTACCGCCAACCAGGGTTCCTGGCATGTTGCTTGCTTCCCCTGATTTCTTGCTCCCATGGGGATGGGCTTGAGCATAGACGGCTTTTAGACGTTCCATGTTCACATGGGTATACCGCTGGGTGGTGGCGATACTTTCATGACCTAAAAGGGCTTGTACCACCCGGACATCACAGCCGGCGTTTACCAGATGAGCCGCAAAGCTATGCCGCAGGGCATGAGGATGCAGGCGCTTCTGTAACCCTGAGCGCTGGGCATATTGGTGGATGATCCACCGCACCCCGCTCACAGATACCCCTTTCCCTTTCTGGTTGAGAAAGAGCCGGTCTCCTAGGTTTTCTTGCCGGAGCCTTTCCTGCCGGACGGGCAGATACGCTTTCAAGGCTTGCACCGCTTCACCGGAAAAAAACACGTACCGCTCCTTATCCCCCTTCCCAATGATCCGGGCACCGCTCAAGTCCTCGGCTACACGCCCCACCGTAAGGGTTACCACTTCGGATATCCTAAGACCCCCGGAATACATGATTAAAAGCAACGCCTTATCCCGTAGGGGCCACAGGATCCGGGCATGATCCGGAAGGGCGGCAAAAGCGGCCATTTCCTCCACCCAGAGAAAGACCGGTAAAGTTTTCGGGATCTTCAAAGAGGATACCAACTCGGTGGGATTATCCTTGCGGTACCCAAACCGAACCAGCCACCGGTAAAAGCCGCGCAGTGAAGCCAAGGCTCGATTCACCGTTACCACGGCCTTATCCTCAGCGCTTATATCCACCATGAAGCGCTGTACCTCCTGGCGGGTCGCCCTTTCCGCAGCAATTCCCTGTTTTTGGCAATACCCGGCAAAACGGGCGATATCCAGCCGGTATGCATCGAGGGTCCGCGCCGCCATACCCCGCACCGAAGCAAGGTACGCCAAGTAACGCTCCATTACCGAGGGAAGGGGCGGCTTCTCCCGCTTATTCGCCATGATCCTGTCCCACTATTGAGTCTTCATGGACCGGCTCATCCAGCGAATCATCGCTGGAATGGAGATAATCACAGGCCGGGTTGATACAGGCCTTGTGGGAGCCGTTTTTCTTGTCGTATTTTTCTACCATGAATTGTCCGCACTTGGGACAGTTCTGTTTAATCGGTTTAAAGTGGCTGATAAAGTCGCACTCAGGATAGTTGGTACACCCATAGAATTCCTTACCCCGCTTCTTGGTCTTCCGGGCCACAATATCACCGCCGCAGCGGGGACAGGTGGCCAAGGGCAGGGATTTGGTGTGCCGGCATTCGGGAAATCCCGTACAGGCCAGGAAGAACCCGAAGCGGCCCAGTTTTTTCACCAGGGGCCTTCCGCAGGCATCACACACCTGATCCGTTACTTCGTCCAAGCTGCCTTTGAAGGATTCCAGGGTTTTCCCCACCGCTTCAACTCTATCCTTAAAGGGAGCGTAAAATTCCTTGATCATGTCGGACCAGCGGAGCTGCTGCTCTTCCACCGCATCGAGTTTGTTTTCCATAGAAGCGGTGAACGTGATGTCCACCACCTCAGGAAAATATTCCACCAGCATATCGCAGATAAGTTTCCCCAAGATCGTGGGAACCAACTGCTTATTGTACCGGGTTACATAGTACCGATCCAGCAATACCGAGATGGTAGGCGCATAGGTGGAGGGCCGGCCAATCCCTTTTTCTTCCAGGGTCTTCACCATGGAAGCGTCGGTATATCGGCTCGGTCCCTGGGTAAAGTGCTGTTCAGGATAGAAAGCATCCATGAGCACCGGATCGCCGATCTTGAGGGAAGGGTAGCCATAGCCCCGTTCTTCCTTGGAAGGAAGGAGCTTCATCACCATATAAAAGCCTTTTTCTATGATTTTAGTTCCGGAGACCCTAAATACCCCTGCTCCGGCCTGAATGTCGGTACTCACGGTCCGGGTTTTCGCGGCCTTCATCTGGCTTGATACGAAGCGTTCCCAAATCAGCGTATAGAGCCTGAGTTGATCCCGGGAGAGCTGATCCTTTACCTCATCAGGGGTATACCGTACATAGGTGGGCCTGATGGCTTCATGGGCATCCTGGGCCTTTTTTCCCACGGTGTATTCCACCGCTGTTTCTGGAAGCTCCTGGGGGTACCGCTCCTGGATCCACCCCCGGACCTCCTCCAAGGCAACCCGGGATATACGCACCGAATCGGTACGCATATAGGTGATAAGCCCCACCCGGGACGCGCCGATATTCACCCCTTCATAGAGCTGTTGGGCCACTTGCATGGTTTTTTTGCTGGTAAAGCCCAAACGATTTGCAGCAGCCTGCTGCAACTGGGAAGTCGTAAAGGGAGGCTTGGGCCGCACAGTTTTGTCGATTTCCCGAATATCCGAAACCTTGCAGTCTACCCCGGTGATCTGATCGATGATTTCTTTAACCGCAGCTTCGTTTTTCAATACGGGCTTATTTCCCTGCCAGGTTACGAGCTGGGCGGTAAACCGGGACCTTCCCACCATAAAATCCGCTTCCAGGGTCCAGTATTCTTCGGGGATAAAGGACTCAAGCTCCTTTTCCCGTTCACAGATGAGCCGTAACGCCACCGACTGTACCCGTCCTGCAGAAAGCCCGTTTTTCACCTTCTTCCAAAGCAGAGGGGAAAGGTTATACCCCACCAGGCGGTCCAGGACACGCCGGGCTTTCTGGGCATTTACCTTGGCCTCGTCAATCGAGCCGGGACAGGCCACCGCATCCTTAATCGCCATCGGGGTAATCTCATTGAAAGCGATCCGCTGAATGGGCACCCTCTCGGCTTTGGCAGTAATGGCGTTACGCAGATGCCACGCAATGGCCTCTCCCTCCCGGTCATTATCACTGGCCAGGAGCACTCTATCTGACTTCTTGGCATCCCCCTGGAGTTCCTTGAGAATTCTCGCCCTTCCCCGGACCGTGATATATTCCGGTTCAAAATCATGGGCCACATCAATGGCTAAACGGGATTTAGGGAGGTCGATGAGGTGTCCCATGGAGGCTTTCACCGTATAAGAAGCGCCCAAATACTTTTCAATGGTCTTTGCCTTGGCCGGAGACTCCACGATCACAAGAATCTTATGCTTCTTTTTTCCCTTTTGCTCTTTTTGCTTACGCTCTTTGACCGGTTTATCCCCTCGGCTTGGGTTTATATCGCTGTCCCTGCTCTTCACGGTGCGGTCCTGAACCGCTGACAAGGGCGCACGCTTTTTTCTCCCAGGAGAAAGGGGTTTATCGGTTTCTACAGTCATCGCGGGCTCACCGATCCCCGTATCCAAGCTGTAAATTCTGGGCCAGCGAAGCCGTCCATGCGGAAACGCTGAATGCTCCTTCCTCGTGGGGGGATACCGGCGCTTCCTTGGGGCTAATGCCCCATTCATCAAGAATTTCTCCGGCAGAAGAGATCACCTTGGCCCCCTCGGAGGCGAGTTTTCGGGTCCCTACTCCCTGAGGAGAGGCGAGTCCTGCGGAAGCTACCCAAAGGTCTCGGCCCTGTTCCAGCACAAAACGAGCGGTGATGAGCGCCCCAGAAGATTCCGGGGCTTCCACAATCACGGTTCCCCGGGCAAGGGCAGAAATGATCCGGTTCCGGGCGGGGAAATGCCATTTTCGGGGGGTGGTTCCCGGAGGATATTCACTCAGCAATACCCCTCCCTGCTCAACGATACGCCGGGCCAGGAGCCGGTTCCCTGCAGGGTACACCTCATCCAAACCCGAACCCAATACCGCGATGGTAGGCGCGCCGCCATCGCTGTTCCCCCGATGAGCCATCCCGTCAATACCCAAGGCAAGGCCTGCAATCACCGGAATCCCCGCGTGGCCGAGGGTCTTGGCCATATTGTAGGCCTGAGTCAGGGCTGCCCCAGAAGGACGCCGGGTTCCTACGATGCCCACTATGGGCAATTCAGGATTGGGAAGCTGTCCCCGATAAAACAGTATGGCCGGAGGGTCATAGATCTCCCGCAGCAGCGGCGGATACTGGGGACTCACATAGGAAACATAGCCAATGCCCCGCATTCGGGCCACTGCGACATCCCGTTCCGCTTGTGCGTGCACCGCATCCATATCCCAAGGCCGAGTCAAAGAACGGCCTATCAAGGTTTCTATCGTTTTTTGGGAAAGTCCCCATAAATCCGCCTCCTGGTTACAGCGAATGCAGAGCCGTACCCGTTCAGCAGGAGTAAGCCGGGGTATTCGTCCTATCATTACATCCACTAAGCCTCGATCAGCCATAGAGCAACCCTAACACCGCCGCTTTATTCTGTTCCGCATCAGAACGCTTCTTAGGATCCTTGGTAATCTTGAGGATTCGATCATAGAGGTCTACCGCACTATCATACCGGTGGGTCATATAATAAGCCCGGGCCAAAACAAACATGCCATCCACCTCATTTTTCGCCAGTTCCACATACCGTTCCAAGTGGGGAATAGCTTCTTCAGGACGGTCAAGCTCGAATACGTACAATATCCCTAACCCATACTGGGCCCGGGCATACTCGTTGTCCAATTCAATAGCCCGCAGAAAGGCCCCCTCTGCAAGCTCAAAGTAACGGATCCGCCGGTTATCACCCCCGCCGATCTCAGGACTGCCATAGGAGGTTTTGGCCATAATCCCTGCGGAAACCCCCCGTAGGTAATGGGGGGACGGATCCGCCGGCGTATAGTAAATAGCCCGTTCCAGGGCATCCAAGGCTTCACCATGGAGACCCCGATCCTGTAAGCGGGTAGCCAAAATTTTCCAATACACTCCGGTCTGGGCAGCGTCTTTTACCTGTTGTTCGATCTTTGCTTCATACAGGGCTATGGCTTCCCGAAGCCCCTGGATAGTGGTCGGAGGTCCTCCTCCCGGAGGCCCGAGTTCGGCAATCCGGGTCGCCAAGGTATCTCGGAACCGATACTTCCGGTATATATGGGTACCAAGCACCAGCGCCCCGATTACCAGAATCACCACGATGCCGATTACCGCATCTTTTTTAATGTTCATAGCCTACCTCATCCTCTCTGTTCAGGCCCGCTTCCATCCCTGCCATCGGCCCATAACTTCGGCATATAGTGCCGGTGCTGCTCCTTAAGCAGAGAAGTATCCACATGGGTATAGATTTGGGTGGTGGTCAAATCCGTATGACCTAACAGTTCTTGTACGGACCGCAGATCCGCTCCCCCGGCCAATAATTCGGTGGCAAAGGTATGCCGTAAAGCATGGATCTTGGAACTGATTCCCACAGGAACCGTGGTTTGGGCATAGGCCTTCCACATCCCTTTACGAGAAAGCCGCCTGCCGTTTTTGCTGATGAACAGGGCGGAACTCTGCTTGGAACCGGCCAGGTGCGGCCGAGCTTCCCTGAGGTAGCGTTTTAGCCAGGACGCCGCTTCCTCCCCAAAGATGGCGAATCGTTCCTTATTTCCTTTTCCCCGGATGATAATGAGCCCTTCCGCAAACATCATATCCCGGAGATTCAAGGAAACCGCCTCGGAAACCCGTAAGCCTGCAGAATAGATAAGTTCATAGAGCGCTCGATTCCGCAAACCCCAGGGGGTACCCGTATCAATCAGTGCCAGCACCTGTTCCACCGATTCCCGGCTCAGCACCGGGGGCAGCCGGATACCCCATCGGGGAGATTCCAGGATGCTTGCAGGGTTGTCGGTCCTGATATGCTCATCTATGATAAAACGAAAAAAAGAACGCAGCGCGGCGATGCTTTTAGCGGTGGTTCGGGAACCGATACGGTCTTGGGTACGGCGCCGTTCCAAGTAACGAACCAGAGACAGGGTATCCACCGCTTCAAGGTCTATCTGGGCTTCGGCAAGCCAGCTCAAAAAGAGACGGATCTCTCCGGTATAGGTTGCTATCGTAAGGGACGCCCGGTGTTCTCCGTGCATAAGCCGGGAATAATACTGCTCCAGGATACCCTGTGGATCTACCACCCCTATGCTTCCTTACCGGCCCCTGATACGGAGGGGTCTCTATGGAGATTGTTGTACTTTCGATCCCGGATTACCGTGGGAACCTCCAGATCATCCTCCTGATAACTGCTATTCCGGGAGGAAATAAATTCCGTCCGTTTGGTCCGCTCCCGAATTTTTTCCCATTCATTAATATCAATGAAATCGCTCTCCGCAGGCTTAACCGGTTCCCGGGCCGGTCCCTTCTGCAGGGGCTTTACCGTTTCCGTTTGAAAACCCGTAGCAATAACCGTTACCCGTAACTTATCTTCCAGCGCGGTGTCCAGGGTTGAGCCCACGATAATCAGCGCGTCTGAATCAGCCTTGGCCGTAATAAGATTGACCACTTCCTGAAATTCCACGAGGGAAAAATCCTCGCCCCCGGAAACATTCACCAGAATCCGGGTGGCCCCTTCAATAGCGGTATCTTCCAAGAGGGGATTATCCACCGCAGTCGTGGCGGCTTCTGAGGCCCGGTTATCCCCGCTCCCATGGCCTATGCCCATGAGGGCATCTCCCTGGCCTTGAATAATCGCTTCTACATCGGCGAAGTCAATGTTAATGAGCCCGGTTTGATTCACCAGATCCGAGATGCCTTGTACCCCTTGCCGGAGCACATCATCGGCCTTGAGAAACGCTTCGGTGATGGGGGTTCGCCGCTCCACAATATTAAGGAGATGCTGATTAGGGATGATGATAAGGGTGTCCACTACCTCCCGGAGTTTGGCAATCCCCGCCTCGGCCAGACGCATCCTGAAACGGCCCTCAAAGTCAAAAGGTTTGGTCACCACTCCTACGGTCAGGGCCCCGCACTCCTTGGCGATCCGAGCGATGACCGGGGCAGATCCCGTCCCTGTCCCGCCGCCCATGCCTGCGGTTACGAAGACCATATTGGCCCCTTTGAGGACTTCGGCGATCATCTCTTGGTCGTCATTGGCCGCCTTTTCACCGATCTCCGGTTTTCCTCCGGCCCCTCGGCCACCGGTGAATTTAGCGCCGATCTGCAATTTCTTGTTGGCCTTGCACTTATTGAGATCCTGCACATCCGTATTGACGGCGATAAATTCCACCCCCTGTAAACCACAGCTAATCATACGGTTTACCGCGTTAGAACCGCCGCCGCCGGTACCGATGACCTTGATGACCGCCGGACTGGGGTTTGTCAATTTTTCGTCATGCACTTCAATACTCATAAAGTTCATATATCCCTCCCAAAGCATCCCTTTATTTTTTTTATTTATAGTACAAAGTCTAGACACCAAACGGCGCTAGTACAACCCGTTACCCTAAAAAAACTCATTCTTGAACCAGTCGATGATTCGACGCACCTTAGTCGGCCGCCCTTTGTCTCGGCTATGGAGTTCTCCGCCCCGGTCAGGCGCATTCCTGCGCTCCCGATCATCCCCTTCCAACACGAGCCCCACGGCAGTAGCGTAGATAGGACTGCGGTATTCTTCCACCAAGCCGCCCACAGGAAGGGGGCTTCCTATTCTTACCGGCAGCTTAAAGATATGAGACGCCAATTCCGCAGCCCCCAAAAGCTGGGCTCCCCCGCCGGTCAAGACAATACCCCCGCCCAGGGGTCTTGAAAGGGAAAGTTTATCCAGCTTTTCCTTGACCATCTTGAAAATCTCCTCCATTCTGGGCCGGATGATCGCCAAGATCTGGGATTTCGGTATGGGCATCGGAGGCCGCCCGCCGACTCCCGGGACAATCACCTCTTCATCCTCTTCAAACAAGCCTTCCCAACAGCATCCCGTATCTATTTTAATCCGCTCGGCAGTCTCAAAAGAGATATTCTTTACCTTAGAGATATCACTGGTGATCATCCCGCCTCCCGCAGGAATGGTAACATTTGAATAGGGGGCTCCATCGGCATATACCAGTACATCCGTGGTCCCGCCCCCCAGGTCAAGCAGGGCCACGCCGATCTCTTTCTCTTCCAGGGTCAATACGGACCTGCTTGCCGCCAAGGACTGGAGGATGAGATCATTCACGATGAACCCTGCCCGGTTTACGCATTTTATCAAATTCTGGGCGCTGGTAACTGAACAGGTAATGATATGTACCTCCGCTTCGAGACGCACCCCAATCATGTCCAGGGGATCCCGGATTCCCCGCTGATCGTCTACGATATAACTCTGGGGAATCACCTCGAGAACCTGCCGATCCATAGGAATAACCACTGCCCGGGCCGCTTCCAGTACCCGATTGATGTCCTCTGGTCCGATCTCCCGGGTCTCCCGGATTTTTCCGGTAACCGCCACGACCCCGCGAGAATTGATCCCGTCGATATGGTTTCCCCCGATTCCGGTCCAGCATACCTCCACTTCCCGTCCGCTCATCATTTCTGCCGCCTCAATAGCGGCAGCAACCGACCGGAGGGTGGCTTCAATATTGACCACCACCCCTTTTCGCAACCCTGTGGACGGACACACCCCTACACCGGTAATTGCGAGAATGCCATGTTCATTACGCTCGCCAATCACGGCGCAGACCTTCGTCGTCCCTATATCGAGGCCGACCACTAATCCATCATTAGCCAGAAGATGCCCCCTTTATTGTATAGGATGCCGTACCAGTTCTAAAATCGATCTCCTCAATCTTGGTGCCTTTTGAAACGCATACATCTACCACTAACAATACATAGCGGAGCATGCTTTCATTTAAATCTGATCCCAGTCGAATCCTCACGGGATTGTGAACAGGATAGAGGATAACGTCATAACTGTCAAAGGACTTCCGGCTTAGGGTGATCTCCGAAATAGCCGCCAACAGTTCCGGAGCAGCCTCCTGTATCCGGGCAAGATTGGCCAATAACGTCTTGGACATGAGGGGAAGCTGCATCCCCAAGAAGGGCGGTTCCGTGAGCAGTCCGGTTATAATCGGTATGGCTGGGGAGGCCGGGGTTTCCTGAGCCTCATACCCGATCTTGAAAACCACCCCCCGATGGTCAAAAAAGACGGGGCATACCTTGTCGTTGCGCATCACAAAGGACAAGGCCACAGCTTTACGGCCTTTCAAAACAATCCGTACCGAATTGGGGAAACTTTTGATTACCCTGGCAGAAGCTACGGTGGATAAGACCTGTAATTGGGCTTCCGCTTTCCGGGAATTCACCGATACATAGGAAGATCTGCGGGTGATCCCCGCTTGTTTAAGCACCATAGCCATATCCAATTCCGACATTCCCATTACTTCTACTCGGGACAAGGGCAGACACGGATTGACCACCAAGAGTAAAAGCAATTCCCCGCCGATAATGGCCACAATAACGATGATAATCCATTTAAGCGCCTTTTCTATGAAAGAGATCCCTGCCGATTCATCCGCGGCTGTTTCTATATCATCGGATAAGAAGTCAGGGGATAGTATATCTTCGGTAAAAATATGGTCATCGGACATGGGCTGCCTCAGGATCAACGGTATACCAGCCTTCTGGTCTGGCGGTATATTTCATGGCAGACGGGCCAAAGGTCCCGGGGGCGTCCCGGGACCGGGAAATATTGACGATGATCCCTGCCCCAATAAGGGTTGTTACCAGGGATGAACCCCCGGCGGAAAAAAAGGGCAAGGGAATCCCCGTAGCAGGGATTGAACCGGAAACCACCGCAATATTTACAAGCGCCTGAAATACGATCATGGTAACCAGTCCAAAGGCCAAAAGCCGGCGATAGACTCCTTCGGCCCGCATAGCCGCCCGGTATCCTCGAGCGGCAAAGACCCCAAAGAGCAGCACAAAGAACAATATCCCGAAAAAACCCATTTCCTCCGCAAACGAGGAGAAAATAAAATCCGATTGAACTTCCGGGACCCCCGCAAATTTCCGTATCCCATGACCTATACCTTTACCCCAGAATCCGCCGGATGCAATGGTGGTAATAGAAGCCCGAACCTGATACCCTGCCCCGTGCGGTTCCCAGGTTGGGTTAAGATAACTGATAATCCGCCTGAACCGGTGTTCCTTCGTTAATACCAACAGCATGGCAAAAGGCAGGAACATGAATAACCCGCTGAGGAAGTAGCGATATTTCACTCCTGCAATATAAAAAATCAGCACCCCATTCACCGCAATGAATGCGGCAGTGGAAAAGTTGTTTTGCCAAGAAATGAGTATAATGAACACCGCGGTAATACAAAAGGGCGGCAGGATACCCTTCGATAAAGAATGAATATGCTCCTGCTTCTTATCAAAAATATGGGCCAAATACAGGGGCAACACCAGCTTGACCAGTTCTGAAGGCTGGAAGGTCTCGGAACCGATACGGAACCAGCGGGAAGCGCCGTTTTTCGTTACTCCCACCACCGGCAGTAGAGGAAGGATACAGAGGATAATCGTTCCCAGGACTGCAACCACCGGCAATCGATAGTCCCGTACCCGATCCAGATTAATTCGGGATGTTACCAAGAACAGCACCAACCCGGCTCCCAAAAAGAAAAGTTGCCGGGATAGTAAGTACACGCCGTTTCCGAAGAACCGTTCCGCATATACATAGGAGGAAGAATAGAGGGTTACCATCCCCACGCCGGTAAGGAGGAAGATACTGGCAACCAATATGTGATCCGTATGGACCCGGCTTCCTGTTTTTTCAACCGTAAATTGATACATAGGTTTTCTTCATTACTCCCTTGTGATGCCACGGAACGTGCTTTCTCGTCATTGAATCTTCAACGTTGATACGGCTATGATGGCAAACAGCCCCCCCAAGATCCAGAAACGGATAACCACCTTAGTCTCCGCCCAGCCGGATAATTCAAAGTGATGGTGCAGCGGGGCCATCTTAAACACCCGCTTCTTCCGCAGTTTATAAGAAATCACCTGGATGATTACCGAGGCAATTTCCAAAACAAAGACCCCTCCACTAATGAGAATCAGGATTTCCTTTTTAATAATCAAAGAAACCACCGCCGTAACTCCTCCCAAGGGGAGGCTTCCTACATCTCCCATGAAGACGTCCGCCGGATGGGCATTAAACCAGAGAAACCCGATACAGGCCCCTACCGCGGCAAGGCAGAACACCGTCAATTCCCCGCCCCCGGTAATATAAGGGATCCCCAGGTAGGAGGAATAATCCACCCGCCCTGAAAGGTAGGTCAGGATCCCTAAGGTAATAAATACCAGAATAAGGAGCCCCGCTGCAAGCCCGTCAAGCCCGTCAGAAAAATTCACCGCGTTGGATTCCCCTACAATAAGGAGTATACCAAAAGGTATCCACAAGACCCCCAGATCCACCACAGGATTCTTGAAAAACGGAATATACAGCGCCGTGATCCCTGCTTCCCCCGAAAAATACAGAAAAAGTACCACCCCCGCAGCCACTGCAAACTGGCCCGCCAGTTTTGCCCAGGCCGGTAAGCCTGCGGAATTATGCCGCCGGACCTTGAGAAAATCATCCATGAAACCGATGCATCCTAAAGCCACCAATGCCCCGCCGGTAAGCCATACTTTAGCATTGTTAAAATCCTGCCACAAGAGCAGAGAACACATCATGGAAAAAATAATCAGGATCCCCCCCATGGTAGGAGTACCGTTTTTTTTCAAATGGCTCTCAGGACCATCTTCCCGAACTGCCTGGCCTATCTTGAGTTTCTGAAGGGCTTCGATTATCCGGGGACCTAAGATAAAACAGATGAGCAGAGTGGTTAAGGCCGCATAGGCGCCCCGGAATGAGAGGTACTGAAACACATTAAGGGGGGTGAAATATTTAACCAAGGGGTAAATGAATTCCAGAAACACCTAAACTCCTCCTGCTGCCTTTACCGCATAAGCGCCCGTCACCACATCGGTGAGTCTTTCCAATCCACAGGCTCGGGAACCCTTTAACAGGACCAGATCACCAGGCCGGATCTGGTCCGCCAGCACCTGGGATAAGGAAGAAAAGCTATCGGTATAATAGAATCCCGCCTTGCCCCCTTCTCCCCGGCCGTTCCTCCTCAGGGCCTGGTCCAAGGCCGCTGCTGCCCCTCGGGTTTCGGAACCCAAAAAACCGATCCAATCCGCCTTGGAATCTGCCAAGACCCGGCCAAGTGCTACATGAGCCTCCAGGGAAGCCCTTCCCAGTTCCAGCATAGCACCGATGACATAAATCCGCCGTCCCTGCCAGTCAAGACTATCGCAGAATCCAATGGCTTCCTGCATGGATTCAGGGTTGGCATTATAACAATCCCGAATCACCGTAACCGGGCCACGGAGAATCTCGCTCCGGCCAAAGAGCGCCTGTACCGATTCAAGTCCTCCCCGTATTGCCTTGGACTGGACCGGGACTTCCCGGGCGATGGCCAGGGCTGCTAAGAGGTTTCGTATATTATGCTTTCCTGAAAGCTGACAGTGAACCGGCATGCCTTCCCACCTGAGGTCAATACCCTCAAGTCCCCGATCCTGGAGATCCGCTAATTCTCTGAATAACTGAGGGCCATAAAAACAAACCTTTCCCTTGATACCTGCGGCAAGAAAATCCCTATAGGGATCATCCTCCGGGATTAAGGCCCTTTCATTGCCAGAAAACGCGGAAAAGATCCCCTTCTTTTCTTGGGCAATAGCCTGCTTACTCCCAAGGATGCCGATATGAGCGGATCCAATATTGGTAATGAGGGCGATATGGGGTTTAAGTATCCGGGCCAGTTCCCCTATCTCCCCTGTCCGGTTCATACCCATTTCAAAAATCCCCACCCGGTGATGAGGACGAACCGTAAAAACCGACAGGGGAAGCCCGGTTTCCGAATTCAGGTTGCCCTGGTTCATGACCACCGGCTGTTCCCGACCGATTATCGCCGCAGCAATCTCCTTGGTGGTGGTCTTTCCCGATGAACCGGTAATGCCGATTCTGAGCACATGAGGGAACTGGGCCAGGTACCAAGCTGCGGCTTGTTGCAGGCCTCCCAGGGTATCTTCTACCACCAAGAGCAAACCCCGGGCTTCCCGGGTTTGATGCGTCAGATCCAAGGCAGGATCGTCCAATCGAGATCGGGCAACCATCGCCGCCTTTGCCCCTGCTGCAAAGGCCGCCCCTACATACCGATGCCCGTCCTGGACCGTACCTGCCAGCGCTACAAAAAGGGCCCCCGGTACCACCTGCCGGGAATCAATACATACCGATGAACAAGCTCCATGGATCGGATCCGGGGTTTCTTGAAAGGAGATGAGTTGTGCTCCCAGGGCCGTGGATAACTCAGCCAAAGATAGCACCATCCCCGGGTCCTTTGAGACCCCTTCTTTCCGCTTCTGTCCTGTCTCCTTTTGAGGATTATCCATCAAGGCTCTTGCTCCCTTCAATGCGAATCTGCAATACATTTTCAGGATGTATTTTTGATAAACCTAATTCATTTTTAGCTATTTTTTCTATTCTCCCTGGGGATGAAAGTACGGCAATTCCGGCAATAAGACTCTTATTGTTTTCTATCCATTCCACTTGATCCACTTCCAGTTGTCCCACCTGCCGTTCTAACGCAGCATATCGGGAGGATTGCCAGGCGGTAATACCTAACAGCACCGGGATGGTAAGAGCAATAAAATATAAAAGTACCAGCTGCCCTTTCACTGCATCTCCTTATACTGAAGGCATAGATCCTCCTCTACGGCTTTTTCCGCTATCCGAAGCCGGGCACTTCGAGCGGACGGGTTATTGCGTATTTCCAGCGCTCCGGGGGTAATACCCTTTCGATACAGCACCTTAACACTTTTACCGCTCCTTTTATAGGTATATATCGGTTGATTTTGAGGACAAGTATAACCCGTGCCCTTTTCCCGAAAGAAATGCTTCACGATCCGATCTTCCAAGGAGTGAAAGGTGATGACCCCCATCCGGCCTCCGGGTTTAAGCACCCCTAAAGCCCTTTCCAGAAGCTCCTGCAGATGGGTAAGTTCTCCATTGACCGCGATACGCAGCGCCTGAAAGGTCCTGGTGGCAGGATGGATACTTCCCCGGTACCGCCCCGGCAGTGCCCGAGCGATAATGTCCGCCAGGGTCCCAGACCGGCTTATCCTGCCCCTCCTGGACTGAGCCTCCATAATACTGCGGGCGATCCGTCTTGCATACCGTTCTTCTCCATAGGTATACAGCAAATCTGCTAACGCTTTTTCGGAGAGACCCGCCAGGAGTGCTGCTGCATCCAGACTCTGGGTCCTGTCGATCCGCATATCCAGCACTTCATCCCGCAGAAAACTAAACCCCCGGTCTCCTTTCTCGTAATGATACCGGCTTACCCCCAAATCCATGAGTATGGTATCCGGCTTTTCATGCGAAGAATCGGCAAAGAAATCATGAGACCATCCGGTATACCAATGGACCCGTTCCCCAAATACCGTAAGCCGCTTCTTAGCTACCTCCTGTATTTCCCGATCTGCATCAATACCAATAAGCCGTAAATCGGGAAATCGGGATAAAAACGCATAACTATGCCCTCCCTCCCCCACGGTCGCATCAATCATCAACTCCCCGGGCTGCCGAGGAGCAAGCAATTGCAATGCCTCTTCCAACAAAACCGGAGTATGAACGATTTCCATAGACTCCATTCCTGTTTAAACTCGGTCGTTTATGTATACATTAGAGTTGTTCAAAAACTTCAGTTTTTGAACAACTTCCGCTATACCCGGTAAACCCTTGAACACTCCAGAAAATCAATAATACGGTAATGGAGTATAGATACATGTCTATAAAATACCCTGCTTGATAGATAGTTTCAATTCCTGGGATCGGTATCTGCATGTTTTCCATAGGTCCTCCTTACAGACGGACTGGTAGGCTTACCGTTTTTTTACGCCCGCAGTATGTTTACCTGTTTTCTCTATATTCATTCAGCCCCGAGACTCCGTCAAGGCCCTTATTAAGAAAATAGATGCTATCGAGTATCCAACGGGATTTTCTTGTATTTCCCTGTGGGCTGGAGTATGCTTTTTCCTATGCATCCCTATGAAAATGCGTTGATTCCCCTTGAGGGATATGATAATCCTATCGGGACAGTGCGAGAAAGCAGCCTCCACCGGGATCTCAAAATCCACTATGCTGGGAAAGAAGGTATAATTGAGGTGAGCACCGGGTATAAGGGAAAGTACGTCTGTGATGGGATAACCAAAACC
This sequence comes from Treponema sp., assembly GCA_031258005.1. Classification (GTDB taxonomy): domain Bacteria; phylum Spirochaetota; class Spirochaetia; order Treponematales; family Breznakiellaceae; genus JAIRLU01. The sequence goes on from JAIRNP010000171.1 coordinate 31,413, forward strand.
GGGGAGATCATCGAGGTACAAATCGGTAGCTTTAGGCCCCTCAAAGATAAGGTTGCTCATATTGCCCCCTTACACCCAATCCGGATCATCCATCCTATTATCATACAAAAACACATCGAAGTCTATGATGCAGAAAATACGCGGTGCTATAGCCGGAAAAGCCCGCGGAAAGGGACTATCTGGGACCTCTTCAAGTCCCTGGTGTATGCTCCTGAAATACCCCTCATCCCCAGATTAACCATAGAACTTGCTATGGTAGTTACAAAACAACAACGGCGACAAGACGGCTGGGGTTCTTGGCGCCGTAACGGAATGAGCATCATTGATACCCAGCTCATCGCCGTTCAGGATTCGCTTATGCTTTCAGGGAAGCATGATTATACTCTTTTTCTCCCCTTCCTGGAAGTTGAACCCTTCACATCTCGGGATTTAGGAAACATCGCCGGAATCACCCCTTCCTTGGCCCGCAAAACCCTCTATGTACTTACCAGGCTCGGAATCGTGAAACGATTGGCTAAAAAAGGCAATGCCCTGCTCTATACCCGGATCAGACCCAGCTCTTAGCACAACAGCGGAGTATGCTTTACCTGGTTTTAATGAATGGTAAAAAGACTTTAAAAACAACGGGTATTTACTTCTAGGTGGAGGCTGGGGTATTTTATCTCATAAAAAAGGGCTAGGGATCGGTGCATGCTTTCACTCCTTTCCCTAACCCTCCTCATTCAAAGAACCAATACCGACCCTTTGAACTTCCCGGTTCTACCAGGCGTCAGCCATATCATCCGGGTCTCGGTTGTTCTCAGGGAATAGGTCTGTAACGGCCCGGAGATCATCCAAATAAAAATAGTACGTCCCCACTGCTTCCGCAGGATCGCAGTCGACCCTGAACCCGGTAACTTTAATACCCAGATAGTTATTATAATGATAATTCCGCTGAACAATACCGCCTTTTCCATCATACGCTTGGGGAGGAATCGCCACGGTCAGCTTCTTCCATCCCTGGAAATTCAGCTTTCCCATAGAGAGTTCAAAAGGACGGCCAAGAGAATCCTGGATAAGGATCTTTAATTCATGATTAAAGTTCCGTCCTACTGCCCATACGGAAATAGTCTTGGTTATCCCCTCAATGGGAATAGGCCGTAAGGGGGTCAAGGTAAAACTGACATGTCCTCGATGGAGGAAATCAACCCGGGTACCCAATACATGTTGATCAGGAATATCCATTCCCTCTTCTTCCGGTAAAGGCTCTTTTCCTGCCGGAGCTCCTTCAAAAAGCCGAGAACTGATAAACCCGTTGTCCACAGAAATGGTAGGCTGCCAATACCCATCATGTTCGAATTTATCAACCGAAACCTCTTTCAGGTTCTGTTGAGCCGCATCAATTCCGATCCGACTCGGATCCGTGGAACCCACTGCCTCATCCTGATTCTGAGCAAACAAAGCCCCACTCAACAAAAAACACAAGGCTATACCGCTTAATCGCTTCATTAAAGACCTCCCTCACTATCTCCACTATTCCAGAATTCCTGCACCCGAGCAGGATTTGCCAGCTCATCACCGTCATAAGGTGCCTCAAAGGTATCGGTAAGCACCTTGAGCTGATCAAAATAAATATAAAAATTATCTACTTGTTCAGTAGGCGCCGTCCATATCCGGAATTTAACAAAAGTTAAGGAAGCAAGCCGAGGAAGTACCCGTTTAGCCTGGGGGAAATTCTTAGGTATGGCAACCTGCAAATTTTTCCATCCCTGATAGGCTATAGATCCTAGATCGACCGTATGAATTACCCCCTGGTAATCCCGCAGATAGGCTTCTATGTGGTAATTAAGATTGGATCCCCATACCCACATATCCAGATATCGAACCCGGCCAGGAATAGGAATCTCAACGGCTCCTCCATCTTCCTCACCTGCGTTTACCGGATACACATCAATCCAGTTATATCCCCGGCGATCAAAACGACCCCAAATACCAAGACTCTTAAGGTCTGCCCCATCCGGGTTAGACCCAAAAAGTGCTGCAGGCCATGTAGCAATGTACGTTACTTTAGGGAATGAGTCTTCATCGGTTTTAGTGGCGAATTTACTAGCCTCAACCTTCCAGTCGTACAGAGACTCATCATTTTGATCAAACGTCTCCAAAATCCTGGATTCAAGAGCCACCGCCTGCTCATCACCAAAAGCTGATAATACTGCTATACATGCCAAAAAAATTAAGCAAATAGCCCTGAAACTACCATGTTTCATCCTATACTCCTTTTCAATGCAGGGAACTTTAAGATCAAATAATAGTATACTTACTTATGAGACCTTTGTCAAACTTATCCAAGTATAATCATATTAATCCTCTTGTGCAATAGTTTTTACATTAAAGTATACTCCTCAGCAGCACTTTTTTCAAACGGCCTAAAACTTCTTTATCCACTCTTCGCTTCCCTGGAAATATCCAGTCCGAAGGAACAGCTTCTCCCTGCCTCCCCCGTATCATAGCTATCGTCTTCCCCGCCGCTGCCCAAGGAGAATCATCAACTACCAGCTTTACTGCCCTTGAGGTTAGCTCCGGATCAATCCACGAAAACAGAATAACCGGTATCTCCAGATTCCGTTCAAGAAAGAAGGTCGCCTGCCCCTGCATAACTACGCAAGAAATATTTTGTATAGTATCGGCATAATCTTGTTTTATATTGAGATATTTTGGCTCTTTGGTAAATCCTTGTTCCCGAAGCCCCATACTAAAGGCTTCCCGGTATTCAGCAGAAATTCCTTCATTCTGAAAAAACAGGATCTCCCCCAGAGGAAGGGGCTCTCCATCCCTTGAACCCTCATGCTGAGCAATAATGCCGGCACAGAGCCCTGCCCGGTACAGATCCAACGGGGTATCGGTCCCCACGAAGATCCCTCCCGGAACCTGGGGATCCCGGTTCCGGGCTCCCAAGATAAAGACCGGGACGTGGGGAAATTGAGCTGTATACCGTTCAGCTCCTTCATAATACCGGTAAGGGAACAATACTCCATAGGGGGCGCTATGGGCTTCCTCTACGGCAAACAGCACCATATCCGGACCGGCGTTTTCTCCGATAAGCACCGGCTTAATCTGCCGCATCATCCTGAGGGTGGTTTCGAGGCGTTTTATTCCGGCCCTGCGAAAACCATACAGGGCATTAAAGGGGGCATCCGTAACAAACAACACCGGCGCCCGGAACCACAAGACCCCGCCCAGGAGGCCCGCCAGCACGAACACCACACCAAAAACGAGGTATCGTTTTCTGAATCGTGGACTACCCATAGGTAAACCATACCAGGCTCAGGGAAGTCTGTAAAGAAGGGCCTCCGCCATATTCCGCCCTGCCTGATATGCCGGTTCTACTTGCCGGTTTACCCGGTGTACCGGAGGGCCCTTCCTCAAAATGAAGCGAAGAAAATTATGCGGGAAAGCGCAGGGATTTTCAAGCCAAGTACGCTGCAAATGTCGGAGAACAATAGAAATGTCAGGTTGGATAGGACATTTCTATTGAGCGTATTTGTGCTCGTCAAAGATGGCATTCACCTTTTTTGCCAGCAACGGCTTGTCTTTCCAGAGGATAGTTAAAGAGCTGTCGAGTTTTGTCCGTGCCAGCACGGCGTCCCCCGGTCTTGGCTTCACTTTAGCTTCCGGCACAATCTGGAACAGGCGGGCATGAAAACGAATGATATAGTCATTGCTGACCTTCCGTATGTCTTCCATGCAAAGGATGTCGTCCAGGTTAAAGCCCTCCGGGGACCCATGGGCGTCCTCGTCGCTGAGGGCGGGGCGGCCGAACTTGGCGTTCATTTGGGGCAGGCAGGTTTCCAGGAGAAACCTGTTGGCCTGGGCAATGGTGGAAATGCCTTCAAGCCGCAACTCCTTAACCAGCCGGTCCTGGTCTGCGCCGTGGTTGCGTTCCACACGGCCTTTGGCCTGCGGACTGTTTGCCGGGATGACTTCTATGCCCAGCTTCTTACAGGCGCGCCCCAAATGGCTCTTCGGCTTGGTTGTCCCCTTCAACAGCTCCGCGTCGGCCGGCTCCCGGGTCAAAACAAAGGCGTTTTTATGGTCACAACACAAGGATTCCGGGATGCCATAGCGTTCTATCCACATCTTGAGCGTCGTCATCGCCCCAAACAGGGTTTCTTCGTCAAAAAACAAGGACAGCCGTGCCTTGGTGGCGTCGTCTATCATCGTTGTCAGGCAACACCGGGGCCCCCGGCCTTCAATCCCGGCATGGGGACTTCCGTCGAATTGTGCCAACTCGCCAAAACGCTTCCGGGGAGCCCGCCGGCTCCGGCGCTCATTGCCGTTCTGTTTCTGCTTCCATAACCCGGCGGACACCAATGCCCGCCGTAAGGTGCTTGCGGTGATTTCCAACCCGTCCCGTTCCCTCATCTTCTCGGCAGCCAAGGCAGGACCGAAATCACTATACACGTCCCGGCATAACTGAAGCGCCCGTCCTATGACCCCGGTGTCGGTTCTATGGTTTGAGGGCTTCCCCCGGTTGCCGTGAACCAGCGCCTCATCCCCTCCCTCTCTATGACGCTTATAAATCCGTTCCGCCTGCCGGCAACTAACGCCTGTTTCTCCTGCTGCCGCGGCGAGTGTCTTAAATCCGCATTTAACCATTTCCATGATTTTCCCACGCAGGCTTTTATTGTTCCTGTTTTTTTTCCCCCACTTCTGTCCTCCTGACTAAATTTATCAGACAGGACATTTCTATTGAACGCACTATAGGACATTTTCACTGATTTTCAACAGTGCCATGTGGTAATCGTCCCAAAGTACCGAAAGAAGGTACTCTATGGGAGATTGAGAAAGAGGATAGGAGCAATCCTACGGGAACTATGCCGGTATAAAGGCATAGAAATACTGGAGGCGCACGCGATGACAGATCATATACATGTGTGTATATCGGTGCCGCCAAAATATAGTATAGCGATGACAATCGGGTATCTGAAAGGAAAAAGCGCGATCAGGATACATAAAGAATTGTCAGCACGTGAACCCAAGGGGTTTGCGAATAAAAACTTTTGGACAAGGGGTTACTGTGTTAGTACGGTAGGGTTGGATGAGAAACAAATCCGGGAGCATATACAGAACCAAGAGAAGATAGAGGCAGGAGGACAAGGTTATCTAAATTTTTAGCCCCCTTTAAGGGGGCTTCCTCAAGCCACCGGCTTTGCCGGGGGTGCCTGACGTGCGCCCGGCATGGGGAGTAACTAGGCGGTGAAAGTCCGCTACGCGCTTGGTAGTAGGAAGCGGCGGACCTTTGGTCCGAAGCCAAAGGCAAGGGTGTCCATCGTGAGGTGGAATCTGAAGGAAGCCGGAGGCAAAGTCCCGAACCGACGAATAGAAACCGCATAGAAGGCAGTACAGGGCGGACGAGCTTGCGTCACAAAGTGAAGTCCGATACTACCCGAACCCTGTGGTGTAAATGCGGCGGTTGCATGGGATGAAGGTTGCTTGCCCTTGCCCGGGGAGGTCTTGCGAACAACCGAGGCGGCGACTGATGGAAGTCCTCGACCGCCAAGGAACCCAGGCAGTGATGTCTGGCTGAATCGCAAGAAGTCAGCAGAAGCCATAGCGCCATGAGGGGGACAGTCCTGAAAGAAGCGGATACGAACCGAAGGGAAGGGCCGAACAATGGGAGTCTCAGGAGTGAAAGGAAGGTGGAATGATGTGTAGAAAGCAGAAAACGGCGGAA
>JAIRNP010000001.1 GCA_031258005.1 Treponema sp.
CAAGGCAGGAGTTAGCGATGGACACACAAGAAAAAGAGAGACTGATAACGGACGCGGTAGCCGGATTCGAGGCGGTCCTGCGAGCCCAAGCGGAGCAATTCGCGGCGACCCACGCTGAACGAAAACTGACTATCAGCGTTATAGAGGCGCTCTGGGGAGCAACACGACAAGTATCGGATGAGATTCTCAGACGGCTGTATACCAAACTGGCCAACACCAGTGAGGAGAAAGAACTGATACAGGAAAAAAAACAGCGCTCAACGAAACAGAGGTAAGGGTTCGGAACACTGGACTTATATCATCTGGCGGAAAACAGCTATAGGTTCGGGAAGTATCTGTTTCCGGGGGATGAGAAACAGTACGTGCCCTGGGCGGAAGAACTTATCGGGCTGTTACGAAAGAGCGGGCCGGAAGAAGTCATGAGACGGCTGGAGCGGTATAAGGGGAAAGCCCTTCCCGCGGGAGTGGTGAATCCGTATACGCATCTTGAGCATAACAGGAAGAAGATAGATTACGCCGGCTATAAACGGCGTGGCTACCCCATAGGGTCTGGGCCGATAGAAAGCGGGAACAAGACGGTAGTGCAAAAACGATGCAAACAGGCGGGGATGAGGTGGAATGAGCCGACAGCCCAAGACATGGTGACCCTAAAAGCCAAGGAAGAGAGCGGGCTATGGGGCGCTTCGGTTCGGAACTTTATCATGGCTGCCTGAATGCCCCGAAAAAGAAGTTGCACCCGGGTCTTTGAGTTTTGCTTGCATAGCCCTCCATAAGCGGATATACTGAGACATAAAAGGCTAATCCAAGTAATACATAAAACAATACGTAAAAACAGCCTGATTAAGGAGTACTCTATGGATTTTGTAAAGGACATGCGTCAAAAGGCTCAATCCCTGCAGAAAAAGCTGGTGCTGCCAGAGGGAACAGAGCCGCGTACGGTCAAGGCCGCCCGGATTCTCGCTGATGAAGGGCTTGCCGCTTCCGTAACCCTGATCGGTAAAGAGCCGGAGGTACAAAATGTAGCGGCTCAAGGGGGGGTCAAATTGGAGGGGATTCATATTGTGGATCCCAGCGCTTCACCGCTCCTTGAAAAATATGCCCAGGAATACTATGAGCTGCGGAAAAAAAAGGGCATGACCCTTGAACAAGCCAAGCTGGATATCCTGGCTCCCCTGCGCTGGGGGGCTATGATGGTACGGTTTGGTGAGGTCCATGCTATGGTGGCGGGTGCGGAAAATACCACCGGCGATGTACTGCGGGCAGGCCTTGCCATCATAGGTACCATTCCTGGTCTCAAAACCGCTTCGTCCTGTTTTGTGGTTCAGACCCCGGATCCTGCCTGGGGGGTAGAAGGGGCGCTTATCTTCTCGGACTGCGCGGTGATTCCCGCGCCTACTGCGGAGCAGCTTGCAGACATTGCCGAGAGTGCAGCCCAGTCGTGCCGGGAATTCTTGGGCGCCGAACCGGTGGTGGCCCTGCTCTCCTTTTCTACCAAAGGTTCTGCGGATCATGAAAATGTACAGAAGGTGCAAGCCGCTACGGAGCTGCTCAAGGGGAGGAAGCCTTCGTTTGTATTCGACGGGGAACTGCAAGCCGACGCTGCCCTGGTACCGTCAGTAACCGACAAGAAAGCCCCGAGCAGTCCTGTCCGGGGTAAGGTTAATACCTTGATCTTCCCCGACTTAGGCGCCGGGAATATCGGCTACAAACTGGTGCAGCGATTGGGAAAAGCTGAAGCCTTTGGCCCCTTCCTCCAGGGTTTTGCCAAGCCCATAAGTGATTTATCCCGGGGAGCTTCGGTGGATGATATTGTGGTTACTGCGGCGGTTACCCTGTCTCGGGCGAAGTAAGACGTCATGGCTTATTTACCCTATGGGGTTGTGCGAGGAGACAAGTCTCCTCGCATTTTTTTTCAATGTTTTGGGGTGTCAGACACTTTTCGATAAAATAATCTAAAAAGCAGAAGTAATTCTCATGCCAAACTCTTATTACACGTATGAGAAGTTTGCGCATACTCCAGAACGGAGCAACCTACCATGTCACGTCGAAAATAGACCATAACGACATGAGCCTTTTTGAACCGCGATTCAAACTGTTGTTTCTCACTTTCGTCGGAAAGGCGAAGCGGAAGTTCCGTTTCCGCTTGTGGGATTTCTGTATTATGGGAAATCATATCCATTTTTTGATAAATCCCGGCAAGGAGGGTAATCTATCGGAGATAATGCAATGGGTAAAGTGCAATTTCGCCAAGGCGTGGAATAAGACGCATAATCGGACTGGGCATGTGTGGGGGGAGCGCTTCTATTCGCGGATAATTCAGGTGGTAGGAGAGTTTTTGCGCGTGAGGGAATACCTAGAGGAGAATCCGGTGAAGGCAGGACTTGTGGAGCGAGCTGTAGAGTGGGTGTATGGGAGTTTATATCAGCGTCTGCATGGGCAGACTGATTTGTTAGACGAACCTCCCGGTATCGTTTGACGGCAGCCGCCAGCCAAAGCAAAAAAGCCAACAGGTGTCAGACACCAAATCTTGTTTGATATAATCCCGCCTTTATTTTCCATGTGCCAGGTTTAAAACCACCGCCTTTAGGCGGTCAGCTTTTAGCGATTGAAAGGGCTGGAGGATTGAGATAAAACAAGGACCCAGGAGGCGGTAATATGGCGGAATACCTACATGAGGGTCATAGCATATACGATATAAAGTATCACAGAGTGTGGGTAACAAAATACCGGTACAAAATACTCACGAAGCGAATCGGAGAAAGATTACGGGAACTACTCAGACAGGGGGTGTACGGCGCGTGGGATAACGATAGTGGAGTGGAGTATAGGGAAAGAGATGATACAGGAATATAGAGCGAATCAGTTTAAGAAAGAAGGGGAGGGGGAAAGCAATTTCAAGGTAGAAGGGGACGAGTTTCAGTCGTAATCGTTACAAGAGAGCTTTAGCGAATAGGCATTTCAGGCGGCTTTAGCCGCAACATTTCGCGGCTTTAAGCCGCACTATCAATCTACCGGCTTTAGCCGGTAGTGGTTGAATCGCTTAGGGTACATACCGTTTAAGGGTATTGGCCTTACCCGGGGTAACCCCGCTGGTGGTGGTGATATACCAATCTTCCGCGCTGTTGCGGTCAGGAGCGGTTTCATTCCGGGAAATACTCCTCGTAACCGTAGTCCCTTTGCTGGGTACGGCATGTGGAGGATCCGGGGAAGGGAGCCAGGCCCCTTGGCGGTTTACCAGGTTGGCAGCCTCCGCTAATTCCGCCTTGGCCCAGGAGGAGGCATCGGAGTTTTCGCTGAGTACCACCCCATCCAGTATCCGGTCATCCTGATCCATGAGAAAGACCGCATCGGTTTTTCTGAGCTTTTCTTTTGTATCGGGGACCCAAAAATCCCGGGATTCTGGGAAGGCTTCGGTACCCTGGGAAGCCCCCCGATCCGTACCGGTCTCGTTGAGGACTCCTTCTTCCAGGCTGCGTAAATGGATGACCAGGTACTCTCCGGCATCTACCTCTACGGGAGGGAATTCAAATACCGGCTTGTCCCCATTGCTGGCGATGAAGAGCCGTAAGGCTCCAAGATTTCCCGGGCTTAGGGTTTTCAGCTCTACAAATTCCACTTTTGGCTTGGCATACTCGGTACGAAGCTCGGTAATCATACACGAAGGAAGCCGGTCGTTCTTGGTTCTAAAGGGGACAAGCAGGTTCAGGGTATTCCGCCGGCTATCTTCCACCAGCATATTTACGGTTACGGCTTCTCCTCCCTGGAGAGTCTGGTTCACCATGACCGCCACCTGGACGCCCTCAGTGACGGCGGTAACTTCCAGGGGAGGATCAAAGTGAAGGGATACTACCCGTACCGGAAGAGAGAATTGAAAAGCTATTTCCTGGGCAGAAACCGCCTTGCACCCAAGAAAGACCGGCGCTTCTGCACTGATTCCCAGAACCTGCTGAATGGCTGATTCAGAGGAACAGGAACAGCCGTTACAGAGGGCTAAAGCCCCTATACTCAAGACGATATACCCGTATGTGTTCATCATCTGCCTCTGGAAGTATAAGGGCTCGATCATACGGATTGCTTCAAGGGACTTCTGCAAAAGGTCGCATTTTGAAAAAAGCCCCTTGATGAAAGGGTAGGTTCAAACCCTACCGCCCAGGGCAGCCCCCAGCCCTCGATCGGTAGGACTGTTCATAGCTCTGCCTGTATCCGGGCTAAACTTTGCCCGCCTTTTCTAAGTTCAGGGTTTTAAGTATTTTTAAAAGACCATGAATCCACTCACGATACTACAATTAGACCTTCGCGCCCCTCTGGTCTACCGCAAAGATACGTCCCTTATCCCCTTTACCCATACGAATTTACCGGAAGAAAGCCTCTTCTGTTTTGACCTCGCCCCGGATCAGTACCTGAGCATTGAACCGGAGGAAGAACACTACCTGGGAGACCTCCTGTTTGCCGGAACCCTGATCCTTGATCCTGATACCGACGCAGGATCCCAGGTCATTGAACTTCCCCAGGGGACCTATATGTTTGCCCAAGTCCGGGAACTGCTTGGCCAGGAAAGGTTTATGTGGATGGCCACAGAGGTGCAAAAGGAAGGACTTTGGCAGCGCTGGAAGTTGGAAAAACGGCTCTATCTCCGGTATCTGGCAGAAGCGGGGAAAACCATTACCCAGGTTTTCCGGCCCTATAGCGCATAGGCTACAGGATTACCGCTTCCACCATATACCGGATATCTATCCCCTGATCCCCTTGTTTTCTCATTTCAATCACAAATATGAGGGAATTGTACTGGGGAGCAGCTATGACCTTCTTAATCCGATAGGAACTTATCAGCGGCCGTTTCACCTGGGGAGTTCCTACGGTATAGAGCATCCTGGAGCGGTCCTTATGGGTTCGTTCCAGGGTAATAAAAAAAGAGGATTTTAAATCACTACCGCCGCCTTCAATAGTCGGTACCAGTTGAGCCTTATAGGAAATCTCAGGCTCAAAATCACGAAACTCTATGGTTTCTCCTTGAACCCCCGCATCCGCCCCATTCAGGGAAAGGTACAGGGCATGCCCCAACAGCAGGTAATTGATTCCGTACCGATCCGCGAGGGCAGTATTACGGGAGATAATACGGTACAGGGCCCCAGAACCGTCCTGACCTGCTGTTACCGGGCTATCATGCACAAAGGAAACCCTGCCGCCGCTTACAAAGGCATTCTTAGGTACATCTACCACACATAAATCTGCCCAAGGCCGTAAGGTTTTCTCTTGCACCCCATACTGGGCAAACATATAGGTTTTTCCATCCGGTGAAAACCCCAAATCCACATAGGATGCCGTATCTCCTGCCCATATATAGGAACCGCCTAAACAAAAAAGCAGGATCGTGATGATTCGGTGAAAAAATCCCCTGCTAGGGGGTATGGGCTTTTTACCCGCTGGATATGTGCCGGTAAGATACGTTTTATCTGCGAGCATGTGCTTTCTAAACCGGGAACAGGTATGTTCACTCATAAAAGCCTCCTCTATTGAGCCAGTTTCAATGGGTACCCTTGAAACAGCCTTTATGTACTTATTATCGGAAAAAACTTATGCCTCTTAAGCGGTCTCAGGGCTTGAGCTTGTCCATCTTGGCAGCGTATGCTTATGGTATGACCTTATCAGAAAGGAACACCCTATTCAAAGGGGAAATTGGTATCGCTTCCGTGGTCTTAATCGGTGTGGGCATCATGGCCTTCTCCATAATGCCGGTCTATCCTTGGGTACTGGCAGAAATGACCCGGCGATCCCCAGGGATTTTCCAGTCCCTGGGGGCGTATTTTTTCCAGCCTAGTCCGTATGTGCCGGTGGTTTCCATGATCTGCGCCATGCTCTATGCGTGTATCACCATGGTGATTATTTACCGGTACTTTGAAAAAACCTATTCCCCGGAGATTCTCTACATTGCCCTGTTTGTGCTTTCTTTTGCCTTGGAAGGCAGCCGTATCATGGTACCCTTAAAACTAAAATATGCACTTCCTAGCGTGTACCTCATCATGGCCTCAAGAATGCTCCTCTTTGGCCGGTATGTGGGGATTCTTTCATTATTTGTAGCCAGTGTTTACGCCGCAGGACTGAAAGTCCAGAAACAAAGCATCATGATCTGGATCATCATCTTTTGTACCTTGATGATTACCCAGGGAGTTCCCATTGATGGACTTGCCTGGGACAGCAGCTTTTGTATGATAAGCGGGTATCCCGGCATGTTCAGAATTCTTGAAGGGGGCATGGCCTTAATAACCGTGGTGAGCTTCGGTATTTCAGCCTATTACAGAGGGACTAAGGAATATATTTTTATCGGTATCGGTTCCCTCCTTGCTATGGCGGGAAGGAACATGCTCTTAAGGGCGGATACCTGGATAAGCCCCTTCCCTGGTTTGGCGATCCTGGGCATAGGAACCTGGTTTATCTGTACCTATTTGCATCGGGTATATCTTTGGTTGTAACGACAGGGGTGTATAGCCCACTACGGAAATAGCGGCTTATCTGACCGGGTCCCGGGAGGCCCTGCGCCCGGTTTACTCAGGGTATCCGATAAAATATACTGAAAACATGGAGGTATATATGCCTATTGCCGGTTCGATACGAGAAGCCCTGGGTTCAGCGTCATTGATACG
>JAIRNP010000031.1 GCA_031258005.1 Treponema sp.
AAAAAATTGAGCGGTGGAACAAGGTATTTGTAAACCCCGGCCGGACGCTCCTGTAATACCTTCCCTTCAAGGCGGTCATAGCCGATGTACTCCCTGACGCAGGCGCCGTTTTTCTGTTCCACAAAACCGTTGTCATTTTTTTGTGGTCTCTTGAACGGGTGAACGGGATAGGGCAGGCCGGATTGCGGTGCCCGTCGGCAACCACATGGTTAATAAATTCACTGCCGTTATCGCTATGAAACTCCCGCAACGGGAAGGGAAGGTTAGCGTACATGTCTTTCAGGGCGGTGAAAGTCCGGCGATGGGCCTTGTTTAGCAGGGAATAGAGGCATATCCAGCCGGAAGCGACATCGGTGGCGGTCAAAGTGAGGATATACCGACTGAAAGTAGCCTGTCCGCAATGGTGAACGGTGTCGATTTGGATGAAACCGGGCGGTTTTCGCTCCTCAGACGTGTAAAACGTCCTTATCGGGATACGGTGTTTGAGCGGATCGCATGGTTTTGTGAGGCTTTTCCCGCTGATCTTCAGGGTGTCCTTGTCTTTTTTAAGCGCCCTGTCAACGGTGGCCGGACTAATCCGCATCAGGTTTTCCCTGACTTCGGGAGTTATACCGAAAGCCGGCCATAAAGCGATATACGCCATCTGCCGTCTCATAAACGGCGCCGGCAGTTTCCCGCCTTTATACCGGAAAAACGCCCAAATGAGGCGCAAAGCCGCGATGACGTCATCGGTATATATTTTTTTCCCCGTGCGGTTGGCGGGTCTTTTTTTGAGCGGCCTGAGTTTGACCGTCTTGCCTTTGATGACGAGGAGGGGCTCCGCCGTTTCCGGCTTGCTGAGAATACGCAGCGCGTATTTCCGGTTGTATCCTGTAGTCCGGATGAACTCGTTCAGGACGGCTGTTTTTTCTTTCCGTCCGGCTTTTCGGTAGCGCGGGCGGATCTGCCTGGTAAGAGCCTGTTTTTCTTTCATAGTTAACCCCATTTTGACCTCCGATAACTGTATCTACCGGATAGGCCGATTGATTTGGGTTACATTTTCAAAATGAGGCACGGACTCTTTTGGGTTACATTTTCGATGAGGCATCGCGCCATATTGCAATGGTGCGTAAATCGTTGTATTATCGGTAAATACATACCAGGCAATGAATTAGGAGAAGGGGCTGCGAAAGACTCATAATCCAGCGAATCCTCCAGTTCCCCGGTGGTTTGCAGGATAATCCCCCGGGTTGAACCGCCGTATCCTCGCCTCACACTCCTCAAGGGTGCCGCAGGCAGGGGGGCAGGACCAGTTCGTGCCGTAAGCCCTGTACTTGTTGACCGCGCAGGCATCCCGCACATCCTGCCTCACCTCAATAGTATCTATCTGGAGATCCCCCACATGGGAAAATCCGGAATTGAAAGCTAATTCCTTCAATGCCTCGATCGTGCCTTCCATACGTATACAGTCCTCAATACAAAGCTCCCCAGCTAAACGCCCGTTTCAAAATATCCCTTCTCTAAAGGCACCGATATATTCCATGCAGAATTCATCCTGCCCCAGGAGCGCTTCGGCAGCGTAAATCAAGCCCATCATATCCTTGTTCAGGGGATCCAGGATGGCGCTGTCCAATCCGGCATTCATAGCCAAGATGATGAAGCCCCGGTTTATGTATTTCCGGACCGGTAGATTGAAGGAAATATTGCTCGCTCCCCCGGTGAGGTGTATCGTAGGATACCGTTCCTTGATCTTTTTCATCGTGACGGTGATCTTCGCGATACCATCTTCAGAGGTACAGAGCATCTCCACCAAAGGATCGATATAGAGCCGTTCCGTTGCAATCCCATAGTGAGCGGCCTTTTCCATCAGGGTATCAAAGACCTCAAGCCGCTTTTCAGCGGTCTTGGGGATCCCCGTGTCATCGCTCAAGAGGGCCATGCAGCTCCATGGGGTATCGGCAATGACCGGAAATATCCGTTCCACTTTATCCCCTTCCATAGAGACGGAATTGACCATCCCCGGCTTATTACAGAATGTAATCGCCTCGGCGCAAACCTGGGCACTGGGGCTGTCAATGGCAATGGGTGTCTCAGTCGCTTCTTGAACCAAGCCGATTAACCACTTCAAGGTGTCCAATTCGATATCTGCCGCGGTGGAAGCGCAGACATCGATATAGGCAGCCCCCGCATCGGCTTGCTTCTTGGCCAAACCCCGGATGTAATCCTCGTTCCGTTCCGCAATAGCTTTGGCCATAGAAGGGATGGAACCGTTTATCTTTTCACCGATAATAATCATGTCTACCTCACAAATTGATTTTTTTCTGACCTACGGGGATATGGCGGGAGCGGCGGTTTTCCTGCCCCCGCCTTTCACTATCAGGCGGTGAGCTTTTTGGCAAGGACTACCGCCCCGGCAGCATCGGCGGAATACCCGTCGGCTCCCACCTCTTGAGCAAACTGCTCGGTTATGGGCGCACCCCCGACGATGAGCTTAAAGCCCTTGAGTTCGGAATTCTTTAACGCTGCCGCCGTATCCTTCATCGCCGGCATAGTGGTCGTGAGGAGCGCCGATAGGGCAACGATCTTCGCATCAGGGTTTGCCTTCAGGGTGTTCAAAAAGTTTTCCGAAGGCACATCCACCCCCAGGTCGATAACTTCAAAACCCGCGCTCTCCAGCATCAATGCCACCAGGTTTTTCCCTATGTCATGGAGGTCTCCGTGGACCGTCCCGATAATACATTTGCCCAGCATGGTGGTTTCCCCCGTAGCCAGCTTGAGCTTCAGCACTTCCACCCCTCGCTTCATGGTCCGGGCGGCGATAAGCATTTCCGGTACAAAAACCTCATCTCTCTGAAATTTCTCCCCCACTACCGTCATAGCGTTGATCATCCCTTCATTGAGAATCTTCTGAGGCTCGATCCCCTCAGCCAGGGCTTCCTGTACCAAGCCTTCAATAATCTTTGATTTTCCATTTTCCACCGCCAGAGCGATTTCCTGAATCTTTGACATAACTTACTCCTTGATAAATTGTAAATTCTCTCAAATATATCACAAGTTATGGGGATGTCAAAATCTTTGTGAATCGTGGGATTAATGTGATTACCACGCAAAAATTTCATTCCTTACCCCCTAACTCCGCAACAATTTAGCAATAGCGCACCCAGTACGGGCAAAACAATGGTTCTACATAAACTAATACATAGGCCGACAGTTCCAGAAACGTTCGTAATTCCTTCCCTTGAGCGGGACGGATGCGGCGGACCATTAGCCAAAGAACCCCGCTTTGATGAAGATCGGTACAACAACAAACAGAGCGGCAAGGCAGGCGGCAAAGTAAACCATGCGTAACCGTTCACGGGGATATTGCATAAAATTGAAAAACAGGGTAAAAACAGGGTGTGGAAGGGGAAAATTTACAAGAACTTGTCGAAAAACAAGCGGAAATAATCAAAAAACAGGCAA
>JAIRNP010000032.1 GCA_031258005.1 Treponema sp.
TTGCCTGTTTTTTGATTATTTCCGCTTGTTTTTCGACAAGTTCTTGTAAATTTTCCCCTTCCACACCCTGTTTTTACCATGTTTTTCAATTTTATGCAATATCCCCGTGAACGGTTACATAAATAGTATGTCGATTTTGGGACAAATTGGACTTGTTCGATAACCAACACCGAACCGCAGGTTCGAGTTATCGAACAAGTCCAATGTTTTAAGCATTACCTTCTTCCTGTATCTGAGGCGCCTCCCCCTTTAAGCCGCCGGATCAACCGGCGGGCCTTTTCTATCCCAAAATACCGTTTGGTGGGAAAACTCCGTATACATGAAGTATCTTGATAGGGTATCCGTCCGGTTCCCGCATAAGGCCGAGTGAGGATGGGCATCTGCTCTTTAAGGCTTTTGACTCCGCCCAAGCTCCCCGGCCCGAAAAGCTTGAGCATTTCACCTTCCGGCAGGGTATCCCGGGTCTTACTGTTGATAATAGGGGGATCAATGTACTGGAACGGGGTAATCCATTTGCGGTTCTTCCGTTGAGATCCTCGACACGGACCCGCTGGGCGGTACCTTCCTCCAGTTTTTTCTTTAGGTATTCAACAAGGGCAAAGGCCCCGGCTTCCGTTGCGGCTTTGCTTTTGGGTTCCGAAACTGGCTCAGGACATCAGGGAAGTCCTGGAAGCTCCTGCGGCGCCATTCCCTGCAAACCTTCCAAGGCAGGTCGCTGGAACAGTTGATTGTTATCTGAAAAGTCTCTGAATCCCTGCGGCGGGGGGTGGTAAACGGTTTTGGGGGGTCTGGACATAGCATCATTCTCCGATTGAACGAAAAAATAAATGCACGATGCTACCCAACTCACGTTTTTTTAGAAAATGCCGTTTGCTAAGTCCTTACAGAATAATGACCTAGCAATTTCCCCAGGGAGGATTTGAACCCCCACAAGCAGATCCAGAGTCTGCCGTGCTACCATTACACAACCGGGGAATGATGTTATACAAAATAACATATTACCCCAAAAATGTCAATACAAAAAAACGGATAATCCAGGGCATCGGCGTTTACTCTGAGAACAAAGTCTCATCCTCCCGCCCTTCGAGCCACCCTAGTCCCGTTACCATCCTGATTTCCCGTCCCTCTACCCGCCCATGTCCCTGATTTTCCTCCCCCTGCCGCACATCCTAAAGGCGCTTCCCGTATCTCCCGCTCTCCATCCCCTCAAAATAGCCTGATTCCAATACAATGTACCCCTCCTTTGTTTGACCACTACCAACAACTAAGCCGTAATTTTCCACCCGCTTGTCTTTTGCTGTAAGTCCCATAGTTTGGCGTAAAGCCCGCCCTTTTGAAGTAAATCATCGTGGGTTCCCTGTTCAGCGGCTTTTCCTTTATCCAGTACAATAATGTTGTCCGCTTTTACGATAGTCCTAAGACGGTGGGCTATCATGATTACTGTCCGGCCTTGTATCAAGCGGCTAATGGCGCCCTGTACTTCCGCTTCATTTTCAGGGTCAAGGGAAGATGTGGCTTCGTCGAGGAGAATTACCGGGGCGTCTTTCAGTATTGCCCTGGCAATGGAAATGCGCTGTTTCTCGCCGCCTGAAAGAGTTGAGCCGCCTTCTCCAACCATTGTATTATAACCATCGCTTAACTTCATAATAAAATCGTGGCAGGCGGCTTGTTTTGCCGCGGATTCTATTTCTTCCTGTGAAGCATTCTCCCGGCCATAACGGATATTGCCCGCGATGGTATCCTGAAAGAGATACATGTCCTGAAAAACAAAAGAAATCTTTTTCATCAGTTTTTCAGGGTCCATACGGCGCTCGTCTTCACCGCCCAAAAACACTGTTCCGCTTTGAGGGTCATAGAAACGGGCGATGAGGCGCAACAGGGTTGTTTTTCCACTCCCCGAAGGACCGACGATAGCGGTCATGGTTCCTTCTTGCATTTCCACCGAAACATTGTCCAGTACCGCTGATGTTCCGTATCCAAAGCTCACGTTTTCAAGGCGGATGGTATGCGCTGCAGGCGCTTCGGCTTCACCGGCCATAACCGGCTGTTCCAGAATATGCATGATCCGCGCTCCGGATGCCGCATAAAACTTAAACTGCGGTAGTTTGGTAATCGCTACGGCGAAATTATCAAACACTCTGGTCCCGATAAACAGGAACAGCGCGAAGACAGGGATACTTATTGCGCCCCCAAGAAGGAGATAGACACCCGCTATGGTTATCATCGAAAGCCCGGTCTGTAGAAATCCTACGGCGACAAGATAAAACGGCCCCATGCCGCCTTCAAGTTTAATACATTCCTTCATAAACTGGCGGCAAGCCTGTTCCAGCTTGGTAAAATTTGCTCCCCGGAGGTTGCAGGATTTTATGACGGTCATGCCGGTAAGATATTCCTGAAAACGGTTGGAAAGTTCTACCCGCGCCCTGGTATTGCTTGCTCCAAGGGAGTGTTCAAGGCGGCGCACCGCCCAAATGATCAGAATGGTTATGGGAAGTCCCGCAAAGGCGGCCAGGGCCATACGCCAATCAATGGCGCAGAGCCCTATAATTGCAACAATGGCCATCAGAGCGCCGCCTAAAATCTGGGCCAGAACATGGGTTATGGCTTCTTCAATATGGAAAAAGTCGGTCATCATGGTATTTCCCAATTCGCCGGGTTCCTTGCTCGTCAGAAACCCAAGGGGCAGGCGGCGGATATGTTCCGCAAGTTTTATCCTTCCATCGGCGGAAATTCCATAGCCCTTGTAGTAGGAAGCACGGCAAGCCCGCTTTTCACCCCAAAAGACCATGAAAAAAAACGCCGCCATGATACCCCAGGCAATCCATACATGGGCGGCGTTAAGGGCAGCTCCGTTATAATATTCATACATCATCCTTACCGTTATGGTCATGCACACCAAAGGAAACATATAGAGCAAATTTGCCAACAGCGTCCACAAAACAGCCCCAATTATTTTTTTCGGTTCTCCGGCGGTAATATTTCTTAGTATCTGTAACACAACTATACTCCTTTGTCTTAGGAATACGCTAACTGCCAGTCTATTGATGACAGAGAGGCGTCCCACATTTTCTTGTATAAACCCTCATGGGAGAGCAGTTCGTGATGACTGCCCTGTTCGATAATTCTTCCCTCATTAATGACGATGATTTGATGAGCGTCCTGAATGGTTCTTAAATGATGGGCAATGATGATGACGGTTTTATCCCTTATGAGTTCACCCAGGGCAAGCTGCATCTGGTATTCATTTTCTGGGTCGGCATAGGCCGTAGCCTCATCCAGCACTAAAATAGGGGCGTTTTTGAGTATGGCCCGGGCCACGCAAACCCGCTGTTCTTCCCCGCCGGAAAGATGGACGCCGCCTTCACCGATGAGGGTATCATAGCCATTCGGCAATTCAAGGATGAAGTCATGGCACTGGGCGGCCATTGCCGCGGCGTAAATTTCTTCTTTTGAAGCGGCGGGCTTGCCTGCCAAAATATTGTTGTAGAGGGTGTCGGAAAACAGGAATGAATTCTGGAACACAAAGGACATGGTATTCATCAATTCTTCGGTACGCATTTCCCGTATATCAATACCGCCTATGGTAATGCTTCCCCCCTGTACGTCCCAGAAGCGGGGAATCAGGTGGGCGATGGTAGACTTGCCGGAGCCTGAGGGACCGACCATGGCGGTAATTGCGTTTTGCGGCGCGGTAAAGGAGACGCCTTTTAAGATTTCATTCCCTTCGGTATACGAAAAGGTTACGTTATCGAAACGAATACCAAAAGAAGCCGGCGCTTTACCGTCGGCAGGTTCTTCAATGGGTTTTTCCTCCATCACCGAATCTACCCGTTTTGCGGCCTCCGCAAGGGTGGCGAGGGTCATGGCAAGATTATTAAGTTTCAAAACCTGCGTGGAAACTCCCCGGGTGATAATCAGAAAAAATATCAGGGTCAAGGCAAAGGATATATTTTGCGGGTTTCCAATGAAGAAAAACAATCCCACAGGCAGGATAAAGGTCGAGAGGGACGATACCAATGCCCGGTATGCGGCAAAGCTGTTTTCAAAATTGAGTGCGTATTTCATCGAGAAATCCCGGTATTTAAGCACATCGGCATAAAATTTTCTGAATGAATACATGGTCTGCCCGAAAATTTTAATCGACGACATACCCTGCACATATTGGGTTGCCGAGGTATTGATGTCTTCCAGCGCGTCATAAAATTCCGCAAGCCCGGCCTTCATTTTTTTGCCAAACATCATCGAAAACTGGGCCATGAATCCGGCGATAATGGGAACAATACAAGCCAGAGCCAGAATGGGATTAAGGTAAAACATAATTACGATCATCGCCATAAGCATGGCGGCGGTATTGATAAGGTCCGGCAACTGATGGGCGATAAAAAGCTCAATCTGTTCTACATCGGTTTCCATAATTTGCTTGTTCTTGCCGATAGCGTTTTTATTGAAATACCCCAGGGGCAGCCGTCCCAAGTGGTCCGCAATGCTTACCCGGATGCCGTAAAGGGTACGATAGGCGGCGATATGACCTGCCATGCCCCCGATATACATAAAGAGATAGCCCAAGGCCATGCCGCCTATACCCCGCAAGGCCCAGGTAATGAGCAGTGTCCCGTCTATCGTGGAAACGGCGTGGACTTTCCGCAGAAGTTCAGCCATCACGTTATAAACGGCAAGATACGGAACCAGCATAAAAAACGCGCTGGCGGTTGAAAGTATGCCGCACAAGACCATAAGGGTCTTCTTTTCTCCGGCAAGTTCCATCAACCGGGAAAACCCTTGTTTCTTTTTAGTTTTCAATGCAGTACCCTCTATTTAATATTTCAATTTCCCTTTTTCCATGTGGATCGTGTGGGAACAAACCGCCGTGGCGAGTTCCCTGTCGTGGGTGATAATAAAGACCGTTTTCCCCAATGACAGAAGCCGTGTTATAGCTCCCGCGACTTCCCGCATATGGGCGAGGTCAAGACCGCTGGTCGGTTCATCCAGTACGATAATGTCCCGCTCGGAGGCAATAGCGGAGGCGATAGCCAAACGCTGTTTTTGTCCGCCGGAAAGGGATTGGGGATGCTGGTTCCGGAATTGCAGGAGATCAAGGGAGGCGAGGATTACCTCGGCGCGGCTTGAGTCTTCCACTTTCATGCTGAGGAGTACCTCGTCGAGGACGCTCTCGGTAAAAAGCTGTCCGGTTACATCCTGCATTACGAGGTAACATCTTTTCAGGCGTTCCTTGGGGGTGATACGTTTTCCGCCCAGGGAGAGCGTTCCCCGGTTCTTTTTTTCGAGACCGCAAAGGCAGCGGGCGAAGGTCGTTTTTCCCGCGCCGTTATTTCCGGTAACGGCAACCGCTTTGCCCACCGGTACGGAAAGTTCCTCTATATCGAGGCGTAATCCTCCGTCCGGGCCTGGGCGGTTTACGTGAAACCTGCGGATGACAATGTTTTTGTCCCTGGATGGTGTTTCCTCCGGCGCTGACCGGGGAAGGGCGGGAACAGAAAAGCTGCGGAGGTGAAGCGCGGCGAGCGCGTCAGGGGAAAGGGCAAAAAAATCCCCGCCGGAAAAGGTTTGTACAATACGGCCTCCCCGCAGATATACTACCCGGTCGGCAAGGCCCACAAGATAATGCAGGCGGTGTTCCGATATGACCACGGTCTTGCCCTGGGTTTTCCAACGTTCCAGAAGGAGGCGCAGATTCGCGGTGGAAGCCTCGTCCAGGTTTGATGAAGGCTCATCCAGCACATAGATTGCCGGGCCGGTAGCGTCCACCGAGGCGCAGGCAATCTTCTGCTTCTCCCCGGCGGAGAGGGCGAAGATATTCCGGCCCATCAGGGGCTCGATATGAAAATCAGCCGCCGTTTTCCGAACCCGTTCCCGGATAACGTTTTCCGGCAGGCCGAGATTTTCACATCCGAAGGCAACTTCACTGCTGGTATCGAGATTAAAAAACTGTGAGCGGGGATTTTGAAAAACAGAACCGATGATCCCGGCGGTCTCGTAGAGCGGCGTTTCGGCAATATTCATGCCGTGGATGATGGCCCGGCCTGAAA
>JAIRNP010000046.1 GCA_031258005.1 Treponema sp.
GGTATCAATATAGGACAGCTTGTGATAGACCGAATTGATAACCGTTTCAAGGGCGTCCCGTATCCGCGTCTTACTATCCCTGGAACCGGCGCTTTCTTCGTTGCCGTTTACAAAAATACGGGCCTCCCGCAGGGCGTCTTCCAGAAGGGACTTCGCAACGGTTTTGCGGCGGTTAATCTCGTTATGCAGTTCCATCTCTATTTCCTGGGCCTTGTGCAGGGAACGGTAGGCGCCGGAACGTATGTACCGTTCTATCTTGAGATAACGTTGTAATTCGTCAAAAAAGTCAGCCTGCGGCGGGAACACAACAAGGATACCCGGAACCTGGCTCGATTTCATGTGCAACGAAGCCGTGTCCGTACTCTGGCCGGAATTGGGGGTCAGTATTTGCAGGGTTATGGGGTAACTCTGCCGGGGGTTATGCCGGTGGTCGTCAACGATTTGATTATAGGAAAAGTTGTATCTTCCGCCGAACTTTGAAAGCCTGTATTTGTTTTCGCCGATTATGTCGTCAAACAGCAAATCCGAAACAACTTTTATTACCTCAGCGGAACTGACATTCTGCCGCTCGATTTCCCGGTTTACTTCCTGTTCTTCATTGGTAAGAAAGATGTACATATCACCGTTTTTGGAAACCAGGGTCTGCCCAATGAGTATACCGAGGGCTTCCTGTATATTCCTGGCAAGCGCAAGGCGGTCCGTGTTTATGCTCGCGCACATAAGACTGGTGATGTTCTCGATGGTGGCGGTGATTTCCTTAACGTATTTGATAAGGAACAGGGTTTTTAGCACGTCCACCGTCAGGCAGTTATCACTTCCGGAGGGATTAATCTGATCGTTCCGCAGGGCGGCCTGAATAACGCCCCGGTGTCCTGAATCGAGGAATTGGTCAAGGGCGTCATAAAACAGATTGAAAGGAACCAGGGGGCCGATACTTTCAGCGGAAAGCCGCATGGCCGATTCCTTAAAGAGGGCTATCATGGAACGCTCGCCCATAGCCAGATGTTTACCCGAAGCGCCGTGGAGGCGGATCTCCGTAAGGACGTTCCCCAAAAGATCAAACTGGTAAGGGACAAAGGGATAATCGGAAGCAAAGTTGCCGGCGTTTTCGTAGAGCTTCTTTTGGGCAGCGTCATTAAATACGATGAGGTTCCTGATGACCGTGGCTTTGTCGTTGTAGAGCAGCGAAAGCGTTTGTGACGCGGGTTCGGTTTTTTCCAGGATACGCTTGCGGATTACTTCTCCCACGTCAGAAGAAGAAAGGGAGAGGCGGGTGTCGAAGCGCCCCTGTATCTTGGAGAAGTCGTTGCTCCGGGCGGCCATGTTCCTGGTAATGGAATCTATATCTTCCTGGCTGGTTACAATAACCCAGGCCCTGCCGAGACAGACGGAGCCGAGGTCCTCCACCAAGGTCTGGAGGTTTAGCATGAGCCGGGAATCCTGGCCGATAAACTGGCCCATTTCGTCTACCATAAAAACAATGCGATGGTTCTTTCCTTTACGGTCCAGGTATTTTTTTATGAGAATGGCAAAGTCTTCGGGGCTTATGGTGTAAGGGGTGGAAATTTTTTCGCACCAGTTATGGGCAGCTTCGCTGCTCATGATCCCCGCCTGGGTAATGGCGTCGATAATGCTGTCCTGGATAAAGCCCACATCATAGCGGGCTTCGTCCCAGGGGGTTCCTTCTTTTTCCTGAAATATTTTTTTGAACTCATCAAGCTTGTTCTGTTCATCAAGATAGCGTTCAAGGCTTGCCACATACGGATCAGGACCGCAGAATCCCTGCATTTCGTTGAACACCCGCAGGAACACGCTGACAATCGAATCCCGCTCGCCGCCGGAGCCGCTTGAGTTTTTGGAATCAATATTGAAAAGAACCACATCGGTGTTAACCGCTTCGCTTGCGGCGCGGGTCATGTCGGCTATTACAAAGCTGTCGTCGATTTTGTTGCCGTCCACAAAATAGTCAAGCGCCTTCTTTCCCCCGGCCTCCCGGTTTTCGAGGATATACGACAGTATCTTGAGAAAATGCGATTTACCGCTCCCAAAGAAGCCGGAGATCCACACGCCTGTTTTATCCGTCCCTTTGGCGATGCCTTCAATGTAATGACTGAAAAAATCCTTAAAGTGTTTTTTTAATTCGTTGGTAACGACATATTCTTCCAGTTCCTGCTGTATATAGCTGGCATCGGTCTGGCCGACCTTAATAACGCCCTGAATATCGCGGTCAATCGGCTT
Source organism: Treponema sp. (assembly GCA_031258005.1). Taxonomy (GTDB): domain Bacteria; phylum Spirochaetota; class Spirochaetia; order Treponematales; family Breznakiellaceae; genus JAIRLU01. The sequence continues at coordinate 2,239 of JAIRNP010000046.1, forward strand.
TACAAACAACTCTTTTACGATCATTTCGGCCTCTCTTTTCAGTTCAGGGGGAAAGCCCTGTAATAATTCTTGCTGGGAATTTGGTTAAATAAAACAAGCTGCTGCCCGTTGTATTCTCCGGGGTAAAAGAGGATCACCGGCGCCGCGTCTATAACGGAGTGGAGGTTGTTAAGCACATCATGGGAATAGATGACGGGGTAACACTTGCCCGCTCCGGTAATAAAGACCACTGAATCGGGAGGGGTGTTTTCTTTGATGTGTTTGATAACCGGGCCGTCCCGTTTGTCGCTGTCAACCCGGAGCATTTTAGTAAGTTCCTTTATGAGATTGGCAAAACCCTTCTCTTTTTCGATTTTAAAACATTTTTCGATAAATCCTTTTTTTTGCAGGATGTCCAACATGATTTCATAGAGGTCGAATTCCACGATGCTGTAGCCCGCGGCGCTCTTGTTTATCTTGTTCTTGAGCTTTTCGATGCGCTCCCGGACAAGCAGTTCTTCTTCAGGGCTATAGTGAAAAATATAATAGCCCGCTTCATTCCCAAGTCCCTTGTTTTTTCTGAATTCTGGTTTCTTGATGGCGCCTTCCAGGACATCCAGTTCCTGAAGGACAAGTCCTTTCCGGCTCTTTGCGGCGGCCGTGCCGGCGGTTGTCGTAGTATCGGTCATTGGTCTTCCCCCGTCAGGGCAGAGTAGAAGGCGCCCATATTTGTTTTTTGCAAAAGCCCGGCCAACTGCTTATTGACGACCGGCTTCCGGACAAGCCATTCGGTTTTTTTACTGTTCGGCTTTCCGATGGGAAGCTCAATCAGCCCCGATTGCAGGAGTATGTTCCGGTAGGCCCGGCCCAGCCGGTTAAGCGTAATGTCCTTCCAGGAGGCCGCCTTTTCATCCTGGACCTGCTTGTTCCTGAAAAACTGAACGAAATCGCTTACCGCCAGGGTTTTCTCGCCTATAAGGAGCTTCTCCCGGTAGACTTCGCTCATAAAGTCAAAAAAGAGGTTGTCCGCCGCCATGGTGGCAATGGCTGCAATAAGTTTTTGGGTCAAGACATCGGTTTTCTCAAAAAGATCAAGGAATTCCGGGGGAATGGCCTCGAACCGGGCAGCCAGAGCGCTGAAAATAGTCTTTCCCCGGTAGGCGGTTTTGGCTTTGAGCAGGTTTTCCCTCTCATTTATGGCCCTAATATCGTCCAGGGTGCGGCCCTTGACCAATAGCCGGGCCACGGTTTTGAACTCCTGGAACCAAAAGAGGTGCTTTACTGCCGCGGCGCTATAGGGTTTTCGGGTCATATACGGGGGAAATAATAGCAGGTTTTGGAGAATTGGAAAAGATCCCGGATCAAGATTGTTATCTATATTTGAAACTGAATTACACGCATCATCAAGAAATACTACAGGCATATTTTTTGCTCTAACTCCATAAGCCGGGAGAAAGAATCATTAATGTTGCCAAGATAACGGTTAAGGGCGTTTTTGTCTGACGGCAAATCCTCACAAGGTTCTAACTTTTTAATAATACCGTCATGCAGTTCATAAAGAGCGACATCAGCTATATTGACAGCAGAATCCAGGGGAATAACATCATTCAAATCACTTGCGACATTTACGTCATTTGAATGATTTTTTATTCTCATTGCTTCGACTGCCAGTGTCAGGTAATTTATGAAATATGGACTATGTGTTGTTATCACGAGTTTATTGGCGGTTATAGTATTATTAATCGCGAGTAAACGCCATAAAAGTTGTTCCTGGGCGGCTGGAAACAGGTTTTGTTCCGGCTCCTCAATAATGTTGATAAAAGCCGTCTTGTTAAACTTTTT
>JAIRNP010000007.1 GCA_031258005.1 Treponema sp.
CCTTCAATGACTTTTAACCGATCGGCTGCTATCTTTTCCCAAATCACTGTTCAGGTATAGACTATATTTTCAACGTAATCAAGTACCCCCTTCTTCCGCTTCCCTGGTGAACGGTTACTAATTGCGCTCTTCGCCACCGGATCCGGCGGGTATTCCGCGGAACCTGTTGTTTCTCCAAGAAACTCCGTAATCACTGGAAAGCCTGCAATATGGCTTTCTCTTATATCAATTATGGGTATGTGTGATCCATTAGCATACTTTGTAGATCACCACCCAAACGCAATATGGGATCACATAAACAACTACAGGCAACCTGTGGTAGTTGTGGTGGACAGCAATAAACAGAATCTTGGTAATGGCATACGAAATTCTTCGGGTTCTCTAACCTTACACTACATTGTGATACGGGGCATAAAAGAAGACAGTTCTGGAATAAGATACTTTTTAGTATATGATCCTGGGTATTATTCAAGAAATTTTGAGTATACAGAAGATCAATTGGTGTATCTGATGGGGATGTATGGCGCCCCTGAATGGGTGTATCGTTATGGGAAAGATACCATAGTTCCCTATGGGGATATGCCCGCTTATATGCTTACGGTATATGGAGATTAATCATGAGAAAGATTGGTTATGTGGGTTTATCGCCCTCGTATTTGCATCCTGCGGACAAAAAGAGAGGGCCTTTGAACAGAGTACGCCGGAAGAAAAATGGGAAATCATACAAGAATACTGCATGGCTCCCGACGCTTCTGCCAGTGCCGAGCGTCCCCTGGCAAATATCTTGTCCGAGCAGGAAGTATTGCTGAAAGCAGCGGACTTTGCCATTGAGGAGGGTGTTCTTGATCCTTCCTATTATGCGTATCAGACTAACCCAGCGTTGATGGACGCCAAGATAGAAACCCCGGTACTGGTGACCGATGCCAGCAGCGGGGTTCCTGATATGTATATCCTTAATGCTGTTGATCAGGATGGAATATACCTGGCGCGTATTTCTGTTAGTTCCAATCCTTCTGATACGAGTGAAGCATCCTTTATATTTAGTCGTTTTATAACAGAGCCTACCAGTGCCCATAACCACCTAATGACCAAGCGTGAAGCGACTGCATTGATCCAAAGCCAGTTTCCAAATGGTATGACTGATGGCACGGTCAGCGAACCTATGATGATAGGGAATCTCCGGCTGGGGGATGATCCGCATAGCCACAGAGGCCTTTTTTGGTACTTTACAGTCGGAGAAAACGTACGGAGTACGGTGGGTACCGGTGGAGAATATGTCATTGATGCGATCATTGGCGGATACCGATCCATTCCCGGCGGTGTTACTAATCGGGCGGCGATCAATATGGGCCATACCAGTCATCATCTGGATGAGTACAGGATGGTGAAACTTGACCGACCCCTCCATCTTTTTGATAAGTTGAATACTGCCCGGTCGGTAGGGGGCGTTTCATTCACCCCCTCTGCGTATCCCATAGAAACTGTAGGTTTCACGCCGGCGCCCCTCAAATAAGGGTATGAACAAAAGCCATGCCCTGGCTGCCGGGATAAGCGGCATTATCTTTGTAGCCGTGTATCGGCTTGCTGTAGGATATTCATTTTCAGGCCAGCCCCAGATTGCTGTGGAGTGCGCCACCGCTTACGGCGGTATAGCTTCCGGCGAATGGGGCGGCTTTGTCCAAACCAGGGAGGAAACCTGCGGTCACGCGGCCCTGGCCTTCTTTCTTACCCCAGCCACCGAAGCGTCCCTCATCAGGGAAACGGGAACCGATTCGATGCTTTCCCTGGCTGATATGGATATGGTCTTTACTAAGCGGGGCCTTAAGACCCAAATGCTCCAGGTTGACCCTCAGTATTTCAAACAACACCCTGCGACTGCTATCCTGCATCTTTCAAGCCGGCACTTTGTGGTGTTTCTTGGGGTAGAAAACGGCGAACCCGAGCTTTTCGATCCTGCTTATGGCCAGGTGTTTGTCCCCTGGAAAACCCTGTTACGGCTGTTTAGCGGGTATATGTCTCCCGGTGCATTTTTTCCCTCAGCACAAGGGTCTTTCCGTTTTACTGGACCTTGAGTATGCAGTTACTGCCCTGTATGGGGGTGGTGTCCCGGTTTATCCTTCCTGTAGGGTGGGAGGCCCTGTGCGTTGCCGGTGCATCAATGCTGTATCTGGATAAACCTTCAAAATCCCTGCTCATGCAGGTGGCGCTTATGGTAAGTATCGCGTTTGGGCTTTCCGGTATTGCCAAGGCTTGTTTGGGGTATCCTCCAAGGAAGCCCGGCCTTGTCTGTACCCTCGTCCAGGGAGGCTATGCAATAGCCGATTATCTCCTGGTTCAGCAGCATCCGGTTTTAGGCAAAAAAATAATAGCCCACAAATACCTGGGCCATATCAAGGAAAGGTCTATAACGCTTCAGCCCTCATCAATCCAGAGGGACGGCTACAAAACGTCTACCGCAAACGAACTACCGTCCTGTTTGTGGAAACTCCACACTTCACCAAGGGAATCAGGGCAGATACCTTTTTAGTGGACGGTCATAGCATTGCGCCGGTGATTTGCTATGAATCCCTGTTTATCCGTAACTATTTTCGGGATCAGAAGCCGGAACTGTACATGGTGATAAGCAACGATATATTTGCGGAGCAAACGGTTTTATCCCGATTGCACCAAGCCTATGGGGTGATAAACGCCCGTACTTTGGGAATACCCTTGCTTCAAGCAATGCAGAACGGCCCGTCCTGTTATGTGGATTCACAAGGAACCTTGATGAACTTGACGATGCCTTATGAACAGGTTATCGGTCTCCCGGTGGAGATACGATAGCTTGCTTGGAATAGTCGTTTCTTCTGTTTTCGATCCGCCTGTTCCCTAGGAACGACCTCTCGGCCTATTCGATTATCATAAAATCGTGGAAATACAGTACCTCTATGCGTCCCAAATGCAGTATATCGTTATATCGGCGTACCATTTCGGCCTTTATGAGAGTTTCGTTGGCTTCGCGCAATTCCGTTGCGGTATGGGCGCTGAAATACGCGGCGGTAATATTCCGGAAATCCTGTGTCTTGGAGTCCAGTTCTTCGGCAAAAGCCCGATCTTCCGGCTGATAGGGGAAGACAATGGAAATAACGATGGTCATAGGCGGGGTATCTGCGGTAACTACCCGGAATCGTCCGATACCGGTAAACATCCCATCCCGGGCCCGGTTTTCAGGGGCTTCTTTACGGGATAAAAATGGAAACCTCTGCTCAGGCAGGGTAAACAACGGCCGATCCCCGGGATTCCGTAACACTAAGGCATAAACCGTTACTCCTGCAAGCACCAGGATTAACAGCAGCGCCAGGACCCAGAGAAACCGGTACAGGATCCTGCCCAGTTTGTATACCCATTCGGCTAACACAGGGACCGGATTTTTTACCGGCGGAGGAACTTCGTTATGCATATCCACCTTGCAGAACGGGACCAGGCTTAAGCCAAGCCAATGCCCGCTGCTTCAAAACGCCTGAGGACCGCGAGATTGACCGCATTCAGGGTCGTCATATAATCTGCATCTTTGGCAATATAAAAGATGAACGCAATTTGACAGGCGTTTCCATTGACAGAGGTCAGCCCTGCCAATGGAGTCCCATCGGTTCCCTCCACCTTAGCGCCTATGTTCCGGAGGATGGCTAGGGCTTCCTTGATTTTTTCCAAGCCGCAGTTGGTTTTTACCGCCAGGGTTTGACTTACTTTGGTGTTCGGCGCAGCAGTGATGTTTTCAATGGGCGTGGACGCGAAAATGCTATTGGGAATGATCACCGTGCGGTTTTCCAGGGTCCGCAGCCTGCTGGTCCGTAAACCCATATCGGTAATTACCCCCTCATGTCCAGCAATTTTAATCCGGTCATTCAGGGCAAAAGGCCGGTCCACAAATACGGTGATGGAACCGAAACAGTTAGACAGGGTGTCCCTGGAAGCCAGAGCCAGGGCCGCGCCTCCCAAGCCTAAGCCGGCCATGAGGGCGCTTACATTATACCCCAAGGTCCGCAGGATAAGTACCCCCGCAATGACCCATACCAAGGTGCCGGAGAACTTTTTGAGCAGGGGTTGTATATCAATTTCTTTGCTTGAAAGGGGATCCGATGCTTTGGCCGGGACATACCGGCTTATCAAAATCTGGAGCATAGCTGCCACGCCCCGGGCAATAACCACGATAACCAGGGAAGCCACCACCCGGTTCACCCAAAGCCGGGGAGTTTCCTCCATATTCAGCAGACTCATGCCATAGGCAATCCCCCCGATGGTAACCAGCCAGGTGAGCGGTGGTTTTGCGGTTTCTACGATATAGTCATCCAGGGAGCTGGACGTTTTACGGCAGATATGTTTTACCATACCGGAGAGGATCAGGGCGCAGAGCTTTCCTCCCAGAAAGCCCCCGGCCATGAAACCCAGGGCGCAGAACCATTGTTGTACCAGATTACCTCCAATATGTGCCTGTAAGAATTCCATGATGCTTCACCCTCCACAGCCGAGTACGGGGTATGACTACAGATCGGTTCGCCGGGATATAACCCGGGAAATAAGGCCGTAGCGAACCGCTTCTTCGGCATTCATCCAATAGTCCCGGTCCGTGTCCTGTTCCACCTGACTAAACGCCACGCCGGTCTCTGCGGCGATGAGAAGGTTGATTTTTTCCCGCAGCTTATCCAGTTCCCGGGCATGGATTTCAATATCCGTAGCTACCCCCCGGATTCCCGAAAGGGGCTGATGAATGAGGTAGTGACTGTTCGGCAGGCCTACCCGCTGGTTCCGGGGACTGGCAAGCTGAATAATGGCCGCGGCACTAGCCACAAGGCCCATACCAACGGTCCATACCGGAGGCTTAACAAAACGGATCATGTCGAAAATGGCGAACCCTGCGTCCGCATCCCCTCCAGGGGAATCGATAAAGATACGGATCGGCTCTTCTCCCATATCCTCCAAGAGGAGGAGCTGCCGGATGGTCCGCTCTGCCAGGTCTTTTTTTATTTCTCCGGACAACAAGATGGTCCGGGTTTTCAGCATCTTATTCACCAGGGGGTCTGGTTCTGATCCCGAGGATTTTTTCTCAGCCTCTTCCTCGCCTTCCTCGGCGTACCGCTTTTTGTCGTAGTCTTTCGGGGGGCTATACCTGGTTTGCATTACATATCTCCTCGTAATTAGGGTAACTTGGCAACTTCGTACCCTGTTTCCATTTTTTTATAAAAGAAACATACGATCACTATACCCATAACCGGGTATATAATCAATCGTGTTTTTGCAGATGGGCCGGATAACTCATAGAAAAGGTACAGGGGGTTTGAAGGGCTTCCCGGTTTTCAGGAGCTTCGTCCTCCCGCGGAACCGGGCTCTGCCAGCTAAACTTGACCCACAAAACTTGTTAGCGGTATGTGGACAAGCCGTGTTTGTCTCCAAAAATTGAAATTATTGAACACCCTACTAAGCAAAACCGCTGGTCAACCACCTATATGTTCTATGAGACCATTACGTGTACTCAAACAAGGGGTATGGTACGCAATCCATACCCGCATCAACAATCGGGAACCCCTGTTCCGCCACTATACCGCTTTGGCACTGTTTGCCCAGGTATTCCATGAAACGAAACGCAGGTTTGGTTTCGAGATTCGCCGGCTGCAGCTTACGGACGACCATCTCACGTTTTATATCAAGCCTGAGGAGGGGCGGGAACTTCCGGCGATTATGAAACGGCTGAAACAGGTGTTTGCCCAACGGTACAACCGGAAAACAGGGAGGATAGGGCATATCTGGGGGGATCGGTATGGCTCGTGGATAGTGGAAGGGGAACCCCCTGAGGAGGCCAGGGAAGATCGAGTTGGGGCATCGAAAGTAAGGGTCAGACCCTTTTATGGAGAAACCACGATTCAAACCGTTTTTCTCCACATGTTCCCCTTTCCTACCGTCCCTACGCCCGGATAAGGGGTACCGATCCTCCGCACGTTCCGAATCAGTTCTGATTTCCACCACAAACCGATAACCTCCAGGGAGCGGTCTATCTAGGGGGCTAAGCTTACCGGGCATACTCAATGATCCGGGTTTCCCGGATGATGGTTACTTTGATTCTGCCGGGATAGCGGAGATCCGTTTCGATCCGCCGGGCTATCTGCTTGGCCAGTTCCCGGGATTGCTCATCGTTCATCACCTCGTTGTTGACGATGATCCGTAGCTCCCGGCCGGCCTGAATCGCAAAGGCCTTTTCTACCCCGGTAAAGCCTGCGGCGATATTCTCCAGATTCTCCAGCCGTTTGATGTAGTTGTCCAGGGTTTCCCGCCGGGCTCCAGGCCGGGACGCGGAAATCGCATCTGCAATCTGGACCAGCACTGATTCGATACAGGAAGGCTCCAAATCATTGTGATGACTCCCGATAGCATTGATGATCCGGGGGTCTTCTCCCATCTTTCGGGCCATGTCCATGCCGATCTCCGCATGGTTTAAATCCGAATCCGATTCTACCCCTTTCCCAATGTCATGTAACAGCGCCGCCCGCTTGGCCAACTCCCGGTTGGCCCCGATTTCTGCAGCGAGAATTCCCGTAAGAATCGCCACTTCCTTGGAATGGTAGAGTACGTTTTGCCCATAGCTGGTACGGAAATAGAGCCGTCCCAAGGCCCGGATCGTATCGGATTTGATATTGTGGATCCCCAAATCAAACAGAACCTTCTCTCCCTCTTCAAAGATCTTCTGAGAAATGTCCTTGGTAACCTTGTTTACGATTTCCTCGATCCGGGCAGGATGGATCCTGCCGTCGATGATGAGCCGCTCCAGAGCAACCTTGGCAATTTCCCGGCGTACCGGATCAAAACAGGAAATAACCACTGCTTCCGGGGTATCATCAATGATGATGTCCACCCCGGTGAGGGTCTCCAGGGTACGGATATTCCGTCCCTCCCGGCCTATGATGCGGCCTTTCATCTCGTCATTGGGTAAGGTAACGGTTGCCACGCTTACCTCCCCGGTTACTTCGGTAGATAAACGCTGAATCGTGGCAACTAAAATATTCCGGGCCTTTTTTTCCGCCTGAACCGTTGCATCCTGTTCAATTTTGTTGATGAGACTCTGGGCATCATGCCGGGCCTCACTCTCCAAGTTTCGAATAATAAGGGCCTTCGCAGCTTCCACGCTTAAACCGGAAATACGTTTCAATTCTTCCCGGTACCGTTCTTCTTCTCGATCCAAAGCGCCTTCCCGTTCCCGGATTTTTTTTTCCTTTTCGGCAAGTCCCTGTTCAGCCCGTTCGAGCTGATTCATCTTTTTATCTATAGTCTCTTCTTTTTGTACGACACGCCGTTCGTATCGTTGCAATTCGGCCCTGCGTTCCCGAGTCTCCCTCTCTTGCTGGTTTTTTTCGCGGATAACTTGTTCTTTTGCTTCGAGAAGGATCTCCTTCTTTTTAGCCTCAGCTTCTTTTATCGCATCCTGTTTAATACGTTCGGCTTGCTGTTCCGACGCGGTTAATTGGAATCTGGCGTATAGCCATCTAATAGTCCAGCCTAAGGTTAACCCGGCAAGAGGGAGGATCATCCACCATATCCAATACATCACTCTACCCCTTACCGTTTTTCAACGTTAATAAAATTCACAATAGAATACGATAAAAGGCTTATTTTTGTCAAGATGGATTTATAACACTCATAAGATGAGTATCTATAAAGTTCAATAAAGGGCCGGGGAAAATCAATGGATGAAAGGCTGAGGATAAGGATTCTCCTGAACGGTGGGTGAAGCCCCAGGCTCTTCCCCGCCTACGGGCGTTATGGAGCGGGATTACCCTTGGAATAGACCAGGCTATACTGGACCAATCCTACATATTCATGGAGGGCAATCCAGGTCCCGAAAAACGCACCCATAGAGGGCAGAAAACTGAACAGATCGTAGCCCTTGTTCCGGTGACTATAGTAATCGGTGGGTGCAGGAATTACCGTTATGCCGTTTTTCTCAAAACAAAATACGCTCCTGGGCAGGTGATACGCGGACGTAACCAGTATCACCTTTTGGTACCTGAAACGCTCCGCCACATTCCGGGCATTTTGCCAGGTGTTCCGGCTCTCCGGTTCGGTTAGGATCCGTTCCGGCGCTAAACCCAGGGCCCTGAGAACCCGGGCAGCCACAACAGCCTCCGCTTCCTGTCCATGGTCAAATACCTTGCCCCCGGTCAGCACATAGTCCCCGGCAAAGAGGTCCTTCAGGCTGAATCCATAGACCAGCCTTTTTAAGGCCGTTGCAGAAAGGCTATCTCGGTGTTCTCCTGCCTCAGGAGATCCCTGAATCGTTCCCCCGCCCAAGATCACCAGCGCATCGGCGCCGTCGAACTGTTCCCTGAGTTCGGTGTCCACCGGCGGATACCAATCTTCCAAGGGACGGAGCAGAAGATCCTGGAAAGGCTCAATAGCCAACAAGTACAAAAGAACCCCTAGGATCCATCGGGCTTTACCCCGGCACAGGAGGATACACCCCAGGAGGATACATCCTGGGGGCAATATAAGCGCCGTAACGATTTTTACAAACAATACCACGGCTTATTTCCCCCCGGGACAGGCTCGATCTGGTCGCAATGCCTCTGCGCCATTCCGGTATACATGATAGAGCCCTACCCTTTCAGGAAGATAGGCATGGATGAGTACCCGGATGACCCCGGACATCCCGCCCTGAACCGCGGCCTCCTGGACCACAAAGAGGGCCGCATCCGGGGCACGCCCTAGGTGCCGCAGGACTGCTGCGGGATTCTCCGCGTTGAGGTCTTGAGTAACCGAAAAGATGAGGGATACCAGATCCTTCTCCTGCAGATGGTTTTTCTGCAGCAGTTCATCATACAAGGCGCTCACCTGAACCTGCATATCCTCAACTTCGTTGCGGCAGCGGGTTGCTCCCCGCAATGCGGCAAGCTGTTTTACCGGTTTCCGTTTCATAGTTTTTCGTTTTATGCATTTCATAGGTTTCCTTCGGCAAGAACCAGGATGAATGACGCCAGGCCAGCTATGATGATACCAAAGACCCCGAAGCAGAGATACCCCCCAATACCGCTGAGATACCGGAATTTTTTATGGAAAATAAGCCATAGATCCAAGCCAATCCCATACAGAGAACCAACGCCTATAAAAAGCCCGACCATAACCGTTATCCATAACAGCATGAACTGGGTTCGTTCCATAAATCCCTGATTCGTTCCAATGGCGTACAGGAAAAGGCTTAAAAGACAGATGCCAAAGAAAAACCACACCGTTCGTTTCACCAGTATGAGGATGATCGGTTTCTTTTCAGGCGGGGGTATGGTGTGCATGGTATCCTTTCCTCAATAACTGCACCTATCAGAAACAAAAAAACCGGCTTATTGCCAATAGCCCGCTATTTGTTTATGATAACAATAGCAATATAAGAAAAGTATACTCATGAAAGTATCTTACAATCAATAAAACCCGAGGCAGGGACGCTCTAGTAATCAAGAACCCTGCATACTATTAAAAATACTGCGGACTAACCTGTATAAAAACCATGGATATACAGACAAGGAAAGGATTATGAGGAAATTTGTGGTGATAGGTATCATACTCAGCATCATAGGGGGTACGGCTTTCTTTTTCGGCTGGGTGCAACTCATGGTTCCTCCTGGCGCTTATGGAGTATTGCGTTCTAAAACCCACGGCGTGGACCCGAAGATCATCCGGTCAGGAGAATTTCGCTGGATGTGGTATACCCTGATTCCCGCCAATGCGGAGATCCAGGTGTTTACCCTGGACCAGGTAAGCCATTCCCTGAGCATCCAGGAGACCCTGCCGTCGGGGAAGGAGTATGCGTCCTTCGCGGGATTTACCCTGGATTTTGCCTATACATTACGGATTAGCTTTTCCTTTACGATTAAACCGGATGCTTTAGTTACCCTTATAGATACCCGGCATATCCTGGATCAGGCGGGTTTGGACGCCTTTGAAATGAATCTGGCTACGCAGATCGAGACCTTTACCCTCCAGCGGCTTCGGATATATACCACGGATATAGCAAAACTCGAGGAAATGCTGGGTACCGGTTCCATAGCGGCCCTGGAAGCGGATATACGGCGGGTCTTTCCAGATATTGAAAACCTGATGTGTTCCATCAAGACCCAGAATTTCCCTGATATCAGTCTCTACCAGCAATTCCGGATGCTCTATACCGGGTACCTGGCCAAGCAGCAGGAATATATCCAGTCTGAACAGACCCTACAGCCAGAGGCCCGGATGCTTACCCATATCCGCTTTGATGATCTTACCCGATATGGGGAGTTATTGACCAAATATCCCATACTCCTGCAATTCCTGGAACTGGAACAGCGCAATCAAGCAAAATCAGCATCAATTGATTGAACAGAACGCTGGTATCCGGTATAGTAACAAAAGGCCGGGGCGGTTTGTTTATGTGAAGATGAGGGGGCTCAGGATCTAACCGAGTTTTGAGCCTTACCCTCAGGGAACATGCCCTTAACATGAACCCAATTTTTCGGTAACAGGGAGTTATATGGTGAGAAAAGGACGTTCCTTTCTTTTCATTGTTTTCGTATGCCTATGCGGGTTAATGCAGGCCCCCCTGAGCGCTCAGGAAGCGGAAGATCCTGAAAATGAAGTGCCCATTGATTCGGATTGGTCCGGGATTATGCCTTCCCTCTATGCCCGAGGAGACCAGACCTTAAACATTTCCTTGGGAGTGCTTTTTCCTATGTTCTTTATAGGTAACGCAGGAGTTCTGGACAATAAGGTGAGTCTCGCCGGTACCTTTTCCTTGGCCTATAATTATTTTTTATCTCCTCATTTGTTTGTGGGAGGTGAATTTGAACTCATGGCTGCCGGAACCTTGGGAAAGAATATGCTGTATATGGTTCCCTTTGGCTTCAGAACCGGATACCAGGCAGTGGTGGGCCGTTTTGAATTTCCCGTTACCCTCACGGTGGGAGCAGCGCCGCAGCGATACCTGGAGGAGGGATATTTTGGATTGTTTATGAAAGCCATGGTATCTGGTTTTTTCCGGTTCAATACGAACTGGTCCTTTGGCCTTAACACCGCCTGGTGGTGGGTTCCTGAATGGACTAGGGAGAGCGCTAAGGACGTACAAGGTCATTTCTTGGAATTGACCTTGGCGGCTCGTTATCACTTCTAGAGGGGTACTGTACATGACTTTGAGGGTTTTCAAAAAATTGAGCTTCGCTTTCGGGAGTGTAGTTTTGGGAGGGCTCTTGTGGGGTTCCTGTAACCAGGATCCTATCTTCTATGGTATTTCCCTGGAGGTGGAACCGGTGGATCCCCGGATCGTGGGGATGCCTACCCATATCGTGGCCATAGGGGATACGTTCTACACGGCCAGTAAATTCAGCAAAACTATCCAATGTTATGATGGCGAAACTGGGTGGTATGAGCTGCCCAAAAGACCTGGCGACCCTATCATAGACTTAGCCGCCACAGAGAGCCATCTGTACGCGCTGACCGGTGAACCAGAATCTACGGCGCTGTATAAATGGGATCCCACGGCTACCGATGCGGATTGGGAAGCCGTTGCCAATGCTGCCCATATCCAGACCATCTATGGAGTACACAAAAAGTTATTTGCCTGTGCCGGTACCGGCGCCTTTACCATGTTGGACGACGATACTAACGGAGCCTTAGCGGAACTGAGCGGAGGCAGCGGGTTTCTCCAGGGAGCAGCTTATAATGAAACCGATTATTACCTGGCAGGCACGGGGATTTATAGGCTTGATGACACTACCCTTACCGTGGTTCCGGTTCCGGAGACCGATGGCAGTACCTTTTCGGGCTTGATGGCCCTGCAAGATAATACCCTGGTGGGGGCGAGCGGAGGAACCCTGTTTGTCCTTTCTGAGGAGGGGGCATTGACGAAGAAAGATATGGGCGCCACCTTCACCGGGGCTATGGCCTTATGGAAAAAGGAACCGAAACAAGAAGCCGCGACCTTGCTGCTTCTGGGCATACAAGGGAGCTATACGTCCACTACCCACGGCTACCGGGAGATACTCTTGAGCAGTGGCACCTTGAACACTGATGATATGGACCTCAGAACTCCGGGAAGGGATCCAAGCAATTCCAGTGTTTCAGACTATGATAAATACTATTCATCCTTGGGAAAACATCCGGTGATGACCCTGTTTCAGGCTGCCGACGGTATTTTGTTTGCGGGAACCACTAAAAACGGACTGTGGTCGTACCGGAATGAACAATGGAATGCTGAACCCTAATTCCCGGTATGCAGGATAGGGAACTCTTCACCGTCCCAGGCGCTCTGGCCCCTGACGGCCCTCTGGCGGATCGGATGCGGCCTCAGACCCTGGACGATATTATCGGCCAGGATCACATCGTCGGTCCCGGCCGGCTGTTACGGCGGGCAATCCAGGCGGATAGGCTTTCCTCCCTCATCTTTTACGGCCCTCCTGGTACCGGTAAAACGAGCCTCGCCCGGGTTATCGCCAATACCACGAAAAGTACCTTTGAAAGCCTCAACGCGGTCCTGGCGGGTATCAAGGATATCCGGGAGGCCATAGCCCGTTCCGATGAGCGGCGGCGGCTCTACGGCAAACGGACTATCCTCTTTGTGGATGAAGTACACCGCTGGAACAAGGCCCAGCAGGACGCCCTCCTCCCCTGGGTGGAAAACGGTACGGTGATCCTCATTGGGGCCACCACGGAAAACCCCTTTTTCGAGGTAAACCGGGCCTTGGTAAGCCGGAGCCGGATCTTTCAGCTTACATCCCTCAGCCCAGAGGCGCTGTGGGAAACGGCAGTGCGAACCCTCCAGGATCCGGAACGGGGGTATGGGAAATGGCGGGTTTCCTTTGAGGAGGGCAGCCTGGAACACCTGGTAGCCGTAGCCGGAGGAGACGCCCGAAGCCTCCTTAACGCCCTGGAACTGGCCGTGGAAACCACGGAAACCGGCGCTGTTTCCTGGCCCCCTCCGGAGGGCGCGGAAATCCGGGTATCCCTGGAAGCGGCGGAAGAAAGCATCCAGCACCGGGCCGTGCTCTATGACCGGGACGGGGACTACCATTTCGACACCATCAGCGCCTTTATCAAAAGCGTCCGGGGAAGCGACCCGGACGCAGCTCTGTACTGGCTGGCTAAGATGGTGCGGGCCGGGGAAGATCCGGCTTTTATCTTCAGGCGGATGATCATTCTGGCGGGTGAAGACGTGGGCCTTGCGGACCCTCAGGCCTTGGGGGTGGTGATTTCCTGTGCAGAAGCCTTTGACCGGATAGGCTTTCCAGAGGGGAATTTCCCCTTGGCTCATGCCTGTCTGTACCTCGCCACTGCGCCTAAATCCAATACGACGATGGCCTTCTTTGACGCCCTCAAAGAAGTGGATAAGGAAGACGGAGAAGTACCCAACCACCTGCGGGATCCCAGCCGGGACAGCGAGGGCTTCGGCCACGGCAAGGGCTATATCTATCCCCACGCCTACCGGGATCACTGGGCGGCCCAACAGTATCTCCCCAAGCCCTTGCGAGGAAAGACCTTTTACACCCCTTCCCGCATGGGCTATGAAGGCCGGATCCGGGAGGAAGTCTTGAGGAAGCGGGAAATCCAGGTGGCCCTGATTATGGGGGATGGCGAGCCGGATCAGGGTCTTTCCTGGTCCGCTTCTTCCCCAGGCCGGGAAGGGTGGTTCAAGCGCCTTGAGTCCGGGAGAAGCGCCCTCCTCATAGCGGATCGGGAGGCTATCCTGGGACAATGCCCTATTTCCCGGCATGACCGTATCCTCATCCCTGCAGCTCATGACGGCCTGC
The DNA here is from genome assembly GCA_031258005.1 of Treponema sp. Classification (GTDB taxonomy): domain Bacteria; phylum Spirochaetota; class Spirochaetia; order Treponematales; family Breznakiellaceae; genus JAIRLU01. The sequence goes on from JAIRNP010000007.1 coordinate 13,791, forward strand.
TCCTGTGGGAAAGCCTCCGCCGGACCCCGGAGGGCTTGAGCGCCGCCCTGGTGGATAGGGATGCTGCCCGGGAAACGCTTCTCCGGTATGCCGCTTCCCTGGAGGAGATCGAACAGCCGCTCATTGCGGTGTTCCCCGGAGATTCCCTCCCCAGTCCCGAGGCAGGGGAAGCCCTTTTTTCCTGCGGCTCTTTTGATCATATCCTTGCCCGGGAGCCTTGGCGCAGGGGAGCCGGGGCGGGGATTTTCCGCGCCTTTGCCGAAGGAGCCCGCAGGCTGCTTGCCCCCGGAGGGGATCTGGTTATCCTTACGTCCCCGCCGGTGTTGGGAGAACGGATCTCCCGGATATTACGGGACGAATGTGCAGGGGACCGGGCCTTATCGACCAAGCTGGAAGCCGCGGAAGAAGCCTTTTTTAGGGGTCAAGATACGGCTGCCGGGGCCCGGTCAGCCCGCTGGACCTGGGATAGGGATACCTTGGAACAGGTTTTTATGGAGCTGGGGTTTACCACAGCGCTGCAATGCTTGGATCAAAAAGAAGACCGCCTCTTGACCGAGCGGGATTTGTCCCTGTGGTTTGATACGGCGCAGTCCCCCTGGGGGGCTTTTATTGCCGGCGCCTTGGGGGATGGAGACTTTGCCCGGCTTCGGGAAACCTTGCATGAACGGATCTGTTCCGGTCCGCTGGTTTGGCGATGGAAAAGCCTCCTCCTCACCGCCCGCCTCTAACGTGCAGCATCAAGGCTATCCGCATCTAGGGGTGTCCAAACAAAGAACCCCTTCCCCTTGAACTAAGCGCTCGTATCGACATGGGGTCATAAACAAAAAAAATTTTTTGTTTTTTACTTGACAAAAAAATAAGTATGTACTATATTGTTTTATACGTAGTAATATCTTATACAAAAGCAAGGACAGATTGATGAAAACGAATTTTTGCTTTTTAGTGGGGGGGGGGGGGGGGGGGCGGGGGGGGGGGGGGGTGGGGTGTGTTGGGTGGGGTTGGGGTTTGTGTGTTGTTGT
>JAIRNP010000056.1 GCA_031258005.1 Treponema sp.
CGTCGCGGGTCCGGCACTTCCTTGATCCTTTCAGCCAATCCTCCGATATCCATACTATCCCCTCCCAAGGATAGTCTCATTTTACCTTTCGGGGGACAAAAGTAAATGCAGGAGCCCTGTCGCATTGCCTAATAATTATTCTAGCCGGATTGGGGGCAACCGAAATCAGGCCGCCGGGACCTGACCGCCTCCCTGACAGGGGGTGTTTTCACGGTAGACTTTTTCACGGTTTAACTTCAAGAGCTTTTCCACCGCCTCGTTCAGCCTCCGGTTCATTTCAATCGGATTACACCTCCTCCGCCTCAGTTCAGCCTTGCACTCCTCTGAAATATCCGGGTCTGGGGTTCCTTTTCATAGACCTTCTTGTATCGCCCATCGGCTTGTTTTTCTTTCGACGGCAGCTTGAAGGACGGATACCAGTCGTTGTACAGCGGGCACAGGAATTGATACACCTCCCCCAGGGTTTCCTCCGGGGTGTCGACGCGGAAATAGCCGACCATCTTCCTCATGGTGTCACAGTTCTTTGGTTCCGCATAACTGATATCGTTTTTGTGGGAGGGCCTGGTCCGTGCCGGCCCGATATGCCGCCTGAATGTCCGAAAAGGCGTCAAACCCCCAGCGGTTGGCCGCATTCAGCAGCGGACGTTCCTCGTGCCACCCTAAAAAAGGTTTTGCAGAATTGTCCCCTTGCAGACCCTCCGGTTGGGACTAACGTTCCCGCGGGCAGCTGTGCCGTCCGGGTCGGACTCACACCCCTGATTTCCAGCTTTTTCCTCGCTTCCACAAGCAGCAGGTCAGCCTCCGCTGGACTCACCTCCTCAGACAGCTTCCCCCAGTTCCGCGGTTAGGCCATACTCCTACGCCCGCCAGCGGGCTTAACGCCCATGACGGACCGTGGCGGTAAGAAATCAGACGGCCCTTTGCTTCGGGTCTTTGCCGCTTAGGAGCCTGGCTCCCGATATAGCTGAGGACGCTCCACGGGATGTAGGAACGAAGGGACCTGCGCCTATCCTTCTAACCTCGCGCCCCCGCTACGCCCGCCACAGGCGCCTTACAAAACGCTCTGGAGAAAATGCCGGGTACGCTCGTGCCGGGGATTGGTAAAGAGGACCCCCGGAGGCCCGGCTTCAAGGATGGCTCCCTCGAACATGAACACCACCTGGTCCGCCACTTCCCGGGCAAAGCCCATTTCATGGGTTACTACCAGCATGGTCATACCGGCAACGGCGAGGCTTTTCATAACCGCAAGAACCTCCCCCACTAATTCGGGGTCCAGCGCGGAAGTGGGTTCATCAAAGAGCATGATCTTAGGCTCCATAGCCAGGGCCCGGGCAATGGCCACCCGCTGCTACTGTCCCCCGGACAACTGGGCAGGATAGCCGTGGGTCTTATCCCCCAGACCCACCCGATCAAGCAAGGCCGCGGCTTTATCCCGGGCCTCTTTCACCGGCACTTTCCGCACATGTACCGGGGCAAGCATTACGTTTTCCATGACCGTCTTATGGGGAAAGAGGTTGAACCGCTGAAACACCATGCCCACTTCCAAAAGCGCGGTATTTCGTTCATGGAGGGGCATTTTTACTCGGTTCACCCCGTCCACACAATCAAAGAGCAGGGTGTCCTCAATGTAGATCTTCCCGTGATCTATCTTTTCCAGCCGATTCAGGGAGCGTAAATAGGTGGACTTCCCCGCTCCTGAGGGCCCGATGATACACACCACTTCCTGGGGGGCCACTTCCAGGGAGACCTCTTTGAGCACCTGCAGCTCCCCAAAGGCCTTACTCACCCCTACGGTCTTTACCATTGTCATGTGTCTATCCCTCCGCAGCGCTTATTCATATACCGAATACTTCTTTTCCAGTTTATGAAACACCAGGGTAAACACCGCCGTAATGATCAGGTACAGAATCATCGCCGGGATATACACCAGGGCCGAGGCTGTGGAAGAAGAAATAGACCGGGTAACTTTGGTGATGTCCGACAGGGCGATGATCGAAACCAGGGAAGCGTCTTTTAACACCATGATAAACTCATTTCCCACCGGCGGGATGAGCCGCCGTATGGACTGGGGCACAATAACCAGGCGCATGGTCTGGGCATAGGACATCCCCAGGGCACGGGAGGCCTCGAATTGGCCTTTATCAATGCTCTGGATCGCGGCCCGGATAATCTCCGCACAATAGGCCGCGGAATTAAGTCCGAAGGCGATAAACGCCGCGATGAACCGGTTATTGATGGTTAAGAGGGGGGTGATTTCCGGGAGCCCATAATAGATGAAGTAGAGCTGCATGAGCAGGGGGGTCCCCCGGAAAAAGAACACATAGGCTTGACAAGCCCGGTGGAGGATCGGGTTTTTGGACATTTCTCCCAGGGCCAGGAATAAGCTGAGGATCAGCCCCGCGGAGACCGCCAGCAGGGTGAGCAAGATGGTGATCCGCGCGCCGTCCAAAAGCGGAGGAATCCAGGTAATAATTTTTTGAAGCGGACTCATCCTTATGCATCTCCCTTCGTTAGTATGGGGTCATGAAAGACCGGCCGTTGCTGGGGTTCACCACCCGGTTCCTCTCGCTTGCTTTGACCTTAGTTCCGGGCCGCAGAGACCATATCCATCTTGAAGATATCCTGGGAGATTTTCAGCATGATCCCTTCGGCAAAGAGTTCATCCAGGGCCTTGTCTAAGGCCGCGGTAAGGGCGTTATTGCCTTTTTTCAAACAAATGCCGAATTTTTCTTCCGCGCTCCCTTGCCACACGATTTCAAAGGGACTATCCGGCGAGGCAACGTAATCAAAGGCCACCAGGCTGTCACAAACAATCACATCAACCCGATGATTCCGTAACTCGTCAAAGCAATTCAGCACCTTATCGTATTCATAAGGGGTGAATGAGACGCCCTTTTGGGCCAGACCGGTCATGTAAATATCCGAGGTGGTCTCCGCTTGATAGGCCACTCCCAGGCCGTCGATTTCTTCGGGATTCCGGGCGGTTACGGAGGATCCTTTCAAGAGCACCATAGCCTGGGCATTCCCGACATAGGGCTTGGTAAAATTATGGGCCTCCTGCCGTTCCGGGGTGATGGTTACCGAAGACATGATGACATCGTACTTACCGGTATTCACCCCCGCGAAAATTCCATCCCAGGCAGTATCCACGAAGTCCACCTTGAGGCCTAACTTCTCTGCCAAGGCATAGGCTAATTGCACGTCAAAGCCGATGGGGGTTTTGCCGTCCACATCGAAGTATTCCATAGGAGGATAGCCGATTTCCATCCCCACCGTAAGAACCCCCGGTTTCAGGGTGAGGCTGCCGGCCCCGCCTCCCTGGGGCTGGGATTGCTGCTGCTTTGCACCCCCGGCAAACACCCCGCCCAGTATGCACAAGCCCAGGGCGGCCATAAGGACCATTTTTTGTCGTTTCATACGTTCTCCTCCTGGTTACCCTAGGGCAACCATTTTTCCAGTATAATTAAGGAGTATACCCTTTTATCTTTTTTTCTGTCAATAAATAATAGTATGTTTATGCGGTATTTTAGAAAAAATTTGAATATATATACTAAACGTAAAATCGGCTCAAGGCAAACCCGATACCCCTTCCGCCCAAGTCCCGTAATCCAATCCCCCTTTCCTCGAAACCCCCGGCTTTACGGCTGAAGGGAGTACAAACCAAGGGCCCCATAGCTTGGCGGGTTCCGTTATTTCTCCCATAAATATTAGCGTTGTTCGGAAACTGCAGTTCTTGAACAACGCTATTATTTAAATTGCCATGCCCCTGAAGGTGTTATATCTTGTTTCTTGCTTATCCAGTTCAGGTATACCCAGGGTAGTATGTCTTCTTGCTCCCGCCTCCCATCAGGGCTCCGGCATTTAAAAATGTAATTCCTTATTATAGAAAAGAATTACGTTCCGATGGGGTGCTTGTCCAGTAATATCTAATTCCTTACTCCATAAGGAATTAAAAAAGTAAATGCCGTCGCTCTGCCGTCTATAACACTAACAACTATCCGGAAACACCCGGTTCTTGGCAGTACGCCTGTTCAAGGGGAATCGGATGTGGAACCTCACCAGGAACGAATACCGGATTAGTTTCGATACTGCAGTTGTACTGGACTGGCAATAAACGCGTCCCGATGTACTTTGGTTATCCGGAAAAGCTCAACTTTGACAAGCTGTTTACAGAAAGCAAACGCATGGGTTCCGATCCTGCTCACGCTGCTGGGGATGCTCACCGATGTTAAGTGGCTATGGGCAAAGGCGTAATTTCCGATAAAGCCCAGCCCTCGGGGGATGCTTACCGAGCGTACCAGGGTCTCGGCAAAGGCATTATCCCCGATAACCCGTAGATACGAAGGTATCTTATACTGCCATTCCCCTTTACCCCGGGGATAGGTAATGAGGGTCTGCAAGGTCTTATCAAACAAGATACCCCCTTCACTGGCAAAACAGGGATTTTCCTGTGATACGGTAATGGCCTTGAGGCTCTTGATGGCAAAAGCTCCTTCCCCAATCGCGGTAACCGTGGCGGGGATATGCACCTCCGCTAGTTTGGTATGGGCAAAGGCGTATTCTCCGATAGCCGTAACTCCCTCAGGGATGACGATGGAATGCAGTTTGATCCCGTAAAAGGCATCCTTCCCAATCACGGTAATCCCTTCGGGGATCACGGAAACATCCTCCACTCCGGCATATTTCACCAAGAGGTTTCCTTCAATGATAAAGGGATCGTTTGTAAAAGAATCCATAGCTTCTTGCATACAATATTCTTTATTACACTCCTTCTCTATACGTATTTCAAAGCCCTGAGGACCGTTTCCCCCAATTCACACTTTATCCCGGTTCAAGAGCCGGTACAGACCTGTACAGATGAACCCGATGGATAGAACAGCCCTGGTCTACAAGAGGGGTAATGCAGCGGGTGTTGTTTGAGATATCAACCCTGTAATCCTGTCGGCATACCGCAGCCGATGATAATGAGACCAGCACGTAGGATCAATATACTCAAGTGAGGCGGGTAAAGCAATTACCGGCTATGGGAGGCCAGGGCTCCGGCATTTAAAAATGTAATTCCTTATATAGAAAAGAATTACGTTCCGATGGGGTGCTTGTCCAATAATATCTAATTCCTTACTCCATAAGGAATTAAAAAAGTAAAATGCCGTCGCCCTGGAAAAGCGCGACAGGGATAGCCCGAAATTATATGG
>JAIRNP010000021.1 GCA_031258005.1 Treponema sp.
AAGTGAACCCATAGAGGCGGAAGCGGGGGCTTACCGGGGATAGCATCCGGTCTGGGCCGCTCCAGGTGTTCCAAAAACACTTCCATGATACGCTGTGCCCGGGGTATATCCACATTAAAACTGCGATCCAAGAATTTAAAGGATCCGGCGCCTCGATCCAAGAGTTCTTTCAGTTCTTTAAGCACCCTCTCCAGGGGAAATACCCGGACTCCCTGGCTTAAAGAACTCTGACAAAATGCACAAGCCCAGGGACAACCTCGAGATGACTCCACATAGGTCAGCTTGCGGTACAGGTCTTCTTCGGTATAGAGCCGGTAGGCCGAGGCTATAGCAGGTATATCCACTGGATGGGCTTCGATGAACTTACCGTAGATACGCTTAACCGAGGGAAGGGCGGCAATCCTTTCCCTGATGCTGCCGGTGGTTTCTCCGGGGCTTGGGTTAAGCGGGAGTAGGAGCCCGCACAGTTCCCGGAATACCCCTTCTCCTTCTCCCCGAACCACCCAATCTGCATGGCTGATAAGCGGAGATGGGGTCTTGAGGTATGCTGCCTCCGGTCCACCTAGGATGATACAGGGTCTTGGGGAAATCCCCGCACTCCAGGCCGTATCCAGGGCTTCCAAGAGTTCCACCGTGGCCTTATGGTTCCAGATAGAAACCGACAAGCCTACTATCCGGGGAGCCGCGGCAAGGAGAGGACCGGTTTTCTCCGCCAAGGGTTGGCGCAAGGCGAATTCCCGCAGTTCCGCCTGATCTTCGTATTCGCCGAGATTGGCCTTGAGGAGCCTCAGCCCCAGGGAAGGGTGGATCCACTTGGCATTGATAGTAGCAAGGAGGATAGGGATCATGGTCGTAATGCCGGATCAAGCAGGGGAACGGAAACCTGCCGCGCCGAAAAGGTTCAAGGTTCCGGTAGCCCAGTCTTCCACGGATTCTTTGACCAGATCTTCCACCTCCTGCCACGAATTCGCCCGGGGACCGGGAAGCTGCCGGTTGGTTGAATTGCTGAAGACAATGGTCTTGCATCCGTGGGACCGCAGTTGGATGATATTCGACGGGGTGTCGTCAATGTAGACATGGGCCCCTACGGCCCCTTTATCATTCATAAAACAGAGGTCCCAGTAGGGTATATCGTAGGTATCAAGCCAATCTACCGTCTGAGTAATCGACGTTTTGTGGGAATACTTGAGGAAAAGCCGGTGGGTGATAATACGGATCCTGATTCCCCGGTAAGAGAGCTTGCGTAAAACCGCTGGAGCCCCTTCCAGAGGCTTCATATCCCGGAACAGATTCCGTTGGGTTACGGCAAAACGGTGCAGCCGCTCATACCCGCCGAATTCGGCAATCCCCCATTCATCAAGACCGTAACTTACCTCGGCGGTGAGGGCTTCTTCCGGCCTATGCAGCCATTCCGCGGCAATGCGGCGCATAGCCCCGTAAAAATCCCCTACTACCCCGTCGAGATCCACCCCTAATATGAAACTGCGCTCATCCACTGTCAGCTCCTTACGACTTTTTACTCTGCTTCATTCGTTTCAAAAGAAGTTCAGCAGCCCCTTATTTCACGGTAAGCAATTTGTAGGTTCCCTTACCCAGCCCGATCTTCTCGGCGTGGCTAATCTGGGTCCGCCAATCGGTAGTGGGATGAATATCGGTCATGTGATCCTGATGGGTATGTTCCCGTTCTGACAGGATACTGGTACTGATCCCCGGAGCGGCGTTCACCGCATCAATACAGGCTTTATCCAGGGCAACCGGATCGAAACTCGCAAAGATACCGATATCCGGCACCACCGCGGCGTCATTTTCTCCGTGGCAGTCACAGTAGGGGGAAACCTGGTTCACCACACTGATATGGAAATGAGGCCGCCCTGCCAGCACAGCCTGGGTGTATTCCGCCATCTTGCAATTCAAAATTGCACCGCTGGTTCCGCTGTTATTGCCAATAGCATGGTAGTTACAGACCCCCATACACCGGCCGCAGCCTACACACAGGGCCGGATCGATCCGGGCTTTCTTGTTCTCTCCAAAAAGAATAGCCTGCTGATTACAAAATTTGGTACAGAACCGGCAGCCGATACACACCTGCTGGTCAACTTCCGGTTTGCCTTCGTTGTGCATGAGCATCTTCCCTGCCCGGCTTCCGCTTCCCATACCGATATTCTTAATCGCCCCGCCAAACCCGCTCATCTCATGACCCTTGAAATGGTTGAGGGAAATGAGGATATCCGCATCCATGATCGCCCGGCCTATGCGTGCGGTTTTACAGTAGACCCCTCCGGGAACTGGAACTTCCAGATCATCGGTACCTTTAAGCCCGTCGGCGATGATGTTCTGACAGCCCGTGGATAGGGGCGAATACCCGTTTTCAAAGGCCGCATCCATGTGTACCAGGGCATTATTACGCCGCCCCACATACAGGGTGTTGCAATCCGTGAGGAAAGGCAGTCCCCCCAGGGCCTTAATTCGATCCGCCACAGTTTTAGCAAAATTGGGCCGCAGAAAGGATAGGTTCCCCGGCTCGCCAAAATGGATTTTAATAGCCACGTATTTTTGCTTGAACGGGATAGCTTCGATCCCCGCGGTACGGATAAGCCGTTCCAACTTCACGAGGAGGCTCTCCCCCACTTTACAACGCATATCGGTAAAATAAACTTTAGCTGTATCCATATTACTACCCTCTCTCTTTCTCCAGTGTGTTTTTAGAATAGCGTTGTTCGATAATCGACCGGGTTATCGAACAAGTCCAATCAATTTCTTAAAATTAATTTCCCGAAGCTGTATTAAGTAACGTGAGTTCGACAGAGAGAAAAAAGTCCGCGAATCCATTCGAATAATTCGCTGAAATGAGCGTTCATTCGCGGATTCCATCGAACTCACGTTAAGTATTAAAAGGTACGGTAAAGTGATTACTATACAATGTCAAGAGCTCGCATTGCCTCATCAAAAATGTTGTCGAAAAGAGGTCATGCCTCAAATTGAAACGTCAACTTGTTGACGCTGTTGCCCAAATTATAATGGGGATACCGAATGGAGGGTGTCCCAATGG
>JAIRNP010000060.1 GCA_031258005.1 Treponema sp.
GTTGACGCTGTTGCCCAAATTATAATGGGGATACCGAATGGAGGGTGTCCCAATGGGGTTAAACATGAAAGAAAAACAAGCCGTAACCAGGGAATACAAAACCCGGTATCAGGCGGCAACGAAACAAGCATTGCCTTTATCCTGCGACATCATGCCTTACCTGATTTGTCTTATCTCTGATACCCCGTATGATTTCGCGCCGTCGCACACCATCAAGGCATCGCTCCTGATTCTCCCTTGAAACGCCGCACGCATACCCTCCTTAACGTGAGTTCGACAGAAAGAAAAAAGTCCTACGGCTGTAACGGGGATACTGCTTGGCATAGGGCCTCGAGACCTACAGCCCCCACGCCTGCCGCGGCGGCCCTAAGCGTCCGCTGCCTAGGCTGGTTTTCAGTACCCCCTCTCGCTATACTACAAGTATATGCGGCTGTTTCACCATGTTAGAGGTGAAACAGTACCCTTATTAAGGAAACAACCCGTCTTTGGACAGGTTTTTCCGAAGCCTTTTTCATCGGCTCAAAGGTCCGCCGGACCCTCGGTCTGCTGGACTGCAGGTCCGCATTAATCTGTAGTTATGAAAAAGGATCCTACTGGTAGCGATGAAGGAGTGTTTGGTTGGAAAGTCTCAAGAAAAATCCGGCATGGAAAGGTCGCCGGGGCCCGGTGGTGCTGGTCATCATGGATGGAGTCGGGTACGGCAAATACAAGGAAGGCGATGCGGTAGCGGATGCTAAGATGTATCATTTAACGGCTCTTCGATCCCAAAGTCCTCATACCCGATTAAAGGCCCATGGAAAAGCAGTGGGCCTTCCTTCAGATGATGATATGGGTAACAGCGAGGTGGGGCACAACGCCATGGGCTGTGGGCGGGTCTTTAACCAGGGAGCGGCGTTGGTTTCTCAATCCATTGAAAGCGGGGCGATGTTTACGGGTCAGGCCTGGAAAGAGATCCTATCCGCCGTGCAGGGTTCAGGCGGAACCCTGCATTTCATCGGCCTCTTTTCAGACGGTAATGTACACAGTCATCTGGATCACCTCAAGGCTATGATAAAGCAGGCGAAACAGGAAGGGATCAAGAAAGTACGGATCCATGTACTTTTTGACGGCCGGGATGTGGGGGAAACCAGTGCTCTGGAATACCTGGATCCCTTTGAGGGGTTTTTACAAGCCGAGAGAACCCCCGGCTTTGACGCCCGGATCGCCTCTGGGGGAGGCCGGATGTGGATCACCATGGACCGCTACGGTGCGGACTGGACTATGGTGGAACGGGGTTGGAAGACCCATGTCCATGGGGAAGCTCGTCAATTCACCTCTGCCCGGGAAGCAGTAGAAACCTATCGCCGGGAATTTCCCGGCATCATCGACCAGGACCTCAAGGAATTTACCGTTGCCGAGCAGGGGGTTCCTATCGGGACCATCCAAGACGGAGATTCGGTGGTGTACTTCAATTTCCGGGGCGACCGAGCCTTGGAAATCACCGCTGCCTTTGAGGACGAAGCCTTCAGTCATTTTGACCGAGGTCGCAGACCCCAGGTCTGTTACGCGGGAATGATGGAATACGACGGGGATACCCATGTACCCAAGCGGTACCTGGTGAGACCCCCATCAATCAACCGAACTATGGGGGAATACCTGGCTGCCACAGGGGTGCGGACCCTGGCGATCTCCGAGACCCAGAAGTACGGTCATGTAACCTATTTCTTTAACGGCAATCGGACCGGAAAATTTGACGAGGTCCTGGAAACATACCAGGAGATCAAGAGCGATGTGGTGCCCTTTGAGCAGCGGCCCTGGATGAAATGTGCGGAAATCACCGATGCGGTGGTTAAGGCCATGAGTTCGGGGAAGTACGATTTCATCCGGCTCAACTATCCCAATGGGGACATGGTAGGTCATACCGGGGTATATCAGGCGGTGATTTGTGCCATGGAAGGGATGGACCTCCAACTGGGACGGCTTGCCAAGGCGGTACAGGAAGCGGGGGCCATCCTGCTTATCACCGCAGACCACGGCAACTCGGACGATATGTTTGAGCATCAGAAGAAAACCGGGGAAGTAGTGTACAAGGCCGATGGAAGCCCCAAGGCCAAGACCAGTCATAGCCTTAATCCGGTGCCCTGCATCATCTACGATCCTGACTATAAAGGAGAATACCCCAGGGAACCTTATGAAGGGGCTTTACGGGAGGGCCTGGGGATTAGTTCCATTGCTGCGACCTGTATGATCCTTTTAGGGTATATACCTCCTGGGGATTATGATCCTCCGGTGCTGCAAATGCCCTAAGTCCTCCCCGAGGGCGGGGTAGGTTTCCCAGGAAACCTACCCTCCTTTGTATGGGTTTTCGCGATGGGTTCCGAAACCCCGGCTTCTTGGACCTATAGGTTACGCCGGGCCTTTCCCAGAGAAACCAAGCGGTGGATAAAACAGCCGTTTAATACGGCCAAGGGTTCAAAGTTTAGAAAAGAGATGGCGGTTTTATCATAGAAGATTTTTATATCCCAGGGAAATTCCTCATCCTCCGCATAATAGACGACCTTAATCGGTATCTTGGGTAAGAGCCGGTACTTCCAGGTGTATTCACCAGGCGCCCTGCTACCTTCATAGCGCAAACCGAGTTTCGTTACCGTATCCGCAAAGTGCCGGTAAGAAGGGCCGAATTCTTTTCTGAGCGGCTCGGTCTGCCAATCTGGTTCCGGCGCGTTATGAGTACATAGACCCTGGGAAAAATGATGCATCAAACAGAAATCATACAAGGGTTCTCCTGCGCCTTGGGAGATCGTATAATACACCAATACACTGAAGATATTGACCTGCACCTCCCGGCCATCGACCGGACGCACCCCCTCCTTGGTAATGATGTAGGTCCGCCCCAGAAAATCAATGGACAAGGTGTCCGCCGAAACCAGGGTAAACCCTAAGTGTTCCGCGGCAGCCGGGAAGTTACAGGTTTGTAAACGCGGAACAATACACGCATAGGTTTGTTCGTATCCAGTGGTCATGGTGTTATTCAGTATAGGGTACCTAGCTAAAAAGTCAATGACGCGCATTACCTCATATATCCCAAGCAGCTACCCATTCATCCAACAGTCTCCTTCTCATATCCTACCAATACCCCAGGTGGATCGAATCGCTGAGTTCACATTACCTATGTGGTCAGGCAGCATAAACCTTCCCGGCTGTACCGAGACAATATGAACCCCGCGTTACCGGCTGATTTTGACCCGTAAAATCCCTATTTGCCGCCGGACCTCTTCAGGAGCAGGACCGCCTGGTCCGTTTCGAGCCGCTACACAAGACCCAGGTTTGAGGGTCTGGAAAATATCCGCTTCAAAAAGAAGCGAGCGGGTTTTTAGCTCTTCCAGGGGCCGCTCGGTTATACTCCGCTGTCCGTGCGTAATACAATCCCGAACTACCAGCGCAACGGTCTCATGGGCTATACGGAAAGGAAGCCCTTTGCGGACTAAGTATTCCGCTGCATCCGTAGCTTCCAGGAAGCCCCCTATAAGGGCTCTCTCCATATAATCCTGATTAAAGACCGCTGTACGCATCATTCCCTGGAATATACTCAAGCACGAGCGGACCGTATCAAGACTATCAAACAGGGCTTCCTTGTCCTCCTGCAGATCTTTATTATAGGCGTAAGGAATCCCTTTCATCATAGTGAGAAGACATACCAGATTCCCCGTGGTCCGCCCGGCCTTGCCTCGGATAAGCTCCGCAAAGTCCGGGTTCTTTTTCTGAGGCATAATCGAAGAACCCGTACTCCAGGACTCGGCGAGGTCAATAAACTTGAATTCTTCGCTCGCCCACAGGACCAGGTCCTCACAGAACCGGGAAAGGTGGGTCATAGTAATGGCTGCGGCCCCGGCAAGTTCCAAAACAAAGTCCCGGTCTGCCACAGAATCCATAGCATTAAGGGTCGGAGCGGAAAAGCCCAAGGATCGGGCAGTGGCCTCCCGATTGAGCGGGAGCCCTGAACCGGCCAAGGCCCCGGCGCCCAAGGGACATTCATCCAGCCTGGCAAGAGCATCGGTAAAGCGCCCCAAATCCCGCGCTAAACCGGTACACCAGGCCACCAAATGATACCCCAGGGTAACCGGTTGAGCCCGCTGAAGGTGCGTATAACCGGGCATAAGCGCCTCGGTATAGGTTTCAGCCCGATCCAGCAAGGTCAAGATAGTCTCCTTGAGCTCCCCGCATAACCTGGGAACCTCATGTTTCAGATAGAGTCGAAGATCCGTAGCTACCTGGTCGTTTCGGCTCCGGCCCGCATGAACCATACGGCCCGTATCCCCCAGGCGCTGGGTTAAAACTCCTTCAATAAACGAATGGATGTCTTCGGCCCCCAGATCAACCTTTAAGGTTCCTGCTTCCAGTTCCTCAGCAATCCGGGCGAGTTCTGTATCCAAGGCCGTAGTATGCTCCCTGGAAATAATGCCTTCTTTTCCCAGCATGAGCACATGGGCACGGCTGCCTTGGATATCTTCCAAAGCAAGCCGCTTATCCGCCATGATAGAGGACTGGAAAGCAAAGGCCCCGGCTCCAGGTTTTTCCTCAAGCCTGCCTGCCCAGAGGATGGGAGCGCCTTGCGACGGGGTATGCTCGTCCATTAGCCTGCGGTCCCCGCGGATTTGGGATCCCTTTGTACCGGCGTATTCCCCCGGGGCAATACTTCCCCCTGGATATGGGCCTGTTCCATGAGGGAACGGACCAGAACCGGAAGGCCGTAGAGCCTGATGAACCCCCGGGCATCCCCGTGGTTGTACAAGTCCCCGGTGGTAAAACTGGCAATGCTCGGATTGTAGAGGGAATAGGGGGAACTCACCCCCGCAGGTGAAATGGAACCTTTGTACAGCTTCAGCCGGACCGAACCGGTAACGGTCTTCTGGGTGGAATCCACAAAGACACTTAAGGCCTCCCGTAAAGGAGTAAACCAGAGGCCGCCGTAGATCAATTCACCCAGCTTAATCCCCACCTGCTGCTTAAAGGCATAGGTCTGGCGGTCAAGGCATATATGTTCCAGTTCCTGGTGGGCATAGTAGAGAATACTGCCTCCCGGAGTCTCGTACACTCCCCGACTCTTCATGCCTACGACGCGGTTTTCTACCAGGTCTACCAGGCCTATACCATGAGACCCTCCCAGCGTATTGAGGGCTTGAATCAGCTCCACACCCTTGGTCTTTTTACCGTTCAAGCTAACGGGAATGCCTTGTTCAAAGGATAGTTCCACATACGCCGCCTGATCCGGAGCTTTTTCAGGAGGCACCGTCATCTTGAGCATCCGCTCTAAGGACGGTTCGGTAGCAGGGTCCTCGAGTTCCAGGCCTTCATGGGAAATATGCCAGAGGTTATCGTCCCGGCTGTAAGAATCCTGCTTTTTCATAGGTACCGGGATATGCCGCTTTTCCAGGTATTCGATTTCCTCTTCCCTGCTCCGCAGTTCCCAGATCCGCCAGGGGGCAATAATCTCCAAATCCGGCGCAAAAGCCATGATCCCCAGGTCAAAGCGGACCTGGTCGTTTCCTTTACCCGTAGCCCCGTGGGCAATGGCCATAGCCCCTTCCTTCCGGGCATAGTCTACGAGCACCTTGGCAATCAAGGGCCGGGCAGTAGAAGTTCCCAAGAGGTACTTGTCTTCATAACAGGCATTGGCTTTAAGCGCAGGCCATACATAGTTTTCTACATATTCCTGTTTCACATCTGCCACGAAACAGGAAAGGGCCCCGGTATCCAAGGCCCGCTGGGTAATCCGGTCCCAGTCCGCCTCCTGGCCCACATCTACGCAGACCGCTACAATAGCACAATCGTAGTTTTCCTTGAGCCAAGGAATGATCACGGTCGTATCTAAACCGCCTGAATAGGCGAGGACAATTTTCTTTTTCATCATTTTTATACTAACTTCCTATTTGAAGGTGTTTGAAACCCTTGGGTTTCAAGAGATTATAGGGTAGCATAAATCCAGAGGATGTTCTAGAACACGCAAGGCATAATACCATCAAAAGCTTGACATTATTTTTTTTTCTGATTATATTATAATAACATTTCTAGGGGGCGTAGTGAAGCTGGTTTATCACGCTGGCCTGTCAAGCCGGAGATCGCGGGTTCAAGCCCCGTCGCTCCCGTAAAAAAAGCCTGTTCATAACAGGCTTTTTTAGTTTAAATCTTGCTGGTGATAAACACCGTGCATTTATTCGACCTCACGGTACATAAAGGAAGCCTTAGCTCGGGACTAAACGCTTTTTACCATGCTTAATCGCGGCCTTGCAGATTTTGCAGACTTTAACCTTTACATCACCTTCTTCCTGTTCATACAGAATCTTTACGTTATTCCGCTTACAAACCGGACACTGACCGCGCCCACGAGAAAACTCTTCCCAGATTCCCTTGCCCCTATGCGCTTTAGACATTGCCTTATCCCCTTTACGGTGTTCCTTTTCCGCCGTTATCTGCTTTTTTGGTTTTTTTGGAATTTTGTTTAGCGGCCTTCTTTGCCTGCTTCCCTGAAGTATCCTCTATATCCAAGGTATAATCCACCAATTCAAGAATAACCATTTCTGATGCATCTCCCGGGCGCTCACCAAGTTTGAGCATCCGGGTATATCCACCGGGGCGATCCTTCATACGGAGGGCGATATTCGTAAACAGCTTAGCCACCATACCTTCATCATAGAGGCGACTGGAAACAATCCGTCTATTATGAACCGAATCGACTTTTGCCCGGGTTATCAGCTTTTCAGCACTCCGGCGGATTTCCAGGGCCTTTGCCTTGGTGGTCCTAATCCTCTCGTATCTGAATAAGGACGTAACCATATTCCGATGAAGGGCTTTCCGATGAGCCGACATGCGTTCCAGGGGATTAAACCCTCTTTTATGCTTCATCTACTTCTTCCTTTTCCTGTTGGGGAACAATCTTTACCGCATTTCTTAACACATTGATGTCGGTTATCCCCAGGCTCAGGTTCCACTCCTTGAGTTTTTCCTTAATTTCCTGGAGGGACTTCTTCCCAAAATTACGGGTCTTGGTGATATCGTCTTCAGTTTTCCGGGTTAACTCGCCGATAGTTTTAATATTTGCGTTTTTAAGACAGTTCGATGAACGGACCGATAATTCCAGTTCTTCCACGGGAGTATTGAGCAGCTGCCGGATACGCTCATCAGCTTCGTCAAAATCCTCATCAGACCCCAGGTTATTTTCATCAAAATTGATAAAAACCGACAGGTGTTCCTTGAGAATTTTTGCTGCCTCCGCTAAGGCATCTTCCGGGCGGATAGTTCCATCGGTCCAGAGTTCCAGCAGCAGCTTGTCATAATCACTGCGTTGTCCGACCCGGGTGGGTTCCACGGCGAATTTGACCTTCTTCACCGGAGAAAAGATCGCATCCATGGGAATCGTACCAATCACTTCTACATAACGTTCATTGACCTCAGAAGGAACATACCCCCGGCCAAGCTCAATCTGAATTTCAAATTCAATTCGAGCGTTATCCATGAGGGTCATAATATGCTGACCGGTATTCAAAATATCCACCTGGCCTATCCGTTCAAAATCATCACTCTTGATTTCCCGGCTCCCAGACCATTCATAGAAAAGCACTGCATCTTCCGTATCAGGAGGGAGCCTGAGTCGGATCTGCTTGAGGTTATTGATAACTTCCAGGGTATCTTCCGCAATATTCGGTATAGTCTCGAATTCGCTGGAAATCATATGCCCCACTCCCTCAGCGTCGTAGGAAGTGATCTTAATAGCGGTAATTGCATATCCCTGGATCGATGAAAGGAGCACTCTCCGCAGGGTATTACCAATCGTCGTTCCGAATCCTGGTTCAAAAGGAGCTGCCGTGAGCTTAGCATAATCCGGTTTAAGCTCACCATATTCAAAAATGACACTTTTTGGGCGTTTGAATCCTTTCAGAAGGTTCTTACGGGCCATGAAGACTCCTTATTTAGAATATAATTCAATAATCATCTGTTCTTTGATATCCCCGAGATCAGTAACATCACTGCGCCGCGGATTAGCAAGGAACTTCCCTTTCATGGTATCAGGATCCAGAGAAAGCCAAGGCATGATTCCGGATCGTCCGTATTCCTTTAAGGCGTCTTTAATCACCACCAGCCCCTTACCGGATTCCCCAATCTCTACCACATCATCGGGCCGTACTAAATAAGAAGGCACATTCACCCGTTTTCCATTAACCGCTACATGACCATGGAGCACGATCTGTCGTGCTTGACTCCGACTTACCGCGAAACGCAACCGGTATACTACATTATCGAGGCGCCGTTCCAATAAGACAAAAAGATTTTCCCCGGTAATTCCGCTCATACGCAGGGCTCGTTCAAAGAAAAGGCTAAACTGCTTTTCCTGCATACCGTATATTCTCTTGAGCTTCTGTTTTTCCCGGAGCTGGATACCATAATCCGATCGCTTTCCTGGTCGTGCCTTGGGGTCTTTACCCGGTGCAGGACGTTTCCTATTTATCGGACACTTATCACTTCTGCAACGTCCACCCTTGAGCAGCAACTTCTTCTGCTCTGCCCGGCATAATCGGCAAACAGGTCCGGTATATCGTGCCATATTCTTCTTCCCCCTTAGATGCGCCTAGTTTTGCGAGGCCTGCAGCCATTATGCGGAATCGGCGTAACATCATTGATCGACTTTACCTTGATACCCAGTGCCCCCAACTGACGAATCGCCGATTCCCGGCCGATTCCCGGCCCTTTAACATAGACGTGTACTTCCCGCAGTCCCACCTGCAGCGCCTTCTGCGCCGCGGTTTCCGTTACCGTCTGTGCTGCAAAAGGAGTAGATTTTTTGGCGCCCTTAAAACCCAGGCCTCCCGAACTCGCCCAGGAAACGGCATTCCCCATAATATCGGTTATCGTAACAATCGTATTATTGAACGTAGCCTGGATGTATACGTTCCCTTCATATACGGACTTCTTCTCTTTCCGCTTCTTTGTATTAGCAGCCACCCTATCCTCCGCTTCCCTTATTTCTTCTTACCGGCCACGGTCTTCTTTTTACCTTTACGCGTGCGGGCATTGGTTCGAGTCCGCTGGCCCCGAAGGGGCAGCCCCTTACGATGACGAAGTCCACGGTAACACCCAATATCCATGAGCCGCTTGATATTTAGGGCAATCTCCGTACGTAAACGGCCCTCAACTTTATACTCATTCTCAATAAGTTGCCGCAAGCCATTGAGTTCCTCCGCTGACAGATCATTGATGAGCCGCCGGGGATCGATCTTTGCTTTGGCACAAATGACATCCGCGCTGGATCTGCCAATCCCAAAAATATAGGTCAAGGCAATGTTTACATGCTTATTAGGGAGGTCAACCCCCGCTATACGCGCCATACCTACTCCTAACCTTGCTTTTGTTTATGCTTAGGGTTCTGACAAACGATCCGTATGATACCGTTTCGTTTAATCACCTTACATTTATCACAAATAGGTTTAACACTGGTTCGGACTTTCATCCATATACTCCCTTTATAATTCCCCTGTCTCCACACAGGATAAATTGGACTTGTTCGATAACCCGGTGGTTATCGAACAACTCTATTGTTATACAAGTAGACTCTTCCCAAAACCCGATTGGCTGTGGGAACACCTCACGGGTATACTCCCTACAGGCTATAGGTTCCGGCCCCGAAGTCGGCCCCGTTTAGTCAGTCCCTCGTGATGGTGCATCTTGAGGAGTCCCTCAATTTGACTCATGGTATCCAAATCCACCCCTACCAGAATCAAGAGGCTCGTACCTCCCATCAAATACGAAATCGACGAGGGGAAACTAAACAAGCCCTGGATAATCGTTGGGATTATCGCAATCAAGGCCAGATAAAAAGAACCGGGAAGCACGATTCGGTTCAATATCTTCGTGAGATATTCCTCAATCCGTTCTGCCCTGATCCCCGGTATAGAACCCCCATTTTCCCGAATATTCTTAGCAATTTCTATGGGGTTTAAACTCACCTGCGTATAGAAATAGGCAAAAAAGATAATCAGCAACACGTATAAGATATTGTACAACCATCCATTGGGACTTAAAACCCGGGAAACCGCCCCGAGCCACGCAATATTACCTCCCACGGTGGAAGCGATCTGCAACGGAAAAGTCAGAATCGAAGAGGCAAAAATAACCGGAATAACCCCTGAAGGATTGATCTTAAAAGGAATATAGGTACTTTGGGCGCCGTACATACGCCTGCCCACTACCCGTTTGGCATAATTCACCTGAATTTTCCGCTGCCCCTGCTGTTCAAATACGACCAGGGCCACCACCGCCACAAACATGGCAAACACCAGGATCACGAATACCGGATTGAGGTCCCCGCTCCGTACCCGGCCAAACAGCTCCCAGACCGCTTGGGGAAGCCGGGCCACGATCCCGGCAAATATCAACAGGGATATTCCGTTCCCGATACCCCGCCGGGTGATCTGCTCCCCTATCCACATGAGAAACATGGTTCCCACCGTTACGGTGAGCATCGCAATGAGGGTAAAGGGAACTATCCTCATACTCAGCAGATTTTCCACGCTCCGGGAGATACTTTGGGCATACTGGGTAACGGCGAAAGACTGGATGAGGCAGACGACTACCGTACCAAGCCGCTGATAGGCCTGAATCTTCTTCCTGCCTCCCTCCTCTTGAGAAATCTTTTTCAAACTGGGAAACACGATAAGCAGGAGCTGCATGATGATCGACATGGAGATATAGGGCATAATCCCCAGCATAAATATCGAAAAGTTCGAAAAAGCGCCGCCGGCAAAAAAGTCAAGATAATCCACAATAGGATTACCCGAATTTTGCTGAGAAAGAAAGTATGCGTTCAATTCACCTACATTGATACCGGGAATAGGAAGCACTGCACCGATTCGAAAAACCATGAGCATCAATGCGGTAAACAAAATACGTTCCCGAAGTTCTTTAACTCTGAAAATACCGATCACTGGATTAGCCATGTGCCTGTTCCTGTACTTTATCGTTCACCATTAGTAATAACCATATCTGATCTTCTTTACCAAAGTTCTCTGGTTTTGTAAACCATCCCCCTCATGCATCACCCGCACCGCCGCTTGTACCGCCTGACGCCTGCGCAATCTTTGTTTTAGCAGAAGCAGACAAAGTGCGTATCTTAAAAATGAGTTTCTTGGTAAATTTTCCATCCCCTAAGATCTTCACCGGCGTAGGGCCTTTAATCAGTCCCTTTTGCTTCAGCGTAGCGGCATCCACGGTTTCGCCATCTTGATAACGCTTCTCGAGGTCCCCCAGGTTTACCACCTGAAATTCTTTTTTAAAGGGATAATTAGAAAAACCCCGCTGGGCAAGCCGCCGGTACAGGGGCATCTGCCCTCCTTCAAATCCCACATAGGTCTTACCCCCGGAACGGGCTTTCTGTCCCTTATTACCCTTCCCCGCGGTCGTCCCCCGTCCGGAACCTTGACCGCGGCCAATGATCCGTTTTCGCTTATGCGCTCCCTGGGGAGCATGTAGGTTAAAATCCTGCATTATGTGCGTTCCTCCACCGAAACTAAATGGGATACCACTTTCACCATCCCCAAAATCGCAGGACTTGCTTCCTGTTCCACCGTTGACCCAATCTTCCGTAAGCCCAAAGAACGAACCGTTGCCCGCTGCCTGGGAAGGGCTCCTATGGTACTGCGAACCAAGCGTATAATTATCTTCTTGGCCATACTACCCCCACAGTTCCTTCAGGGATTTACCGCGGTTTTTGGCTATGATTTTCGCATCCATCATCTTACTGATACAATCAAAAGTCGCTTTGAGCACATTGTACTGGCTTGAAGCGCCGATAGACTTGCTCAAGACATCCGTAACCCCTCCGGCTTCCATGATCGCCCGCACTGCTCCGCCCGCGATGATCCCCGTACCGGAACAGGCAGGTTTTAACAAAATCTTGGAAGCCTTGAATACCCCCTGCATTTCATGGGGAATGGTCCCATTTTTAATCGGCAAGAGCACCAGATTCCGCTTAGCCTTCTCCACACTCTTACGGATGGCTTCGGAAACATCATTAGCCTTCCCAAAACCATAACCCACCTTACCTTTACGATCCCCGATGACGGTCAAAGCCGAAAAAGAAAACCGACGGCCCCCTTTCACTACCTTAGCAGTCCGGTTAAGTTTGACGAGCTTTTCAACAAATTCCTTGTCTTTTTCCTGGAAATTTCTATCCCGTTCCCGTGTATGTTCCATGCTGCCCCCTGCTAGAACTGGATCCCGGCTTTCCGGGCTCCATCAGCCATGGCTTTCACGCAGCCATGATATAAATACCCATTTCTATCAAAAACAACCTGCTTAATGTTCTGCTCCAGCAGCCGTTTTCCCATAATTTCCCCTAATTGCATGGCTCCTTCCACGGTTGCCTTGATGTTCCGCAGTTCCTTCTCCAGCGTGGAAGCCGCCGCTAGGGTATGTCCCCGGGTGTCATCAATAGCTTGCATATACAAGGCCCGGTTGCTTCTGGTTACGCTCATACGGGGCCGCTCCGGGGTGCCAGTAATACTTTTACGTATATGGATCTTTCTTTTAATCCGCTTCCTATCTTTCTCAAGCATTTTTCGCAGCATACTTACCCCTACTTAACCCCGGACTTACCGGTTTTCCGTCTGATTTGCTCATCTTCATACCGAATTCCCTTGCCCTTATAGGGTTCAGGGAGACGCAGCTTACGAATCTCCGAGGCGAATTCGCCAACCCGCTGCTTGTCAATACCGCTTATGACCAGCTTCCCCCCCGCCTCAGTAGCCACCGTAAGACCTTCCGGGATGCCCACAAAAAGATCATTGGAATACCCTAAACTCATGGATAAGAGCTTCCCCTGCACTTCCGCCCGGTACCCTACTCCCGTGATGATGAGAACCCGCCTAAACCCATTGGATACGCCTATCACCATGTTGTTGAGTAAATTACGGTAAAGCCCATGAAAGGCCCTGGTTTGCTTTTCTTCATTAGCCCTGGTAACCACAATCTGATCCCCTTGCGGGGTAAAACTTATTACGGGGTGGTAGGGCTGGCTTAGTTTTCCCTTAGGGCCTTCCACGGTTATAACTGCATCCTGGAACGTTACCTTTACCCCTTGGGGAACCTTAACCGGAATTTTTCCGATACGTGACATATACTCCCTCTTACCAGACGGTACAGATGACTTCTCCGCCTACTTTCTTTTCAGCGGCCTTTTTTCCCGTGGTAACGCCTATCGACGTAGACACGATCAGCGTACCATATCCATTAAAAACCCGAGGCATGTTTTTATACCCTGTATACACCCGGCGGCCCGGCTTGGAAACCTTTTCAATGCCATGAATAATTGAGCCGGCTTGTTCATCATATCTAAGAAACACCCGGATGACGCTCATGCCATCCTGGTTTGCTTTTTTAAAATTCTTGATATACCCTTCGGTCTTCAAAATCTTAACGATTTCAAGTTTCAACTTGGAGGCAGGGATATCAACCTTTTCATGTTTCGCCATTCCAGCATTGCGGATCTTGGTCAACATATCCGCTACGGGATCAGAGATACTCATCCTTTCCTCCTCACATTACCAGCTAGATTTGGTGACGCCCGGTATCAGCCCTTCACTCGCGAGTTTACGAAAACAAAGGCGGCACATCTCAAATTTTCGGAGGTATCCCCTGGCCCGTCCACAGATCCGGCAACGGTTCACCTTTCTTGTTTTATATTTAGGCGTCCGGAGCGCCTTTATGATCATCGCTTTTCTTGCCATAATACCTCCTTTACTTTCTAAAGGGCATACCGAACTTGGCGAGGAAAGCCTTAGCCTCCGCATCAGTTCGCGCCGTCGTGATGATGGCGATATTGAGTCCGGCTACCCGTTCAATTTTATCAAAATCAATTTCCGGGAAAATAATCTGCTCGGTGATACCGAGGGAGTAGTTTCCATGACCGTCAAAGGCGTTCTGATTGATCCCCCGAAAGTCCTTAACCCGGGGAAGGGCCACATTCACCAATCGATCTAAGAATTCATACATCATAGTCCCCCGGAGGGTAACCTTAACCCCTATCTCTTGTCCTTCCCGAATCTTAAAATTGGCAATGCTCTTACGCGCCTTCGTCTTAACCGCTTTCTGTCCGGTAATAAGGGTCAGATCGTCCACTGCGGCATCCAAGAGTTTCTTGTTTTGCAAGGCCTCCCCTACTCCCATACTCACCACGATCTTCTCCAACCGAGGAGTCTGCATGGTGGAAGTATACCCCAATTCCTTGAATAATGCAGGGGCTATTTGCTCTTTGTATAATTTCTTGAGCCGCGGCTCATAGCCCTTCGGCTCAACACGCTTTGTCTCATCCATTACAACGCCTCTCCGCATTTTCGACAGATCCGGGTCTTCGTATCCCCGTCCAGCTTAAACCCTATCCGGGTAGGTCCGCATCTTTTACATACGATCTGCACATTGGAGCTGTGGATCGCAGCCTCTATCTCAAAAATTCCACCCCGATCCTGCTGATTACGGCGCTTTTTCGCCTTTTTGACGATGTTGGCGCCTTCCACAACGACCCGGTCCTTGTCACGGAGGATTTTTAATATCCGCCCCCGCTTCCCCTTGTCCTTGCCCGCAATGATCTGGACGGTATCTTCTTTCTTTACTTTAAATTTATGTTGCGTAACCGCTCCCATACCGCCGCTCCTTAATTCCCGGTACCACCTTACGGCGTACCTATCATCATTTCCTTACGAATACTGCCGTCCTAAGCGCCTTCGCAGGGAACAAAGTCCTTAAGGCCCTAGAGCACCTCAGGGGCGAGGGATACAATCTTCATATAATCCTTCTCCCGTAATTCCCGGGCAACCGGGCCGAAAATGCGCTTTCCCTTAGGATTTAGACTCGCATCAATAATAACACAGGCATTATCGTCAAAGCGGATATACGTACCGTCAGGACGCCGGTATTCCTTATGGGTCCTCACGACCACCGCCTTTTCGACGGAACCCTTTTTTATATTCGATGTCGGCAAAGCATCTTTCACCGCCACCACAATAATATCCCCAATACTTGCATATTTTCGCTTAGACCCGCCCAGAACCTTGATGCACTGAACAATTTTAGCCCCTGAATTATCCGCCACATTCAGGAAAGTCTCCACCTGGATCATTTTCTCTCACTCCCTACCGTTATGCCTACCTGTCCTCGCAGACAGGCCCTTAAAGGGGAACGGTTCCTTATTGTGCGCGTTCTACAATCGCCGCCAGCTTCCAACACTTTTCTTTACTGATGGGCCGGCATTCCACCACCCGGACCCGGTCTCCGATCTTCGCCTCATTGGTCTCATCATGGGCCTTTACTTTTTTGATCCGCCTCACATACTTCTTATACAGAGGATGCAAAGCCGTAGTCTCCACCGCAACCACGATAGTCTTATGCATCTTATCACTGGTAACAAGTCCTACGAACTCTTTTTTCCCTTTTTTAGCCTTCACAAGCTGTTCTGCCACTGTATTCTCCTCCCCACACCGTACTACTCACGACAAAAACCCCTACTCTGCCTTTACCGTCCGTTTCTGCTGCCAAATCAAGGTATTAAGCCGGGCAATCTGCCGGCGCAGGGTACGCTTTTGAAGTGGATTATCCACATGACCAATAACACTCTGGAACCGGAATTCCATATATTTCTTATTAAGCTCTTCCCGCTTCGCTTCAAGTTCGGCGAAAGACAGATTCTTAAACGAATTTTTCATCTTTTCGTATCCTTATGCACCCAGCTCAAAATCCACACGGGCAACAAACCGCGTCTTTATTGGAAGTTTAGAACCGGCCAAGGTCATGGCTTCTTGCGCGATGGATTGCTCAATCCCCCCCACTTCAAACATCACCGTTCCCGGCTTCACCACCGCCACCCAGTACTCAGGCGCTCCCTTACCTTTGCCCATCCGGGTTTCCGCAGGTTTCTTTGAATAGGGTTTATCCGGGAAAATACGAATCCAAATCTTCCCTCCCCGCTTGATATGACGGTTTAAAGCAATACGAGCCGCCTCGATCTGCCGGTTGGTAATCCACATCCGGTCCATAGCAACCAAGGCATAGTCCCCAAAAACCACCCGGTTCCCCCGAGTGGCGTTCCCCGGCATGGTACCCCGCTGTACCTTACGAAATTTAACACGCTTAGGACTCAACATACTTAACTCCTTGCAGGAACCCGCTCCCGGCGTTTACGAACCAAGGCGCCGGCATCTTCCTTTTGTTCTTTACCATATTTCATGCCGTTGTAGACCCATACTTTCACGCCGATAGCTCCAAAAGTGGTATGCGCCTCTGCAAACCCATAATCAATATCCGCCCGCAAGGTATGCAAAGGGATCCGGCCCTCTTTAGCCTCCTCAGTACGGGACATCTCCGCCCCGCCAAGGCGGCCTGAAAGCCGCACTTTAACCCCTTGGGCATTACCCTTCTTGATGGCATTGCTGATGGCCTGTTTCATGGTCCGCCTAAAAGAAGAACGAGCTATAAGCTGTCGGGCAACGTTTTGAGCGATAATTTGGGCGTTATTATCGACATTACGTACTTCCTTGATCTTGATCTGAATCTTTTTACTCACATGCCGCTGCAGTTCCACCCCGATCTTCTCAATATTGGCCCCCTTAGCGCCAATAATAACCCCGGGACGGGCGGTATGAATGGTAATGGTGATACGCTGGGGATGCCGAATAATTTCTAGTTCCGCAATATCCGCCCCCTTGGTTTCAGGCAACTCCATGATACGTTTACGCAGCCGTATATCCTCATGAAGGGTATTGGCATACTCCTTAGGTCCCACATACCACCGGGACCCCCAGGTTTTATTGATACCAATGCGCAGTCCAATCGGATTAACTTTTTGTCCCACTTTAATTCCCCGCCTTTTTGGTTTCCTCAATAACTACGGTAATATGACACATCCGTTTAAGCAGCATATCCGCCCGCCCTCGAGCCCGGAACCATACCCGCTTCATCCGGGGACCTTCATCAATCATCACTTCTTTCACGTATAACATATCTTCCTCAAGCCCCTTATTTTGATAGAGGGCATTGGAAGCAGCGGATTTTACGGTTTTCCGTATCAGCCGCGCTCCCTTGTGGGGCATATTTTCCAGTAAAGACATGGCCTCCGGGTAAGACCTCCGGCGTATGAGATCAGCTACCGGACGAATCTTAAAAGGTGAAGCGATAAGGTACTTCGTTACCGCCTTATAACCGCGCTTTGTTTCCATAATACTATAATCTACCTACTATTTACCGGCCTTCTTGTCTGAACCTGCATGTCCCCGGAAAATCCGGGTAGGGGCAAATTCACCAAGTTTATGACCGACCAGATTTTCCGTAATGTATACGGGAATCCAGGTTTTACCGTTATAGACGGAAATAGTCCCCCCCACCATTTCAGGAATAATGGTGGAACAACGAGAATAGGTCTTGATCATCTTCCTGTCTCGGACCTTACTCATCTCCAATACCTTTTTATACAGACTCTTCTCTATGAAGGGCCCTTTCTTAATGGACCTTGACACCCTTTACTCCTACTTTTTCTTACCGCGGCTTACAATAAACCGGGATGAAGGCTTGTGTTTGCTTCGGGTCTTGTAACCCTTGGTCGGCTGCCCCCAGGGGGTCACCGGATGAATACCCTTGCTTTTCCCCTCACCGCCGCCGTGGGGGTGATCAACGGGGTTCATTGCCATGCCCCGGACCGTAGGCCGGACGCCCAGCCAGCGTTTCCGCCCGGCCTTGCCCAGCGAAACGTTCATGTGGTCTTCATTACCCACTACGCCGATAGTAGCATAACATTTCTTGAATACCATCCGCGTCTCCCCCGAAGGGAGCTTGAGGGTAACATAATCCCCCTCCTTGGCCGCGATGAGAGCCCCGGAACCGGCGGATCTGACCATCTGACCGCCCCGGCCCAGGGTAAGCTCCACATTGTGAACCGTAAAACCCAGGGGGATATTCTCCAGGGGCATGGCGTTTCCGGTCTCAATGGGAACGCCGGGACCGCTCAGGATCCGGGCGTTTAGCTCAAG
>JAIRNP010000063.1 GCA_031258005.1 Treponema sp.
TTTGGTAACTCCATCATAGAGGGTTTTCCTGTTTTTTTATAGGTACAGATGGGACGGCTGGCCGTCTCATCTGTACCTATAAGGGACAGGGGTGTTGCTCTTCAATATTGAACGCGGGCACCCCTTCAATGCCGTAGAGTATGGTGTTAATAACAAATTCATCGGTATAGATAAGGTTAAGCATCTTCATGGCCGACGCGGGAGATTTGGAGGTGCTGGCGATAACCGTAGCCAAGCTGGCCGTGGAAGAATCAAAATAGAAGGGGGCAATCCATTTGCTGCCCATGTTCCGCCCGGTAGAAGCGCTTACGGTAACGCCGATGGAATTACCCCCATAACCGGCCATGGTACAAAAGGCACGACCCGCGCTGAAATACTCGGTAGCGTTTGAGCTTGACGAGGCCAGATCTTTGGGCAGATAGCCCTTGTTGTACCAATCCCGCATCACGTCGATATATTCGCAGAACTGGGGGGATTCGTAAAGGTTTACCACCTTACCGCTGCCGCCAAAGACCACCCCCATATAGGTTGCCCGATCATACAAAACATCCACCTCCTTTTCCCCTATCAAGAGGGGTATAATAAAGGTGTCCTGCGCGTTAGTTTCCACATAGGGATACACATCGGGGTAGTGTTCTTTTATTTTGGTAAAAACCTTTTCCAGATCCCGAAAATTGTTGATACTATTGATGTCGTATCCGGCGGCAGCCAGCATATCCTTGTCGTAAATCAAAGTGGGGGTTACCACCATACCCTTATTAAGGGGTACGCCGTAGATATGTCCATTCTGTTCGTAGGTCTTAAAGGCGTCTTCCCCTACATCCTCTTTCAGAATGGCGATTGTTTCCTGGCCGTGGGCTTCCAAAAGATTTTCCAGCGGCAAAACCTGGTTTTGGGAAATATAGGTCTGAATCCCCCAGGGGGTGAATAGGTCTATGGGGGAACCGCTTTGCATGGCAAGGCGAATCCGTTCCTCATACTCCGCGGGGCCGAATAGTTGCAGCTTGAGCTTCACCTGAGCTTCCGGGTAGGCGGCAGCGATATGCTTATTAATCGCCTCCTCAACCTGGTCGTACCGGTCCGGAATCTTGTTAAAGGTGATCAGGTAAAATGTTACGGTTTCCGCCGCAATCTGTCCCGGCGCGGGCTTAGAATCGCCGGAACATCCGATAAAGAGGACAAAGGCCAAAACACCGCAGAGCAGTAAAGCCCATAGGGGCGCTATCCTTGTCATGGGGCCGTCTTTTCTCATTCTTTTCATAGGAATCTCCCTCCTGATATAGGTATCGCCCACGGAAACCAAGGCCGGTATCAGCCCTTACCTCTGTGAGCTGATATTATCATATCATAGATACAAAACTATGTCAATCGTTTTCATATAAAATGTTAAGCCACAATAGAAACAATCTGCCTTTCCCAGCTGGTGGCTAATCGAGAGCCAGCCTCCTGTGGCAATAGCGATATGCGGCTTCCCGGACAGCGAATCCTCGCCTGAGGGCCAAACCTCTCCCGTGTCCGCTGTACTGCCGGCTGCCTTACGCAGGAGGTCGTCAATGACCGTCGCATTGGTGAACACGCAGCCCATCCTGCAACCACTCGTAGATTTTTATGACGATGACCGTATCCGCCGCGTTCACCGTAACCGTCAGGGACACGCCCAGCCCGGCAAGCGCCCTCGCATAAGGCGGAAGTCCCAGACCTTTGTGGCAACGCAAAGTAACATCCCCGGATACCGCACGCGGACAAGACGCAGCGTTTCAAGCGTCGCATCCGGTGCCGAAAACGGATCACCCGGCCCGGCAATCCCGATAACGACAATGTTCGGCATCTTCTCCAGAACCCGCCCAAGATAATCCAGCGTCCCCTGCTGCACCAGTACCGCGATCGTAACCACCCGGCCGTGATTCATTTATGCAGTCATACTTTCTGTTACAAAAGCCGCACTGAATATTATACTTCTGGGAAAAGCTGTTTTCCGACGGCCAGCATCAGCGGATAGCGATTGCGCGGGCTTTCTCAAAGATACTCCAGTCTTGTTGCTGGACGAACCTCTTTCAACGCTTGACAGCCTGAACGCCGGCGTATTTTACGCTGTACTTGACGAACTGCTGATTTCACACCGCGACGACGATCAGTTTTTGGCCGGCTGTTTGCAAGACAGGATAAAACACTGTACCTGCACGCCTTGAAACAGATTGTTAAGTAGTTCCACCTTCAATCAACCGCACGGGCAGCACTGTTTTGGTAGGCACCTTTTCGCCGTCCGCCATACGGATAAGGTATTCCACCGCGTAACGGCAAATGGTTTCAACCGGCTGCCTGATGGTGGTAAGTCGGGGATTGGTAAAAGCCGAAAGGAGCGTACCATCAAAACCGATTATTTTTAACTCCCCAGGAATTTTACGGCCCAAGGACGAGGCGGAATTCAACACCGAAGCGGCGGTCATGTCGTTGGTACAAAAAACACCGTCGCAGCGGGGGTTCTTTTTAAGAATCTCTTTTATATAACCGTCCTCATTAAATTGAATAATTGATGTGTCGGGTAATTCAAAACCCAAAAAGTCAACCCCCGCTTTTTCGCAAGTATTGATAAAGGCTTCTGTCCGCAGGTTTGAGAGCATGGGTATGGAAAGATTGCCGGAAAAGAGGATCAGGTTTTTGCAGCCCTTCCCGATGAGATATTTCGCCGCCAGCTCTCCTCCCTGGTAGTTGTCACAGCAAACATAGGGAATAGCCGGATCAAGTTCCCGGTCAAGGCTGATAACCCGCAGGTTAACACCTAAATACGTGCCGGTATCTAAATTATGGCTCCCCATAATAATGCCGTCCACCTGGCTTCGCCTGAGCATAGCGATATATTCCCGCTCCTTCTCCGCCTCTTGCAGGGAGTTACCGATCAGCACCTTGTAGCCGTACCGATAGGCAAAGCACTCCACATAGCTGGCCAACTCGCCAAAAAAAGGGTGGCCTACGGAAGGAACGATAAGGCCGAGGATAAAGGACTTCTGGTTATGCAGGGACCGGGCCAAATCGTTGGGATGGTAGTCCAGCTTTTCCATGGCAAGGGCAACTTTCTGTTTTACATCGTGAGAAAGATAACCCCGGTTGTTAAAAACCCGGGAAACGGTGGCAATGGAAACCCCCGCCAACTTCGCTACATCCTTAATGGTCGCCAATAGGGTATCATCCTCCTGTAATGATTCTAATGTCACACCGCGGTTTTGCCGGATTGGGTATATTCAATACAGAGTCGCCCTTCCCCGCAGGTTTCCGTTAAGTGTAGCTTTTTCCGCCCCATTTGTCCAGCATAGGGTAAATTTACCGGTCGCAGGAGACACTGGCATTTCCGGTACTCCGCCGAAGGCCGGATGGCTGTTTCTAAAACGGCATGGCCTAAACAAGGTAGCCGCTATTAGACGTTTCATTCCCCAGCATCCGGTAAATCGCCGCGGAGTTTAAGCCCAAGGCATCGACCTGTTCTTCACTCGCTTCCCCGATTGATGTATCCGGCTACTCGAACATGGTTTCCATGGTACTGATAAACCGCTTCTCAAGCCAAAGCGAATGAAAATCCAGACCCTCAAATTCTTCTTTCATGTCAAAACTTTTCCCCTGTGCTATATTCTCCTCCCAGAGTTTTCGGCTTTTTGGAGAGTATAGCACAAATGTGAGAAAATTGTAGGGC
>JAIRNP010000074.1 GCA_031258005.1 Treponema sp.
CGCCCCCCCCCCCCCCCCCCCCCCCGCGGCCCCGGCGCGCGGCCCCCCCCCCCCCCCCCCAAAAGAAGGAAATTGCGGGAACCCTCAAGGTTATCCCAGCGAACAGCGTACGGTCTGTCATGGCTTCCTCCTTTTTCATTTCCCGCTTGAAAACGTGTTAAATATTATTATACTACAGATGCAGGGAAATGTCAATAAAAAGGGGGCCTTTTAAATTCCCCTGCCCCGCCCTCCCCCTGCAAGCGCGGGGCATGGGCATCCTTGAACTTAAACTGCAGGGTCCTCGGATAGGGGGTAAGCACTTCAATTTCCGGAATCGTATCCGGCTCAGGTACGGGCGTAGCCTTCTGGTCGTGAATCGGTATCCGTAATGACCGGCGGCCTTCGTCGGTCATGGCATCGTTATTCTGTAAATTGTTCCGCACGAACACTTCCTCCCGGTGGAGGAGGGTCTCTTTCTTTTCGTTCTTCATCTGGATATCCAGCTTGGAACAGGAGGGGGTTTGACACAGGCTATGGAGCCGTTTCAGTTCATTATGCAGGGCCTCCAGTTCCGTAAGCTGGTTCTCAGGCAGGTTCCATGGTGTTTTGTTGGCTTTGGAGACGGTGATGAGGTTTTCGCTCCAGTCAACAAAATCCGCTTCTTTGGCAGGTATGTAGTGTTTCATACACTCCTCCTTTTTAAGGGTATAGCGGGGGCTTTCCGGCGGCCTAAGAGTCTTAGCGGATTCGTTAAGGGTCTTAGGGAGGGGGAGAAAAGTTTTAGTGAGTAGGGGAAAAGGCATAGGGAAGGCGCGAAAGGTTTCAGCGAATGCGCGAAAAGGTCCGGCGAGTACACGAAAGGACTTGGCGAGTGCGGAAAAGAGCTAATTTGATGAAATAATGCTCTTATGCGATGAAAGAACGCGCTTAACCTGCGGGTTAAAGGTGCTACCGTGCATCATCGTGGTGATATTTTCAAGCGGCGTGGACGGGGAAATATCACAACCGGGCATTAAGATAAACCCCTTAGTACCGGCATCCTCAATACACCGGCGGCATGTCTGCTCTATTGCTTCCGCCCTTCCGTCTCGTAGAATGGAGACGGGATCAACATTTCCCGCAAAGGCAATCCTGCCTGAAAAAACATCCCGGGCTTTTTTCAGGCTCACTTTATAATCAAGTGAAACCACATCAACGCCGGTTTCGGCAATCAAATCAAGACGATCTTCGGTATTGCCGCAGATATGGAGACAGGTTTTTACCCCCTCCCCGAATAAGGCCCTGTAAATCTTTTTAAGCCGCGGCATAAGGAATTCCGTAAAATGCCCGCGGGAAATCATATCGCCGGAGGCGACCGGCTCACCCATGGCAATAATATCCACGCCGTTTTTGACATAATCTTCCACATACGCCAGGTAAAGCCACGCCGTCCAGTCCAGAATGGCATGGACCGCTGGTTTATTACGGCGCATGTCCCGCATAAGCGGCTCCACGCCGTACAGAAGCCCTGCAAGCGTCAAGGGCCCCCACATGCTGCCACCGGTCGCACAATGATCCGCGGTCTTTTCCAGAATATATTTGGTAATTTCCATGACCCGCAGTAACAGGGGGTCATTTTTGAATTGTTCCATATTGATATTTTTCAGGGTTTCAGGGTCTTTTATGACCGGATCCGTAACATCAGGCGGCCCGGTCTGCCGGAATTTCAGCTTTCCTCCAAAAGCCTGAATGATGAGGTTTCCAGAGCCGGGCGCGGCCCATACAATATCGCTTCCCACGGCATGGTACGCTTCCACGATAATGGCGGCGACATCTTCCGCCGGGCTTTTCAAAGCGGCCTCGAACGTCAGGTTTTGCCTGCCAAGCGCCCAGGAACCGCCCAAAAGGAGCGCGAAGGGGGTGCGTTCAACGGGTTTCAGGGCGATTGTACCGAGGACAACATCTTTTGCCGTCATATTGTATATATTACCTTAAATAGTTTCGTTTTACAAGTTTACCAATGTATTTACTCGGAATTTGCTTGACAAAAAAATCACCTTTATATAATATGTATTATAACTATAGGATTACTTATATTTATGCTTTACAGGAAACCATATATCCTATACATCACCTGTTCATAAGGTGAAAATACGTAGTAAGGAGATCGGACATGAAGAAAAATCAATTTTTAGGGGTATTGGCGATACTCATGCTGCTTTCCTCCAGCGCCTGCTCGAAGAAGAAGGCGGATACGGCAGCCGATGATGACAAGGTTATCAAATTCGCATCCTGCAACCTGAAAGCCTACGAGGACAGCACAAAGGTACTGGCGGAGGAGGTGGGCAAACTGGGGTTTAAGCTGGACTATATCTTCCTTGCCGACAATACCCAACTGAACGAGGCGGTGGAACGGGGCGAATATTTTGCCAACTACCACCAGCATACGCCGTACATGAATGAATTTAACCGGGAACATAAAGCCCATCTTGCCGCGGCGTTCAAGGTGTTTACCGACCGCTCCGGGCTTTATACGGCCAAAGGCTACAAAACCCTTAACGATTTGCCTGACGGAGCAACGATTGTGATTCCGGCTGACGCGGGGAATAACTTCCGGGCATTCACCATCCTGATTGACGATGGACTTCTTAAACTCAAAGATGGAACCAGTGAAGAAGGCGCTTCACAGGCCGACATCATATACAACCCCAAAAACCTGAAATTTATTGAGGTGGATTATACGATGCTCTCACGGACACTGGAGGACGCAGATGCCGGCTTCCTCTACGCAACGGTTGCCTACGACAGCGGTATCGATCCGTCAAAAATTTTAGCTGCTGAGCCGGAACGTTTTCAGGCGGCCGATATTATAGCCGTGCGGGAGGAAAACCTGAATTCTGAAAAAACGGCGATCCTTAAAAAGGCTTTCTATACGGATGCTGTAAAAAAATCGCTCCGCGACAGCTTTGTCGGTATAGAGGTGCTGATACCTGAGTGGTAAAAGCTGCCCGGGCAGTCAGTCGGTCGATAAGGAGGAACATCGGCTTGCAGGTTATTTATTCAGCCGAAGATGTAGAAAAAGCAAAAAAATACATCACCGATCACGGCATTACATCGGTGGAGATTGGTTTTGCCGACATAAATGGTTCTATTATCGGTAAGAGGCTGCCCTCACGTTTTCTTCTGGATCACCCGACAGACGGGACGAGTGTATGCCGGGCGCCGCTTACATGGGATATTCAGTCCGAATACTTTACCACATCGGACTTTGCCGCGTTTGAAAGAGGGGCGTCCGATATGACCCTGAAACCGGACTATTCAACACTGCGGGAAATACCGTGGCGCCCGGGAACCGCGTACGTTGTCGCGGATCTTGTTATTGATACCGGCGATCTTATTCAGGTTGCACCCAGGCAGATTTTAAAAAATGTTTTGGAACGGCTAAAAAAAACAGGATACACGGCCAGGGTCGGCTCCGAGATCGAATTTTATCTTCTTGACGGTGATAAGAAACCGCTTTTCGGTGGGAAAGAAACCTATTCCATCGGAAAAATCGGCTGGTACAGCGAAATCGTTGACGAGTTGTTACACAACCTTGAAGCGTTTAATATCCCCATCGAAGCGATACACACCGAATACGGCCCGGGCCAGATGGAACTGATTCTACAGCACAGCGATGCACTGACAAACGCCGACAATGCGGTAATCGCCAAAAACGCCGTTAAAGAACTTGCCCGGAAAAAAAGCCTGTACGCGACATTTATGGCGTTTCCTTTTAACGGTATTTCCGGTAGCGGCTACCATTTACATCAGAGCCTGTGGACGACGGACGGCAAAAACGCCTTTAACGAAAGCCGGGAATTGCTGCTTCGATACGCTGCGGGCATTTTAAGCGGGACCAGCGAATTGATGGCGATGGCCGCCCCTACCGTGAATTCGTACAAACGGCTTTCCGATATGTCGTTTGCGCCGACCCGGGTGGGCCTGGGTTACGACAACCGGACAGCCTCAACCCGATTGGTCGGAAAAGGGCAGGCCACCCGTATTGAGCAGCGTACCGGTTCCGCCGATGCGAACCCCTACTTTCTGATTGCCGCTTCGCTTGCCTCAGGCCTCTATGGTCTTGAAAACAAGCTGCCGCCTGCTGAAATTATTGAAGGCAACGGCTACTACAATGAAAAACTTGAAAAAATGCCCCGTTCCCTCGCGCAGGCGGCTGTGCTTTTTGAAAAAAGTGAAAAAGCCCTTGAGTATTTTGGCAAAGAATTTGTCTATATATTTAACGAGTTTGTCAATTTTGATATTAACGTCCACAATACCACAGTCAGCGAGTGGGAACGGGAACGGTATCTGGAAAATTCGTAATATGAATAGACTTGTTCTAGAACCAGCCGGTTTCTCGAACAAGTCAAATGTTATGTTTATTAAGGAGAGTAAAGTATGGGTTACGACGGTAAAAACTATCCGGGAACAAAACCCTTAACACCTTTTCCTGAAGTCCGGGGAATACATCATGATGACTTCATTTTAACCGCGGACGGTCTGCCTAAAGAACAAATTGAAAGGGCATTACGGCAGATTTATACTTATGAAAGCCGGCAAAAATTGAATTTTTTGGGTTATCAAGCAAATCAAAAATTTGATTTTAAAACGGATCTTTCAGAATATCTTAATTATCATGTAAACAATATTGGCGATCCCTTTCAATCGGGGAATTTTACGGTAAACAGTAAATTTGCAGAACCTGCAGTTCTTGATTATTTCGCTTCATTGTGGAATGCGCGGTGGCCATATGAAAGCAACAATGAATATTCATGTGAATGGAGGGAAAGCTACTGGGGATATGTGCTTTCAATGGGAAGTTCAGAAGGCAATCTGTATGGCTTGTGGAACGCACGTGACTATTTACAAGGTAAGCAGTTAGTTGTAGATGACACAATAAATGAACGAAAAATAAAAGCCAGTCAGGATGGAATGAAACTCCCATCAACGCCTCGATATAAAGTTCTTAAACCTACAGCACATAAAAATAACCTAAATGCATATACACCTATTTGCTTTTATTCCTTGGATACGCATTATTCCATTATAAAAAATATGCGTATTTTAGAAATAACGACGTTTTTTGAGGAAGCAAGTAACAAAGGTTATATATGCCCTTTAAAATATCCTCAGGATTATCCTCAAAACTATTCTAAACAATATATTGCGGATAACGGTTGGCCTGCTGAAGTTCCGTCAAATGATGATGGATCCATATCGGGAGAGGATTTGTATGTGAATGGCAAGGCACGTAATTATTCGCATATATATATAATGCCATCAGTTACAGATGAGATGTTAGGGCATTTGCTGGAAGATTTGAGCCAACCGGGGGCTTTCCCGAATCAAGACGAAAATCGAGAAATAGTCACAGGACGCGGACTTGGGATTCAAATAATTTAAGACTGGAAAATTTCTGGAAGTTTATGCTTCTCAGGATCAGTCCCAAAACATAGCATGAGAGGTTACTATGGTTAGATTAGTACGACTTACCGACGCTTCCGGGATATGTGATATTTATAATT
The DNA here is from genome assembly GCA_031258005.1 of Treponema sp. Lineage (GTDB taxonomy): Bacteria > Spirochaetota > Spirochaetia > Treponematales > Breznakiellaceae > JAIRLU01. The sequence goes on from JAIRNP010000074.1 coordinate 5,529, forward strand.
ACTATGTTCGTTATACCTGTGTTACAGCGGATGAAGAAGATGTTACTGTTAAAGAAATGGAAGAGCGGATTGTGGAAGTGACAAGGACATTTCCCTGGTTTGTTAACGAAGAAAAAGGCGAGATTATGGGGTATGCCTATCTTCATCATTATGTAGCGCGCAGCTCGTATCGTTTTGCTGTGGAAGATTCAATCTATGTAAAGCATGGACTCACCGGAAACGATGCTGGCAGCCAATTATTAACCGCTCTGCTTGATGAAGCACGGAAAATGGGGAAACATTCCGTTATCGCCCTGATGGAGCTGGGGAACGAAGCCAGCGAAGCGTTACACCGCAAATTTGGCTTTATCGAAATTGGGCATCTAAAAGAAGCGGGTTTTAAGTTCAATAAATGGGTAGACGTAAGCTATTGGCAGCTTATACTTTAAGGAAGTGTACAGAAATAACATGATCACCTGGTTATGTTATTTCCTTATTGTGTAAGCAATTAACAAATTGATGTTTGATTTTCTTGACAGGCTGGCGGCGGCCAGCCGCGCCGCCTAACATAAGGTCAGTTTCTTTTATCAATGTTACGTGATATGATTCTTCCGGCGGTTTGAATAGCCTGGACTATAATTATAATCAGAATAACCGTAAACAGCATAACTGACGGCTGATACCGGTAGTATCCGTATTTAATCGCAAAATCGCCGATACCGCCTCCGCCGACAAGTCCAGCCACCGTCGAATATGAAAAAAAACTGACGCTTACCATCGTCGCGCTGTTCACAAGGCCGGACCGCGCTTCTTTATAAAGTACTTTCCATATAGTCTGCAGGGTATTTGCCCCTGCTGCTTCCGCCATTTCGATAACGCCCCGGGGAACTTCCAGCAGGGTCTGCTCGGTAAGCCGCGCGAAGTCAGGGGTGGCACTCACGGAAAGAGGTACGATAACCGCAGCCGTACCTATTGACGACCCGACAATCAGGCGCGTCAAAGGTATCATCGCAACCAGCAGGATCAGGAATGGAAATGAACGGACCCCATTGACCATAATATCAAGGACAAGATAGATTTTTGGCTTCTCCATAACGGATCCGGGACGGATAAGATACAGGTATGTTCCCAAAGGGATACCAAGCAGGGCCGCAATGGTAAGGGTAAAAAACATCATTAAAAATGTTTGGCCCAACGCGGTTCCTATTTGAGGAAGCAGTTCAATGATTCTTTGCATAATATTTCTAAATACCTTCGCCGCTGCCAAACAGGAAACGCCCAATTTTTGACTGCGGCGTATAAGCGGCGTTCCCGGCAATGTTCAGCGTTTCAATTAAGAAACCATTCTCCAGTACACCCACGGGACCGCAAACTGTACGGGCGACATCCATTTCATGCGTTACCAGTACGATGGTGATACCCAGCTCCCGGTTGACCTTTTTCAGGTAATTCAAAATAATTTCCGTCGTTTGAGGGTCCAGCGCGGATGTAACCTCATCACACAAAAGAATTTTCGGCTCCTTTATGATCGCCCGGGCAATCGCGACGCGTTGTTTTTGCCCGCCGCTCAATTTTACCGGGTAATCGCCTGTTTTTTCCTGTAAATCAACGATTTCAAGGCTCTTTTTAACTCGTTTTTCTATTTCATGCTTTTTCATATGCGTAATTTCCAGCGGGAAAGCGACATTTTTATATACGGTACTGTTCAGCAGTAGATTATAGTGCTGAAAAATCATGCCTATCTTTTCCCTTCGTCGCAAAAGCTCTTTTTTGGACAGTTTTGTAATATCTTCATTATCGATAAACACGCTTCCGCTATCCGGGCGTTCCAGCAGGTTAATACATCGTAATAACGTAGACTTTCCGGCGCCTGAAAATCCAATAAATCCAAAAACACTGCCTTTTTGTATGTGTATGTTTATTGAATTGAGCGCCCGCAACGGCCCATTGGCCGTTTGATAGGTTTTACTTATTTTTTCAAGCCGTATCATCGTGTCTACCTTGAAATTTTACTTTAATCCTAGTATTTATATGTTTATTATAGGCATTTTTGGCAGGAAAGTCAAGTACGATACGATGGTAGCGGAAAGCACCGAAAAGACCGGACGGAAAGCCGTGAATGGGTTACGAGCCTTTTGGCGTTCCCCGCGGCTCATGCCAAAGGGGGCCCGCCTCCCGTCCAAAGCAAAAAGGTCCAGCAACTCCTTGCCGCGGTGTTCCTTTTCCGCGGTCAGGTCTTCGGTATCCGCCCAGGGCATATTCAAGGCTAAAGAGGGATTAATAAGCCATGCTTATTTTTTATCAACTTAGTTAACTCCTTATTTTGTAATGAAATACGAATTCCTATGGTTTATCCTGCCTATAAAGTCAGCCGAATCGAGCTTCTTGCAAAATCCGGTTGGTTTTGAAAAAGGCTCAATCCATAGAAAATTTCCGGGAGTTTGGGGGCTGGGAATAATTATGATTGCAAGAATTCCGTCCTGCTTATATAATAAAGAGCATTGAACCTATGATTGACCCATTTAACCGGACCATCGACTATATGCGGATTTCGATAACTGACCGGTGTAATCTCCGGTGTGTTTATTGTATGCCCAAGGAAATCCCTAGCCTCCCTGAAACCGAAATTTTAAGCTATGAGGAAATCCTGCGGGTCTGTACTGAAGCCGCGGCCCGGGGTATTCATTCCATTAAAATTACCGGAGGAGAGCCCTTGCTCCGGGAATGGGTTCCCGATCTGGTGCGGCAGCTTAAACATACCCCGGGGATTACCCGTGTAAGCCTTACCACCAACGGGGTGCTCCTGAGCAGGTACCTGGACGCCTTGTGTGCTGCCGGAATTGACGGGATTACCATTAGCTTGGACAGCCTTGATGGTGAACGGTTTAAGCTGACAACGGGGTATAACGGCGTGAATACCATTATCCGGGGGATTCATGAAAGCCTTAGCCGTACTATAAAGGTAAAAATCAATGCGGTGCTTATGGATAATGGCGGAGAGCCGGAATGGCGAAACCTGGCGGACCTCGCCCGGGTTTTGCCCCTGGATGTACGGTTTATCGAGATGATGCCCATTGGATACGGCAAGGCCTTCAAAGGGGTAGCCCATGATAAGATCCTTCAGGGACTTAAGGAGACCTATCCAGGGATTACCGAAGACGGGGCGTCCCACGGGGCAGGTCCGGCGGTGTACTATCGTATCCCTGGCTTTAAGGGAGCAATTGGCTTCATCAGCGCCCTGAGCCATCGGTTTTGCCGTACCTGTAACCGGATTAGGCTTACTGCGGAAGGTATGTTAAAACCCTGTTTATGCTATGCTTCCGGTATAGACCTCAAAGCCATACTGCGGGACCCGGATAAGACCAACGAAGCCATAGGCCGAGCGCTTATGGACGTGGTGGCCATGAAACCCGCTTCCCATTGTTTTACCGGTACCCCTCAAATCTCTGAAGGGGTTCTGGAAAAACGGGCCATGGTGGCTATCGGCGGCTGACCGGAAAAGTCCGGAACCGGTCATGGGGACCCGGGGGTGTCCTTAGATACCGACCCCATCGGAGTAATACCGCTCGAATAGGTGTTGCACCGCATGTTGACATTCCTGTAAAAAGGCCTGGTGTTTTTCTAAAAAGGCACAGCCCTTATCAGTCAGGTGGGCTTCACCCCCTCCTTTGCCCCCTTGCTGGCGGACCGTCAAAGGAAACCCAATACAGGTTTCCAGTCCTTTGAGTAGTTTCCAGCCCTTACTGTAGGACATCTCCATAATTTCACAGGCATGACGAACATTACCGGTTTGCTTAATGGCTATCAGCAGTTTTATCATCCCGGGGCCGCAAAAAGATTCTTCATCTCCAGGGTTAACCAAAAAAACCTTGGCCACGGGCTTTACCTTTTTCTCCTGTATGACCCAGGAATCTTCGGGTTGTTTTTTATCTGTCATGTTCTACCTCATGTCCCCTTCTCGTTACCAGATGGTATTTTTATAGTACTGCGGCTTTTTCAACAGGTCAGATTTTGAAAAAGCTTCTATTATAATATAATACCATTGCTATCGTAATAGAAGGACCCGACCTGAGCAGGGCCAGCGCATATAAAAAAAAGAGAAAACGAACTATACGTGGCATGGTTTTCTGGGAGGGGAACTATGGAAAACGAACAAAAACCATTAGCACCGATCATGACCTATTTCTCAGGTCTCCAAGACCCCCGGATAGAGCGGCACAAGCTCTAGCCGCTGGATGAAAGTATCGTGATAACCATCCTGGCCACCAGAGCCATGGCCCAGGGCGGGGAAGCCATCGAAGGATACGACAGCGCGAAAGAAGCCTGGCTGCGGCGGTTTTTAGTTCTGGAGAACGGCATACCCCCTCAAGCTGTGTACCGGCGGGTCATAACCCGGATAGCGCCGGAGGAGATAGAAGGGTGTTTTATGCGGTGGGTGCGGGCCATCAAACAGGACTATGAGCAGGAAATCATAGGGATAGACGGGAAGACGGTAGGGGGACAGTGCAAGGGGGGCACCTATCGTGAGTGCGTGGGCGACGGGGAACCGGCTGGGGGAGAGGTCAGGTAAAAACTGAGGAAAAAAGCCATAAAATCACGGCGATACCGACGGTATTGGAGGAAGTGAAGGGTGTGTCGTGACCATTGACGCGATGGGCTGTCAAAATAAAAGAGCCGACCAGATGGTGAAAAAGAGGGCGGATTATCTGTTTTTCCTGAAAGGGAACGCGGACTAAAAGTCCACGGAAAGCCTGGGTGAAGCCGTGAAGGACTATTGTGAAGCCCGTGATTTCGCCGCTCCTTTAGGGAAGAACCGGGACATGCAGTTTCATGCGGGCTCAACGCATGCCGAGCAGCACGGACGGATAGCAGATCGGGATTACGGGGTCAGGGATGATGAGCAGTGGTTTATCGAACGGCACCCGGACTGGAAGAGTATCCGTTCGATAGGGGTAGCGGCGTCCCGCCGGGAAGTCAAGGGACCGATAAGGATAGAACGACGGCATTTTATCAGCAACCTGCCTGCGGACGCGGCGGTGTTCGCCCGGGCGGTGCGGGGACATTGGGGCATAGAAAACTCCTTGCATTAGGTGCTTGACGTGGCGTTTGGGGAGGGCGGGTCCCGGTTGCGTAAGGATCACGGGCCTGAAAACAGGGCACTATTGAGGAAACTTGCCGTAACAGAGGCCCGTGCGGACACTGAAACGAAAAGCAGTATCATAGGGCGGAGGAAACAGATGGCCTGGTTGAACGAGTAGCTTGAACGGCTCCTCTTTCAGTCTCAACTCGCCTCAGAACCGAGCTAATGTATATGCGCTGGCCCTGATATGTATTGCGTTATATTCTTCCTCAGATACTTTTATTTTTGTCCGGTAGGTATTGCTGTCCAAAACACCTTCTACCGTAAGACCGGTATCTGCCTTGGTGGACAACCATGTTCGGGACATCTTTGAAAAGGGCGTTGAACATATCCGGGAACGGTGAATATCGGCGACATTATCCTGGTAAACCCGGCGAGAAAATCCCGCTGGACGGAAAAATCATCGAAGGAGAAGCCATGCTTGACACATTGCCCTCACCGGCGAATCCCTCCCCCGAAAAGCCGCCCCTGGAGACAACGTACTTTCCGGCTGTATCAACCAGAACGGCGTATTAACCATCAAGGTAACAAAAACCTTTGGCGAGTCCACTGTGGCGAAAATCAGCAATCTTGTGGAAAACGCCTCAAGCAAAAAAGCCCCTACGGAAAATTTCATTACCACCTTCTCCCGCTATTACACCCCGGCGGTCGTAGGTCTTGCCGCCCTAATCGCCGTGCTGCCGCCGCTTCTTGGCCTTGGCCTTTGGGCGGAGTGGATCGACCGGGGGCTCATATTCTTGGTCATCTCCTGCCCGTACGCTCTGGTCATATCAATCCCTCTGGGCTATTTCGGCGGTATCGGCGGCGCGTCTCGTAAAGGCGTGTTAATTAAGGGCAGTAACTATCTTGAAGCCTTGAATAACCTTGACATCCTGGTGTTCGACAAAACCGGAACCCTCTCCAAAGGCGTAACCACACAGCCGGTTACGCCGGTACTTTTTCTGATAGCCCGGCAGGAACCGTCCCTTTCTATCGGAGCTTCCTCCGTCAAAAGCGATACCGCCTCCCGGATGATTTCTTCGGCGTAGGGTATGCCTACTTCCCGGTACCGGGTTTTAATCACGATTAAATAATCACAGCCCTTAACCAGCATTTATCATTCCTTCCACCGTAACCCGCAGGGTCAAAACAACTTCCCAATCTCCCCCGGTTCCGCTTTGTTTCGGCGGGACATACTTCTTATACCTGCCCGGTTAATAGGGATTTAAGGGAATTGATGATGATTTCTTCTATCAAATAAACCTTTATCCGTCATATCGTCCGCCTCCTATACGGTTCCAGAAGGCAGCGCACGTTCTCCGGCATGGAGGCTTCCAGATGTTCCCCGTCCTTACCGCTCCCCCGGACATTCCCGGTCATCCCGATAAAGAACCCGCTACGCGGGGGAGTCCCCCGGTAGCGGGCCATATTCCAGACCGCCAGTTCCAGACAGGCCGAGGCCAGGTCAGCCGGGGCCTTCCCTGGCACATACCCCGCCCGGTAATGCACTTTCAGGCCCGACAAGTCCTGGACAAGCCGCAACGCAGGGGAAACCGAAAGAGAGAAAGGAATATCCTCAAGTTCCCCACACTCCGGGGCGGTGTGGTATAAGTCAGGTTCAACGATGAAGGAAGAAGACCGGGCTGGTATGATCATGGAACTGCCGCCGTACCACAAGGCGAGATGGGGAGCACTCCTCAAATATGCGCTGCTCCGGGTAAAATCAGTATTTGTGCGTGCGTTACGGGTCGTTTCCTTCGTAACCCTGTTGTTCTTCCTCCTCTCCTGGACGGCGGACGGAAATGTCGAGAACAGCGTAATCTACAAAATCGGCGTATTCATTGAGCCGATAACCCGCGTCTTTGGCCTTGGCCGGCAGACCTTTATGGCCTTTATCGGAGCGGCCATAGCCTCGATTCCTTGTCGGGGGATACTTATTCGGTCCCTATGGTTAGATTTTACATGAGGCAATGCGGGATATAGCATTGCCTATTATCTGTGATATATTTACTCATAACGGCATTACTCCTTGTTGATGATGTGTTTAGTAACTCCATCTTAAAGGGTATTGCCGTTTTTTTATAGGCGCCGATGGGTCGGTTAGCCGACCCATCGGCGCCTACAGGGGACAGGGGTGTTGCACTTCAAGATTGAAGGCGGGTTAATAATTTAAAAAATTTATTATACTCAATTAAAACAATAAATACAATTGTTTTAGTCGAATTGAACCTTGCGTTTTTATATGCACTTTGGTATAAGCAGGGCACCGGCATTTACTTTTTTCACCTAACTAGAGAAGTGAAACCATGATAGGATGAGAGAATTCCTGGGAGGGAAAATCATGGAGATTACTGAAGAAAACCTGAGAGAGCTGAGTACGTATCTGGGAGAAATAAACGAACCGAGGCGGACAGCATAGGGGAATTTTCGGCATAAATTGATCGACATCATTGTAATGGGCTTCACCGCCACCCTGTGCAACCACGATGAGTTTGAGGAGGTGGAAGGATTTGGCTGTCTGAAGCAGGATTTTTTCAAACAATTTCTGGAATTGCCGAATGGGGTACCGGACGAATCAACATTTCGCAAGGTATTCAGCCGGCTTGAGCCGGGGAAACTGCATACCCGTATGGATGCGTGGCTTTTGGACATTGAGGAACGGCAAAAAGCCCCTGGAGGACCGGCACGGGCGGTCAGTAGTGACGGGAAACCGATATGCGGAAGTAAAAAAGCGGGAAGCAAAGGGGTTCATGTGGTAAGCGCGTGGGTAGGAGCGAACAGGCTAACCTTGGGAGAGTTGGCGACCGGGGACAAAAGCAATGAAATCACGGCAGTTCCGGAATTGCTGGATATACGGGGGGATGTGGTGACGGCGGATGCCATGTCCTGTCAGACCGAAATAGCGAAGAAGGTCGGACTACCTTCTGGCGGTGAAGGAAAACCAACCAACGCTCTACGGGAATATCAAAGACTTTTTTGAGGGGATGGAGATCCGGGAGATACCGGAAGACGTGTGGCAATCGGAGGTAGGTCAAGGGCATGGCCGAGTTGAGCAGCGGGGACTTTTGTGCGGATGAATGCGGCCGGATAGGGGGGGGGGGGGGGGGTAAACCCCGGGTGTAAGTTCCCTGCAACGCAGTTACGACTTTCACCCCAGGTAAGGGGACCTATGATACTGACCCTTACCTGCTGTTAATTAATAGAGCACGGTTTTTCCAAAAACACAAATAATGTTAAAAAATACTGCATAATGTTAAAAAATATTTAAAAAATGCCCTTTCCTTGATGAGGCGCCGGGCAGGTGGACCCCGGCGGTTTACCCCCGATCCTCCAGGGAAACATAGGGGGTCCTTTGGGTTACCGCCCGGTAAGCAGGACGGATAATCCGATCCCCTGAGAGGATCTCCTCGATACGGTGGGCGCACCAGCCGGCCATCCGGGCGGCGGCGAAAATCGGGGTAAAAAGCTCGTCGGGAATTCCCAGCATCCGGTAGACCAGGCCGGAGTACATGTCTACGTTGGCACAGATAACCTTGTGATCCTTGAGCCGGGTCTCCAGGGCCCGGATCCCCTGTTCTTCAATGATCTCCATCAAGGCAAAATCTTCAGCCAAGGCCGCTAATGCCCGCTTATCCGCGGATCCGGCCTGGAGGCTCGTCCCTTCTGCCCGGGGCATGGCGTGTTCGTTCACCAGATGGCGGACAAATCCTTTTAAGAGCACCGTCCTGGGGTCTGATTTGGTGTACACCGCGTGGCCCAGCCCGTAGATCTTGCCGGAGCGGTCGAAGGCCTTTTTGTCGAGGATCTTACCCAGATAGGCGTAGACTTCATCGGGGTCCCGGGTGTCCGATACCTGCTCCCGAATATGGGTGAACATCTCCATCACCTTCATGTTGGCCCCGCCGTGCAGGGGCCCTTTTAAGGAACCTATGGCTGCGGCCAGGGCCGCATAGGTATCGGTACCGGTGGATGAAAGGGTCCTGCAGGCAAAGGCCGAGTTGTTGCCCCCGCCGTGCTCTGCGTGGAGGATCAGCATGAAATCCAGGAGCCGGGCTTCTGCCGGGGTATAGTGATTGTCTTTACGAAGCATGTGCAGGAAGTTTTCCGCTAAAGAAAGGGCTTCCTGGGGTACGTGGATGAACAAGGATTCCCGATCAAAATAGTGGCGTTTAGCGGCATAGGAATTGGCGATGATAACCGGTACTCGTCCGATGAGTTCGATGGACTGGCGTATCACATTCTCTGCCGAGATGTCATCCGCCGCAGAATCAAAAATATACAGGGTCAGGATACAGCGGGCCAGTTTATTCATGATGTCCGCGCCGGGGAGGCTGAGAATCGTATCTTCGGTAAACCCTTCCGGGAGCTTCCGGGCGGTGGAAAGCATCCGGTTATAGTGGTCTAGTTGTCTCTTGGTCGGGAGTTTACCGAAGAGCAAGAGGTACGCCACTTCTTCGTACCCAAAGGTTCCGGCTGTTCCATGAGCCCGGACGATGTCTATGAGATCAATCCCCCGGTAATAGAGGGTACCTTCAATGGGAACCGGTTCCCCGTCGGATACGGTATACCCCTGGACGCTGCCGATCTTGGTTACCCCTGCAAAGACCCCGGTGCCGTCTGAATTACGCAATCCCCGCTTGATGGTATAATGGGCGAATTCCTCAGGATCAATCGTATACTGGGCCCGGATATCGCCTCCGAGTTCCTTAATATAACTGAGTACAATCTCGTCCTGTTTGTTTATCATGATCCTGCCTCTCTATGTCATGTACGTATTGAGCCGGTTTCAGAAACCGGTTCCTGAATCCCCACGGGGCCGCTCGAAATGCTCGACTCACATCCGGCGCTTCCCGGCTGCCGTTGTGAGACGGCTTCTATTTATACAAAATAGGTTCCGTATGTTCAAGGGGGTTTCATGCAAAAATTATACAATATATGTAAATTTTATGTATAAATATACTTAACGTAAAAATACGGGAAAACCCTGTGAAAAAAGGGGTGTATCCAGCCTGGGAACGGGCTTGGGCGGTTACTTTCTAGTGCATGGTGTTATCTTTATCGTGAGGTATGGTAGTATAGGTATATGAAAGACGAATTAGGGGCCTTGCATCTGCGGAAAGGGGCGGTTCTTTTGCTCGTATGTATTACCGGTGTCGGGGCGGGGGTGATTCTGAAAGTTACCGCGCCGGTGATCCTGCCCTTTACCGTTTCCCTGTTTCTGGCTATGGTTATGAATCCTATGGTCCTCTTTCTCGAAGGGTGGCGCCTTCCCCGGATTGTTTCGATTCTCCTCGCCATAGGCATCATCATCACCGGTCTGTACCTCATCGGAATAGTACTCTTTTCCTCGGCTCGCACCATCCTGACCCTCTATCCGCGATATGAACGGCGCTTAACCGAGATTTACGGGACCCTGGCAGGGTTTTTTGAATTTTCCTATGACGACCGGCTGAGCTTTTTTGATAATCTCTGGGGGCAATGGGGGGTTCGAAGCAGGATCCGGGGGATAACCCTGGCTCTGTCCAATGGGTTTATTGGATTCCTGAGGGAAGCCTTGATGGTGGTTTTGTTCATGGCCTTTCTGCTCCTGGAAATGGCCTTTTTTAAAGACAAAATCGATCTTGCCTTTGAGCATAAACGATCCGGCCAGATACAAAAGATCGGCGCTGATGTGGTGCGCCAGATGAGCCGCTATCTTTCGGCGAAGTTTTTTATTTCCCTGGCCACGGGTATAGCGGTTACCATCGGCTTAAGCCTTACCGGACTTGAGTTTGCCCTGCTCTGGGGGCTTATTCAGTTTATTCTGAATTTTATACCCAATATCGGCAGCATCGCCGCAGGTACCGGGGTGGGACTTTTTGCGCTGCTCCAGTTTTGGCCTGAACCGGGGCCGATCATCGTTACGGTCCTTATTATGCTGGGGGTCAACATGATTATCGGTAACATCCTGGAGCCTAAGATCATGGGGGACAATTTGGGGATTGCCCCCATTGCGGTACTGATGTCCCTGATGATCTGGGGCTGGCTCTGGGGTTTTGTGGGCCTCATCCTGGCAGTACCCATGACGGTGATTGTGAAAATCCTCTGTGAGAATATCCCCATGCTGGAACCGGTTTCTATTCTCCTCGGTTCCCGTAAGGCTGTGCTGGCCAAGAAAGCAGAAGCCCAAGCCAAGATGCAAGCTGCCCCGCCCCCGATTGAATGAGTTTCAGGGTTTACGTCCCAAAAGGAGAGCGGGGTTTTGCATAAAGTGTATTGACATAGGAATCCGCTTTTTGCTATATTTAACTATACTTTCTATAGGGCGACATAGCTCAGTCGGTAGAGCAAACGGCTCATATCCGTTCGGTCATTGGTTCAAGTCCAATTGTCGCTAGCAGGACCCAAGCCCCGAGGCATACCCCTGGGGCTTTTTCATGCCCAGGGTTTCAGGAGCCCAGGGTCGCGAGGAGGATGGCTTTAATCGTGTGTTTCCGGTTTTCCGCCTGATCCCAGGCCCGGCTCTGGGGGCCGTCGATTATATCGGCAGTCACTTCTTCCCCTTTTATCGCCGGGAGACAATGGAGGAAGATGCTGTCCTTACGGCCGGTCTTATCCATGAGGGCCTGATTGACCTGATAGGGCTGCAGAAGCCGGATCCGTTCCGCTTTTTTTGCTTCCTCCCCCATAGAAGCCCATACATCGGTATACACCGCATGGGCCCCTTCGACTTCTGCGGTATCCGGGCTAAGCCGAAGCTGCGCCCCTGAAACCTGAGCCACCGCAGTACAGCGGGCAGTCAAATCCGGGTCAGGGTTGAGGGAGGGAGGCGTAATAAGCGTAAAATGAATCCCCAGTTTCGCACAGATCACCATGAGGGACCGGGCCACATTGTTCCTGCCGTCTCCTACAAAGCAGAACTTCTTCCCTGGGGCAGGACCGTGCTGTTCTTCCAAGGTCTGAATATCCGCCAGCACCTGGGTAGGGTGAAAATCGTCGGTGAGTCCATTGTATACCGGCACCCCTGAATAGCGGGCTAAGGTTTCTACGGTAGCCTGCTGGAAACCCCGAAATTGAATAGCGCTGAACATACGGCCCAAGACCCGGGCAGTATCTTCGATAGATTCTTTTGCCCCCAACTGTATATCCGCGGTGGAGAGAAACACCGGATGCCCCCCCTCTTCGCCAAACGCGGTCTCAAAAGCGCAGCGGGTCCGGGTAGAACGCTTCTCGAACAGGAGGGCCAGGGTTTTCCCGGCAAAACGGCGGTGAAGGTCATGCCGCCGGCTTTCCGCTTTGACCTGCCTGGATACCTCCAAAAAATAACGGATTTCTTCTGCCGTATAATCCAGCCAGGTGAGTAAAGAGCGGCCTTTTAAGGTGATAGGATTCATGGGACTATCATAGGGCTTCGTGCGGTTCTTTTCAATCCATCCCG
>JAIRNP010000006.1 GCA_031258005.1 Treponema sp.
GTTTGGGTGATCCCTTTTCGTCCGCCTCCGCTCTTCCTTCCCGATTCCAATTCCTGGTTGCCTCGGAGTATGGTCGTGTGGGACCTGCAGGATAGTTCATGGATTAATTTCACGCCCCCGCCCTCTTGTACTCACACCGCCCCAGCTTCCCACTCGCCGACATAACATGGTTCAGCGACTGCGTCAACAACGTCGCCGACAGCTTCCTCCCCATCTTGTTCATCCTGCGGTTCTTCGTGTTCGAGTTCGCCATACGCGGCGCAGAACGCGGATAACTGGTAAAATGCTTGGAGTTCTTGAACCGGCTCACGTCTATAATATCCACAAATCCCGCTCCGCCTGGCTGTTCGTAAACAGCACTTCCTGCTTCGTCATAAATCGTAATACCTCATGCCCGCCCCCGATGTACGCCTGCCTACGCATAAAATATCATGTACGCATGTATCATCGAGACCTGCCCTGAACCTGTTAGGTACTAAACCCTTTCCCTGGGAAGGCCGGGAGGTTTTTTCTCCGAATATACAGAACCCTAAGACTCCACACCTAAAAAATGGTATCCAGACGCCGGAGTTCTAACCGGGCATTCAGGTAATGGGGATTGAGTTCCAAGGTTCGTTCAAAGGCCTGCCGGCTTTCCCGATCCCGGCCAAGAATACGCAGACAATGCCCGATTCTAAATTGGACCCTCGCAGCAGCTTCTGTTTCCGTAATCAATGACGCGGCCCTTTGGTAGTATTCCAGGGCAGCAGCAGGAGCACGGCGGGCTTCCAAAATCAGGCCCTTATTAGCAGGAACTTGCCAGATAGGATCCTCGGAAAGAATCGCGGTAAGCCGCTCCTCCGCTTCCTCGAGACGGCCTTCCATCAGAAGATGAAGGCTGTCGTGGATTGGAATCCAGGAACCCTCTACCTGATAGGACCTGGCGTTCTTGATAAGCAGGGCGGTTTCGGTATACCGTCGCTGGTAATCAAAAAAATAGGCTCCCCAGCGATAGAGCCGCTCATCGGTGGGGTACCGGTTCAGGAGCAGCCAAGTTTCCGCGACGGCCTGGTCAAGGGATAATCCGGGCCGACGGCGGCGGAGTAATTCCAGCTCTATGAGGGGCTGATTTTGCCCCTGCTCTCCTTCAAGGATCCTGATACTCTGGGAAGTATCCAAAAGCCGCGTATACCGGAGTACGCCATACACCCTGAAGGCATGGGAATCCGGTGATTCTGCCAAGAGACGCTCTACATAGCCCCTTTCTTCCTCAGAGGTTTGAGCCGTAGCAGCAAGGTTATAGAGACTGGCTATTTTAATATCCGGTGAAACATCGGGAATTTCTTTCCCCGGGTGATTGGGGGAAATCAGCACGGTCCAGAGGTTTTGAGCTCCAGAACGATGACCAGCAAGCCAGAGGGCATCGGCCTGACGGGATAAGGATGTTTCATCAGAGAACAGGGAAAACAGTTCCGCAGCCCGAAGGGGATTACCATAATCATAGAAAAACTCCCCCGCATACCGAACCAGTTCCACCGTAAGGTCCGGGGGGTTGGCCCCTTGGAGCAGTTCCTGTATCTGGACCGTCGCTCCGGGGATATCTCCCTGGAGGATCCGGATCAAGGACTCATCTTTTGCCAAAGCAACCTGGAGTTCCTCATAGGCACGGGTCCTTTCTCCGGGCAGGACCGGTAAGGGAACGGAAAAAAGGGATACTATCTGGGGAATTGCGGCAACCTTGAAGGGATCCTGAAAAGTTCCTGCCAAGATGTAGAGAGATAACGCCACCGGTTTGAGCTCAGTTTCCGCGATCCGGGAAGCATAGTCGGTGAGCCGCGTCGCAATCGCTTCGGTGATAGGGGCATCCTGAAAAAGCAATTCCTCTGCGGCAAGGGCGGCAATAGGTTCGGAAAAGGGAAATGCTTTAAGGACCTGGTGCACTGCCTTTCGGTAGGGTTCCAAAAACCGGGGGTCTTTATAGGCCAAGAACCTGCGGCGTTTGAGTAACGAAAGGGAAGACTCAAGCCCAAAGGATTTTTTCCCCAAGGCATCCAGGGCCCGGTTCAGGCGCAGGGGAACACCAGGCTTATCAAGATCAGGGTTCTGCGTAAGTAAGGCATCAAATTCCGCTAATCCCTGATAAAACCCCGCTCCTCTCTGGACGCCTGAGGGAGAGAAAAAACGCATCCCCTGGGGGAAGATAAACACCACGCAGATTCCCCCTGCGGTGAGCAAAACCAGCAAACCCAGGATGCCCCCTATGTGGAACCAAGATAAGCGGAAAGACTTTCCCCGCGGATCCCGTGGACCCGGATCCGATGGGGATTGGTCTTTAAGGGGTTTCCGCTTTGATTGAAAGTCCATGGGTACACTCCTTATACAGGATGGGAATTGTGGAGGGTTTTTCGGATACTATCCAGCACACCATTGACAAAGCGGTAAGAATCATCGGTACCGAATTCTTTGGATATACCGATAGCCTCGTTAATGACAATCGAAGCAGGAACCTCCTGCTGGTACATGAGCGTATAGGTACTCATCCGCAGCACCGCCAGATCCACCCGGTTGACCCGGGAAAAGTCCCAATGCTCTAAATGGGAACGGATCATCTTATCTATCGCACGAATATGTTCAATGGTTCCTGTAACCAGGAGCCGGGAAAAAGCGGTCATCTCCTCTCCCAGGGCAGCCTGCTTTTCCGCTCCCACCCAAGAGAAATCCAGTACTCTTTCTGGAGGAACCCGTAAAACCTCCCAGGAATAGAGGGCCTGAAATGCCAGGATCCGGCCTTTTCTACGGGATGCCATCTGCGTACCGTTTCACCACTTCATATTATTTTCAAAAATCTGAAAGGGATTTCCGGTCCGCAGTTCCGTAACCAGTTCCTGGGTAGCCCGTTCAATAATGGCCTGCTGTCGCTCCTGGAGCAGCGCATTACCGATGTACTCCCGCACGGTCATACGGGTTCCCAACTGAAACACATCATCCAACTCAAGGCTTTTTTGTGCATAGGTTTCAGTAACTTTGATGATCTGGTAACCCCGCGCTCCTTCGATGAGTTTCGACACTTCCCCCTGTTTCAGACTGAAAGCGGTATTGATAAAATCCTGCCCTACCACTTGCTGGGCTTCCAAGTTCCGCGGCAGATAGCCCCCATCTCCCGCCTGATACCCTGCATTGGGAGTCTGCCCCCGGATCATGGCTTCATCAAATTTTGCAGGATTGGAACCTATCTCCAGAATCAGCCGATCTGCCAATTCCTTAGCTTTGGCCCTAGCCGCGGTGTCCGTTCCAAAAGGAACCTGGATCATGGAGAACCGTACCGTATCAGGCCGAATAAACTGGGTTTTAGCCAGGGTGTAGGTATTCACGATTTCGGTCTCTGTGGGGGGGGTGATGGAATTAAAGAGGTTCTGCTTCTTGGATAGCAGGTATTTCTGGGTAATAAGCTGCCTGCGAAGCTGTTCCCGGAATGCGGGAATTTCAAGACCCGTCTCATTTCTGACGGCAATGGCAAATTCAGCATCTGTAGGCTGCCGACCTGCCCGCTGGGTCAGGCCGGTTCGGAGATTTTGAATCTGCTGGTTAATCTCGTTATCCGATACGATTATCTTGTCCCGTTCTGCTGCCTGAATGGCAAGTTTCTCATTGATCATCACATCCAAGACCTGCCGCCGTTCCACGGTATCCAAAGACCGACCGGCCTGTTTTTCCATCCGCTCTACTTCCGTCCGGTATTGCTTAACGGTAATCGGTTCGCTTTTGGTTAACCGTACAATAGCCACCGGCTGCAAATCGGATTGTGCAAAGCCCATAGTTGCAAGGAGCATACCCAGCAACATGACACTTATAACTCGTTTCATAGCGGTCCTTTGAGAAAGAGACCCATCCCTCTCTCCCTGTTTCATTCCAATACAGCCCTAATCCGGCGGACCCCCGCGGAAGAGGACTGTTCCTTTTGAATCCTGAAGGCTCCCAAGGCTCCCGTGTGTTCCACATGGGGACCGCCGCAGACTTCTTTTGAAAATATCCCCCGGGCATCATCCCCAATGGTGTACACCCGTACCTGGGATTCATACTTCTCCCCGAACAAGGCAACCGCACCGGAAGCCTTGGCTTCTTCCAGGCTCATCACGGTCATGGTAACCGGCAGATCCCGCTGAATCTGTTCGTTCACGATAGCCTGAACCCGGGCTAGTTCCTCGGTACTCAGCGGAACCCCGTGGGAGAAATCGAAGCGCATCCGTTCCGCGGTGATGTTGGATCCTTTTTGAGCCACGTGATCTCCCAACACCATGCGGAGGGCTTGATGTAACAGGTGGGTGGCCGTATGGTATTTAACGGCCATGACCCCTTGATCCACTAAGCCCCCTTTAAAGAGCTGTTCGCTTCCTGCCCGGGAAAGCTCCTGGTGTTTCTTGAAGGCTTCCTCGAATTCACCGCGATTCACGGTCATACCCTGTTCAGCAGCCAGTTCTTCCGTCAATTCTATGGGGAAACCATAGGTATCGTAAAGCTTGAAGGCCAGACGGCCGGACAGGATCTTCCGAGGATCCTGCCGGAGTTTGGGGAGGAGTTTCTCGAATTCATGTTCCCCTTTCTGCAGGGTTTCCAGGAATTTCCCTTCCTCCTTATCCAGTTCCGACAGTATCCATGAACGATTTTCCTCGATCTCCGGGTAGGGACCGCTCATTTGGGCAATGACAACTTGGGCAATGGGCGGAAGGATCCGACCGGTGATGCCAAGCTTACGACCGTGCCGCACGGAACGGCGTATGAGCCGGCGTAACACATACCCGGCGCCTATATTACTCGGACTTACCCCCTTGGGATCTCCCAGAATAACGGTGGATGCCCGGACATGGTCGCAGATAATCCGCACCGATTTATCCTTTTCCCCATCCGAACCGTAACGATAACCCGCGGCCTGCTCTACCGCGGTAATGATAGGGGTGAAAATCTCCGTATCATACACGGACTGTTTGCCATTGAGAATGGTAACGGTCCGTTCAATGCCCATGCCGGTGTCCACACATTGACGGGCCAAGGGCGTATACGCCCCTTGAGCATCCTTGTTGTACTGCATGAACACATCATTCCAGATCTCCAGCCATTTCCCGCAGGAACAACCCGGGGCGCATACAGGACCGCAGGGATCCTTTCCCATATCAATGAACATCTCTGAGTCCGGACCGCAGGGACCAGTAGTCCCTGCGGGTCCCCACCAGTTATCCGCCCTGGGACGGTAACTTATCCTCCCCTCTGATATACCTAGAGCCTTCCAGACCGCAACGGATTCTTCATCCCGGGGCACCGCAGCATCTCCCTCGAACACGGTAACCCCGATCTTCTCCACAGGTATCCCAAGCCATTCCGGAGAAGTGAGGAATTCGAAACTCATCCGTATGGCCCCTTCCTTAAAATAATCCCCCAGGGACCAATTGCCCAGCATCTCAAAGAAGGTCAGGTGGCTCGTATCTCCTACCGCATCAATGTCACCGGTCCGGATACATTTCTGATAATCTACCAGACGCTTCCCCGCAGGATGATCCTCCCCCAAGAGGTAGGGTACCAGGGGGTGCATGCCTGCGGTGGTAAAGAGTACGGTGGGATCATTATCCGGTAACAGGGACTTACCTTGAATCTGAGCATGATCCTTGGATTTAAAAAAGGCAATGTATTTGGAACGAAGCTCATGGGCACTGGTTGCAAAGTTCATAGGAGCATAGTAAGGCACTGGAGCCATATAGTCAAGAACCCAAGGGACATGGAATCTATGCCTGCCTCCTCCTAAAAAGATCCGGTAGGCATAGACCTTAAGGAGGAATTACAACCACAGTTCATAGCCAAGGCTTACATTAAAACCCCGGCGTCGGAAGAGCTGGTATTTATTGTTGTTTGTTTCGTTGGTAATGGTAATTTCATTGAAATCATAGGCATACCGGCCATCCAGGGCGATATAACCGGGTCCCAGCTTGAATCCCATGGATATGCCCCCCAGGATTCCATAGCTCGCCATAAAATTCAGCACCGATGCTATCTCCTGTTCCTGGTTTCCAGGCTTATAGGTGAGCTTACCTAAGGGGATCGACATATAGGGGCCGCCGAAAAGGCTGAACATCCCCCCGCCGGCTACTCCCAGCCGGAACAGAAGCGGTATATCCACCGCGTTATAGGAATACTTAGTCGAGGTTCCGCTATGCTTTACCTCTATCCCGGTGTTCACATGGAAATTGCCCTCCACCTGGAAACCCAACAGGGAATTCTGATTATTAGTCCCAAAATACACGGAATACACCTGTTCGGGAAACAGGGATGTTACTTCCGCTCCTGAGGGTAGGTCTTTTCCCTCCTGATTACCCAGGATGGGTAGACCTCCGATACCGCCTCGGACCCCCAGGATCAACCGGGTGTTCCGTGCAGCCGCCTGATGGTTCTTCGCGGCTTGGGCAGTTTGTCGCTCCGCTTTTTTCTGCTCCGCTTCCGCCTTTTTCGCGGCTTGCTGCCGTTCGGTTATACCCAGCAAGGTATCGAGTTTTTTGTCCTGCCTTACAGGGGTCTGATAGATCAGTTCAATCGTAGCGGTTTGCACGCGGATGGTTTTAATGCTGAACTGGTACTGATTTCCCAGGACCGTAAACTTGCCTGAGGTAATCGACTGGGCCCCGTATTTCTTTCCAATAGCCTGGGCAGATTCATCACTGACTTCACCGGAGAGTTGAAAGGCCATTTCGGTATTGATGAGTTCCAAATCTTTCCGTTCAACTACGGTCAGTTTTTTATTATTCACCAGTTTGGCGCTCAACTGGTCAATCACGTAATCCGCCAATCGTTGATCCGGAGCAGCGAAGTGCAGAACCATAATTGTAGTACCTTGGGCTAATTCACTTTCAATCTTGGCATGAGCGCCTTGAATCGCGTTATCCAGGGTAATGGGCTTGTCTTGGGCTGTGGCTGGTTTCAGGACCACAGCTCCCAAAAAAAACACACACCCTAGGCCTATCCATTTTTTCATAATGCTAAAATCCTCCTCAATATATTTTCTCAGGACTTATTCTATCATCAAGATAACCTGTCTGTCTATCAAATCTTTATAGGACAGGGATCGGCGTTTACCTGAGTACAAAGGCTCATACAGGAAATCCGAATCCAGGGCGGCGTGCATCATGCGGTGTTTGGCGCCGACCCCTTTTCTTCCGTATCTTTATGTCCGTAAGCCGCTGTTCCAGTCCTTTCTGCAATTCCCGCGGGTTTAAGCATTACCGCACCCGCCGAAACGCCGATTCCTCCATTGAATTGGTTTTGCAACTTCATTGGACTTGTGAAACAACCCGCTTGGTTGTTTCACAAGTCTCGTGGATTTGACGATACCTTTTCTATGCCTTACCACGTTCGCACTTCAGCTTTGATTTGGCCAGTTGTAATATGCAGGCACTTCTTTTGTCCGCCCTGGAAATGCTGCGCCTTTCCTTATTCGGACGGAAAAAATGCCGTCGAATCGCAGGTCCGATGGAACCATAGATTCCCAACAGCCGGAACGATACCTGAACATTGGACTTGTTCAACAACCCGGTTGGTTGTTGAACAACCCTATTAATTCGTGAAATTGCGGGCTAAAGAAAAAAGTCCGGCGGATCTTTTTCTTTTTGTTGCACCTCACGTTACTTAATCAAGATAAACTCCACCCGCCGGTTTTTCCACCAATTATCCCGGTCTTCAAAGGGCACGACCGGCTTGGTACTGCCCATACCGACGGCAGTCAAACGGTTGCGGCTCACCCCGAATTCAACCAACTGGTTCACCACTGCCCGTGCCCGGGATTCGCTCAAGGGCTGGAGTTCTTGCCGTTCTTCCTCGGCGGCATCCACCTGGGTACGATTCGCATGGCCTTCTACCCGGACCGTGTAATCCCGGAATTTATTGAGAATCTCCGCGATACGCCGTAAGACCCGGACGTTATTGGCCATAATGTCCGGGGAGAGTTCCAGAAAGTCCGCATACCCTGCCCGGAATATAATCGAGGGTACCTGTATGCGCAGCCCATCATCCTCTCGAATGATAAGCACATCAACCCCGATGGTACCGTTCAGGGAACCCTCTTTACCTTGGCTATCTTCCGCTTTAAAAGTAAAAGGATAATCCGTAGCTGCCTGGACCAATTCACCTTTGTTGCTTTTACCATTCCAGGTAATACGCTCAGGAGGGCTGCCTTTCCCTTGGATCTCGTAGAATACCTGATAGGGAGGTTGGGGTTCCCGGATTTGAAAACTCCAGGATACGATAGGTACGTCTGCGGTGGCGGTAAGGGAGATAAAAAGCTCATCATCAACCCCGTCGTTGTCTGGGCTGAAATACGGGGGCGTGGAACTGAAGCCCAGTACCGGCACCGGTTCATCTTCGGTACGGGGCGCTTCTTGCGCCAGTACGGGAGGCTTTTCCTCAAGGGGTTCGTAGGCTACGAGAAAAAGCGCGGTCTCATGGAGTTTCTGTATACCCTTAGTGCCTAACCGGACCGGAAAAAGGGTCAGGTTTCCCCGGCTGTTTCCGGTTTCCGGGTTTGGGGCATATTCTACCAGGTAGGTCTCTCGGGAAGGCTGTCCCGACACCGTAGTATGGGCGCCTTTGAGGGTATATTCCGGGCGCAGTTCCAGCAATGGCTGATCCCCTATGAGAAAAAATGCATAGAGACCCTTGCGGCTGCTTCCCCGGGAACTGAGTTCATAGACCCCATTGGGGAAAAATTGGAGCTTCCCCAGGGAACCGGTATACACCGCATCAATGGTGGATGGTATGGAGAGGAGGGCTTCTGGATCGGGCTTTTCTACCATACCGGCTTTCCGGTAAGAACCATCCCAGGAAGTATTAACCCCAATCTTGAGACGGACATCTTCCGAAACCCTAACCCGTATGCGGTCCAGGGATTCCAGTTCTATATCCAGGAAACGCCGGAGGGTAGTAACCGATATATTCTGGCTTGCGATATACAGCCCGTACCGGGTAGCGCTGGAATTTTGCCAGGTAAACACTTGCTGGGCTTCTTCGCCAAAGAAAATAAGTTCCCGGTTCTGAGGATTAAAATAAATATACTGCCGGCTATCCAGGGTTCCCTGGGGACTCACATAGTACCACAGGCCTTCGATAAAGGCTTCAAAGGACTTGGAGCCGCCGCTTACCACTTCCCGGAGGCGGCGTTGTTCTATCTGGCTTCCGGGGATGATGGCCTCGCCGCTTTGTTCATACCGCCCGGTCCCCGGATTATAGGTATAGGTAATTTCCGTCTGATCCACCATAGTGGAGGATGCCCTGTCATGGCTGTAGGCCACAAGGGAAAAACTCTGCCCTCGGGCAATACCGTTCTGGTATGCTTGGCTGCGGGTAACTTCCCGGATGGATATGGTTCCGCTTATCCGCAGTTCCGCTATCGTATCAAAAGGCCCTGCTCCTTGGGGGTTCTTTCTAAAGGCCCTGAGGGTTTGTTCTCCCAAGCCGTTCATACCCGAAAGGATCACACAGACACTCCGGTCTCCGATTAAATCCGTGGTATACAGGGAGAGGGTCCCCGGTTGGCTTATACCCGTTGGGGCGCTCCAGACCCGTTTATACTCCTGGGTATGCTCATCAAAATCCACATAGGTGATATATATAGAACCTTCCGCTTCGGTTTTTTTGCTAAAATTCCGGTAGGCGATGATTTGTTCTTCTCCGGGATCGCCGTCAAAATCATCGGTGAGGAGGCTTACCAGTATTTCTCCTTCATCCAAGGCCACCTTGGTCTGGATATAGGCTTCATAGGGGAGGCGTTCCTCTACCATACCTGAACCAGAGGAGCGGAGGCTTACTTCTTGGGGGATGACGACCTGGGTTTGCCGCTGCTCTTTGCCCTTATAAGGACGTGAAAAATGGCGGGGAAACATAATCAGGGCGCCTATACTAAGGCTCAGGGTAATGAAAATGATACTCGTCACTATGCTAAAAAATTGTCTGTTCATGCTGTACCTTCATTGCCGTTAACCCTCCAACCAGGGGTCTTGTTCAGCGATTTCCCTGCATATAGGCGGCTGCAGCCTGCTGGACCCGGGCAGTCAGCCCCAAGCCTATAACCGCGGCCCGCCACCCGGAAAATTCTTCCACTCGGGTGAAACGCAGAAGCCCCACCGCATCCCCTCCCAGGGAAGGGGAACCTCCGGCGGTGGAACCGCTTATCAAGAGGGTATAGACCATAGAGCGGGATTGTTGGACCCGGGCAGTAGCATCCCGGAGGGCTCCTGTAAAATTCGCGGTTCCCCCCTCCAATGGCAGCGATTGGAAGACCCGTTTAATCCGCGCCTTATCCCCCGCTCCCTTGAGGACATCGGAAAAGATCACCTCCCCCTTTTCCGCCGCAAGCCAAATGGTGAGCCGATCCCCTTCCTGCAGTATGCTATCCACCACTTGCTCATGTAACCACCGGACTACTGGAGCTTGTACCTTTTTAAGGGCGGAAGATCCGTCAATAATCAAAAACAGCTCAAGCGGGATAGTCCGTTTATCCCCGGCCCCTAAAACAGCGGGAAACAAGAGGCTTATCACAAGTATAAACCGGTATTTTTTTTTCATACCTAGCCCCCTCTTCTCAATATATCCGTACTAGTGGCATAAAAACAAGCTGGTTCCGCTAGAGACCAGGGCAACAGCATTTACTTTCCAAACAAGACAGAATACAGGAAATCCGGATTAACTGAAGCCTTGAATATCTTCCGTTTGGTACTTAACCGTCTGTCAGGAACAGCGGTTGCCCGTAATCTGCCCAGAGCTCTCTTCCGCAGGATGTTCAGATTTTCAGGAGCATGCTCCTTCCTCGCCTGAAAAGCATCCTCCCGGAACAACACATCCAGCGACCAGTGCAACTGATTCTCAATAGACCAATGACCACGAATCAGAGCGGCGAAATCTTCGGCGGACGCGGTCATGTTACTAACTCATGTTACTAACTCATATTACGCAGGCTTGACATAAATTCCTGAAAAGATACTATAGAGGCATGGGTGGGGATATACTTGATTTATACAGTGATTATCTGTTGATAAGCACCGGAAAGACAACGGCGACCGGATTGTCGGAACCGGTGGATGGGGCAGTGAGCCATGATCAAATCAGCCGGTTTCTTGCCGGGGAAGAACTGAACGGGAAGCTTCTGTGGCTAAAGACAAAAAAGCTGATACGGCACTATGAGAACGGGGAAGGGTGTCTTATATTTGACGATACGATAGTAGAAAAGGCATACATGGACGAGAATGAAATAATCTGCCGGTATTATAACCACAGCAAAGGAAGGAATGTAAAGGGGATAAATATTCTTACGGCGTTTTACACGGCGGAAAATGAATACGGGAAACTACAAACCCCGATAGATTATCAAATAGTATCAAAAACGAAAATAGAAACGGACAGCAAGACGGGGAAAGAGCGGCGGGTAAGCGAGCAAAGCAAGAATGAGATGATGAGGGAAATGATAAACCGAACGATACGGAAACACATGAAATTTGGGTATATAGTGGCCGATTCGTGGTTTGCGTCGGTGGAAAACATGAGGTTTATCGAAAAGCAGGGGAAGACATTTATTTTTGAAATCAATGACAACCGGCTGGCGGCGGCAAACGAACAGGAGCGGGAAAAAGGTCATTGTATCAGGATAGATCGGATGGGAATACCCGATGAGGAATATATGTAAAGGATTTGAGATTTCCGGTAATGCTTTTTATAAACAAGTCTGTAAGAACAAAGACGGGTCGGCGGGGGTTCGGTATTTGGTAACCCATGATAAGACGATGAGAGGTGACCGGCTCAAGACGCTCTATAAGAAACGGTTGAGTGTTGAGGTATAGCATGAAAGTTAAAACAAAATACGAGCATAGGGAATTCGCCCGCGCATACGGAGAGGACGCAAAGCAATCATGTATTTGCGTCAATATACGCGTATGCAAAATTATAGGTAGCGAAACTCAATCACCATTACAATCACTTCGCGATAAAATCACAGATTTACCTGGCATCATTGAGGAGGGCGATGGAATTGCTGTCCGCTTTTAACATGGGGGATAATGGCGTTCTTGCGTAACATGAGATAATAACGTGAACAAATTGTGATGATGTGCTATACTGTTTTCAAGACAAGAATGCGGGGGGGTGGAAACAGTATGGAAGAACGGATTTTGCGGATGAAGCCGTTGCTCGACGAAAGGCAGTGGAGACTGTATTTGGCAAATGAGGCAATGGCGGCGTGAGTAAAGTCAGTCGAATTACTGGGGTATCGCGCACGACGATCACAAAGGGAATTGAAGAAATAAAAAATCCCCGCGGCAGAGCCCTAAACTTGACCCACGGATTCACGCGAGGTACTCTCGGTATGCCGGCAGGATAGAGAGTTTTATGAGCCCTATCCATAGCGTCTTCACCCCAGGAGGCCCATCACTGGGAGCACGTTTCGGACCTCCCAGCCACCCCAGATAATCTTCGGAATCATTGTTTCCGCCGCCTCTTTCATCGTGTACGGCTTCTT
>JAIRNP010000011.1 GCA_031258005.1 Treponema sp.
TCGATAATCTTTTCATCGTCTTTGAGATACGTTAATGGCTGATACCGTGCGCCAATAAAAACATTACCAGCGCTGTCGATTGCTCCAGTTAATTGATTGAGCGTGTCGAGGTATAAATCAGCCATGGAACCGAGGTCATACACCAGTTCTTCCGGCGGGTCAACATCGGAAACGACGATATTTTGTTTTTTAAGGTCTTCGTTATATATATCATCGCCCAGCAGGTCTACCCTTGTCCGGCGTATCAGAACAGGCTGCAGGATGTTTCGGATTTTTGACGATATTTCTCCGGCCTTTTTCTTGAATTCCGCTTCCGCCTTGTCCTGCTGGTATTCTTTTTTTAATTTCTTGTAATCGATGATGAGGCGTTCTATTTTAAGACCTAGGTTGTTTACGGTTTGTATGGTCGAATGTAACGGTATCTGAAACAGTTTTAAGAGCGAAAAAATATCTTCGGGGCGGTTGTTAAAAGGCGTGGCGGAAAGCAGCAAAACTTTGTTGCCGATACATACGCGGTGCAAAAGGCCGTAATCACGGGTTTTTTCGCTGCGGTAGCAGTGCGCCTCGTCAACAATGATAAGTTTTTCCGCGCCTCCCTCCGCAGCGGCGAGAGCGTCTTCCAGTTTGCCGGAAGAAATGATTTTGGGCGATGCGAGGCCGAAATCAAAGGCAAAATCTTCCCATTGGGCTTTAAGGTGAGGCGGGCAGATAACGATAGTCTCTAGGCCCAAATTGGCCGCGATGGTAACGCCGATAATGCTTTTGCCTAAGCCGACCACATCGGCGACAATGCAGCCGGAATGCCGCTTGAGCATGGCAAGGCCGTCGTTTATCGCGTCCGTCTGGTAGGCAAGGTCTAGGTACTGTGTGTCTTTGTTGCGGGTAAGGGCCGCCGGGGTTCTTATGGTTTCGGCGCTGCTTTTGAAATATTCATGCAGAACCCGAATATACATGTGGTATGGGGCGGGAAGGCGTTCTAGCCATGTGCGCTTGATGACGGTTTCCAGAAATTCTTCTTTTGTGGAAGCATCAGCCAGAGGAACGGACTCGTCCCAGAGCGTGTTAAAAATCTCCGCAGCTTCGGTATAATCGGAACTGTCCCGGAGAGTTGCGTTTACTTCGGTTCTGCCCTGCAAGCCCTGAAAAGACAGGTTGCTTGAGCCGATGATTACCTTTCCGGGATAATGACCGCCTTCGTTGTGTTCATCATTGTTTGTAAAGATATACATTTTGGCATGAGCCGGTTCTTTTGTTTTGCGGACTTCAAGGGTTCCGTTCATAAGTTTTTCAACAAAGAATCTTAAAGCGTCTTCGCCTTCTTTGGTGTCAGTTATGTCGGCCTGATTGATGATTTTTTTTACCGTCTCATAAAACGTCTGCCGGATTTTAAGGTTTGAGGGGGGATTACCGCCTTGAATCATATCAGCATATTCCCGAATGATATGTGAAACGGTAACATCGGCCTCCATGCCTACAAGAATTCGCAAGTTTCGCCCGGCGATTTCCTTGTAGATACTATAAAAACCGGAGAAATAGAAGTAGCCCACCAGAAAATCAAGCTGTTTGGAGCCGGGAATATAGGTTTCCAGCAGGTCTTTGAGTAACTGCTTCTGGTTGGTGATGAATCTGGCCACGTTTACTCCCTCAGATTGGCGGCAAACCCGCATTCAAGCTGGTTTCAAGCTGTAGTATAGCATAAGATTGTGAATGTAACAAGTCTCACGCCGCTTCATCGTTCCGCAAGGCAAACCGCGCATGGGTACAAGCGCAAGGGCTAGAAGCGGAATAACGCCCCTCGGCGCGTCGTGCTGTGCGGAGTTCTTATAGCGGATGCCCGACCCCGTGCGAAGCGCGAGGATGCGCCGGATTAAAAGTAAAATTGCCGGCCGATTATGACACGGCTTGACAAAAATAGGTTCTTTCTGATAGTATTCTTGGAATATGAGGTGCCCGGAAGATTACATTGCATAACCAAAGGGTCTCGGGTTCGAATCCCGATTTGTTCCCGTAGGGGGATAAATAGCTCAACCGGCAGAGCATTTGGGGCCGAAAGGCCGGTATCTTCTGAAACTTTTCCTCATTTTTTTAAGTTTATATGCCTCTGAGGTGCCTGAAAGACTACATTAGGTCTTGAAAACCATCTAAGCGATTAGATTTTGCAGGGTGTAATTCCCTGTATGCCGTCTTTCAAACCTTTTCCTCAAGAGGCTTTTTTATACCGGGGTGCAAGCAATGACCGCCGGACGGACCCCGTGCGGCTGGCGGTCAGAGGAGGCGCTATGACGCAGATACAGAACTATGCGGATTTTCTTAACGGTAAGACCGCCACTTTCGAAGGCGGGGTCGCGTGGAAAATGGATTTCAAAGAAACCGTGGCGGAATTCTTCAGCCTCGGCTTGCTCAACGGTATGTTCTACCAGAGTCAGGAAGAGGTACTGCGCGATGCGGCGGAGATTTTCACCAAGGCTTTGGCGGAATGTCCTGAGTTTGCGACAAAGGCCGCCGTCTACGGCCGCACGAAGAATGCGCTCAAACTGGCGCCGCTTATCTGGGGCGCCTACCTCTCGACCCTTGAGGATAAAACGCTGTTTAATCGGGCGTTTCCCCATCTTACAAATAACGTAAATCTCCTCCGCGACTTTATGGAGATATGCCGCAAAACGCCCATCCGTAAAGGTTTGGGCCGTTCGGTGAAACGGGCCGTGAACAAGCGGCTTTTTGAATTGGCTAGCGACTATTCCGTATCCCGAAACAAAAACGCCGTTGCCGAGATTGCCAAAGTAACCCGCCCGGCCTTTAACGATGAACGGTTCCAGAACTATATGCGTTACACCGCCAAGGATGAACTTTCCTTTGAACGCGCCGTTGCATTAAAGCGGGTTCTCGAAAAGATAGCCGGAAACGAAGTGGACGATGACGTTCTTGCGTCAATCGAAAAGTACCGTTTTCAGCTTGAGGAACTGAAACACGCCGTGAACAGTTTTACTCAGGCTCATGGGGAAAAACTTGCCGCCCTCATCAAGAAAGAAGCCGGGGAGAAAGACGCCGAAAAACGCGCGGCGCTTAAAACGGAGATAGACAAACTCCTTGAAAAACGCGCCAATGCTTTGAGCGGGGATGCCAAGCGCACCCTCTACGCCGCCCTTTACAAGGGACTCCGTTACGCGGCGTTGATACTCAACCTGGTTGCGCTTGAGCGTGTGTTTGCCGCCCAGACGCGCACGGTTCAAAAACACAGTAACAAAGGACGGTTTACCCAGCAGGAAATGATAAAGTCTGAAATCCCCGCCGCGCTTGAAGCTCTGGTTTGCGATAAAATACGAAACGTCAGCGATTACCGGGCCTCGAATATGCTGCCCTTCGCGCTTATAAGCGCCCAGCGTATGGTTACCAACACGTGGTTCAAGGAGGCTCTCGCCGAAGTTCTCACGGCTTGCGCCGGAGATACCTTTACAATCCCCGCCGATACGGAGATTCTGGTGGGGGTAGACATTTCCGGTTCTATGGATGTTATGGTAAACGACAGCCTTTCCGCAAGGGATGTTTCAACCTTGTTCGGTGCGCTCCTCAAGATGAGCCATGAGAATACCCGCGTATGCGGTCTTTCTGACGACTGCTATCCGCTTGACTTCAAAACGGCCGATCTTTTCGGCATGGCCCGTGAGATCGGCGATTCCGGCACTCACGGCGGGACCCGTCTTGGTTTTCTGATGAAAGCATATCGCGGACAGAAGTTCGTTATTATCCTTACCGACTCCGAGACCGCCGATGATTTCGAGGCTGTCTGGAAGAAAACCGCCAGAAAAAAGGGCGCGCGGCTCATCGTCTGGCAGCTTCAGGCTTACCATATTAAGCTGTCCAAAGACCCTTCGGTTGTTTACATCGCGGGATTCTCCGACCGTCTGCTTGCCCTGGTAAAGTCCATTATTGAGGATCAGGGGAGTATGATCGAGGATATTGAGAACGTCGCGTTATAGTGATTCTCCTTGTAAATGCCCATATCGCGGAGGCGGCTCGCTGTAACAATGCCGCAGTTCCGCTAAAGGATTGCCCTTAGGTCAGGTGTAAGAGGCCGTAATACATCAAGCGTGTTCTTGTTCTCCCGTCCCCGTACTAATGCCCCAAGCTCTTTCGCCTTGTCTTCCCACCCTTGAGGCACGACCGACAGTAATCGCTCAAAACCTGTTTTCTTCCCTCTCATTCCTTGAGCTTATCAAAGTTTCAGTGCTTTGTTAAGTAAACGCATATGGGCTTCAGCCCCCAATGAACCGATTGGGGGCTGAAGGGGGCGGCCCCCTTTGTTAAAGCACTAGAGAACAAGAAAAGTTTTGGAATCGTGCTACGACTGAATAGTTACAAGGTCTTAACTATTCTTACATCTTCAAAATACCGGATCACCGCGAAGCAGAACCACTATGACCCGGCTGGAGATAGATGAGTTTTGGACGTATGTCGGGAAGAAAGCGAATAAACTATGGCTTATCTATGCCTATCATCGGGATACGGGAGAAATAGTGGCGTCGAACCTGCGGTTCGCTGTATGGGAGAGAGGGGACATAAAGACAGCGGAAAACTGAGAAAGAGGATAAGGAGCATGGGAATAAGCTATGACCGGATAGGGACGAATGATTGGCAACGTTTTATAAGGGCATTTTTGGAAGATACCCATGATGTCGGCAAGGAGTTCACCGTGGGTATTAAAGGGAATAATTGCCCCCTTCGGCACCGTATCCGGCGAGTATTCCGCAGAACCGGTTGTTTCTCCAAGAAACGAGGTAATCCCTGGAAAGCCTGCAATATGGCTTTTTTTTATAGCAATTATGGGTATGGGTGATCCACAACATACTTTGTAGATCACCACCTGTATGTGGATTTTCAGACCCAGGAATGTAGTGTAAAACAGCGGGGCACCTGGTATACGAAGGTTATCAAGGAAAATACCTTCACGGTACCTGACCTATAGGCATCACCCCTAAAGCCCGGTGCTGCTTGATCCAGAATTTCCCTTGTTTTTTTACGTTATTTTCGCTACTCTATCTGCTAAAGGTACGAGGAGAGGAGCAGGGATGATACGAACCGTGAAGAGTACCGATGTCATGGCGATTTGCGGTATATATAATCATTATGTTACGCATACGGTGATCAGCTTTGAGGAAAATCCCGTTTCCATTACAGAAATGGAGAACCGGATTGTGGACATCAGTGCTGTATACCCTTGGCTGGTCTGGGAAGAAGCAGGGGAACTTATGGGCTATGCCTATGTAAACACATGGAAAGATCGTAGGGCTTACCGGTTTTCCCTGGAGAATAGTATCTATCTTAAACAGGGGCATGAGGGGAAAGGTCTGGGGACCTGTTTACTGACGAGATTATTAGAAGAAGTGAAAAAGACCGGTGTCCACGCGGTAATCGCGGGGATCACCTTGCCCAATGAACGGAGTATTGCCTTACATGAAAGATTGGGCTTTACAAAGATTGCTCAGTTCAAAGAAATCGGTTTTAAGCTAAACCAATGGCTTGATGTGGGGTATTGGGAACTGCTCTTGTAGCCTTTTTTATAAAAAACCCAGAGGCTGGGTGGTTCCTGCTTGACTTTAGGTTGTAATATAGTACTATATAATAAAGTATACCGATAGGGTTTATATGATTTTCGGTACCCTATTATACCGGACTTTCGATGACGTAACGTGGATAAGGAGGGGTCATGATTGTTCTCAAAGGAATATCAAAACAGTATGGGGCGGTTACGGCTATACGGCACGCGGACCTGCTGGTTCCTGAGGGAAGTATATACGGGATTATTGGGAGAAGCGGCGCCGGGAAATCCACCTTGCTCCGGATCATGAGTCTCCTGGAAGCCCCGGATAAAGGAGAAGTGTACTACGGTACTGAACGGGTGGATACCTTACGGGGGATGGATTTGCTGCTCAGAAGGCGGAAGATGGGTATGATATTTCAGAATTTCAATCTCCTGGGATCGCGGAATGTTATGGGTAATATCAGTTATCCCCTGGAGATTGGGGGTTTACCGAAAAAACAGATCGAAAAACGAGTGGACGAACTTTTGGACCTCCTGGGTATACAGGATAAACGAAAGGCCCGTTTAGGGGAACTTTCCGGAGGGCAAAAACAACGGGTTGCCATTGCCCGGGCTTTAGCGGTAAACCCCGAGGTGCTGTTCTGTGACGAGGCTACCAGTGCCCTGGATCCCCAGACTACCCGGTCTATGCTTTCCCTTATCCGGGAACTCCATGATCGGCTCAGAATCACGGTGGTGCTCATAACCCACCAAATGGAGGTTATCCGGGCAGTTTGTGATGAAGTGGCGGTTCTGGACGAGGGCTGTCTGGTAGAACAGGGATCGGTTCAGTCGGTATTGAATTCCCCTGAAACCGAAGCTGCCAAAGGTTTGGTCTATGCTTAGCGCTCAGTTTAAAGCCCTGCTCAGTATGCTCCCCGGCGCAACCGGAGAGACCCTCTACATGACGTGCATGTCTGCGGTCTTTGCCGGTATTTTAGGCTTTCCCTTAGGGGCCTTCCTTTTCAGTACCTCCCCTGCAGGGCTGTATCCCCGGCGGATCCTCTACCATGTACTCTCCCGCATGGTCAACTTGTTCCGGTCATTGCCTTTCATCATTTTGATGATCCTGCTGATTCCCCTGTCCCGGCTCATCATCAGAACCAGCATCGGGCCTACGGCGGTGATCATCCCCTTATCCATAGGAGCGGCGCCCTTTGTGGCCCGGATCGTAGAGTCTGCCCTTTCAGAGGTTGACCCCGGGGTATTGACGGCTGCCCGGGCCATGGGTTCAACCAATGTGCAGATTATCCGTAAGGTCCTCATCCCCGAAGCGCTGCCTGCCTTAATTTCAGGTTTGGCCTTGACCATCATCAATCTGATAGGCTATTCTGCCATGGCCGGGGCCATCGGCGGCGGCGGCCTTGGAGACTTGGCTATCCGCTACGGCTATTACCGTTTCCGTATGGATGTAACCATCGCCGCGGTCATCGTCATGCTTATGCTTGTGGAAGCCGTGCAATGGGTAGGTACTGCCATAAGCCGCGCGCTCCTCTCCCGCCGCTGATTTCTATGTACCTCTCCAGGGTATTTCGAGGATAGGCCACGGGGAATGGGGTCGTGTAGGGTGACCGGTTCTGAAAAAGTAAAAGAAACGTCCTTCATGCGCTTCAAACAGCAGGGGACGTACTTTAATGGACTTGTTCGATACCCCGGTTGGTTATCGAACAAGTCTCGCAGATTTGGCGAATTTCTTGCAGAAATCCACCAAATCTGCCCGTTTTTTAGCAACTCTAATAAAGAAGGAGTTTTTATGAAGAAAGCCTTAGTGAGTTTGTTCAGCCTTGGCGCCTTAGTAGGGGTCCTGAATCAGGGAGTCTATGGGTCCCCCAAACAGGAAGCCCCTCAAGCCAAATCCACCTCGGTCTTGACCGTAGGGGCAACCCCGGTTCCTCATGGGGAACTGCTCAACCTGGTCAAGTCAGATCTTGCCGCTCAGGGTATTGAGCTTAAGGTAGTGGAATTCACCGATTACGTAACCCCGAATTCCGCGCTTATCGCAGGGGATCTGGATGCCAACTACTTCCAGCATATCCCCTATTTGGGATCTAACCCTGAATGGGTTGAAAAGCTCGGTTCCGCCTTTGGAGTCCATGTGGAGCCTTTGGGCTTATATGCTGCATCCTTTAAGGATGCAGCGGATTTGCCTGAAGGGGCGCTTATTGCCATTCCCAATGATCCCACTAATGGAGGCCGGGCCTTGTTGCTGCTCCAGTCCAAGGGGATCATCACCCTTAGGGCCGATGCCGGTCTTAGTGCAAGCCCGCAAGACATTACAAACAATCCAAAGAACTTCCGTTTCCGGGAACTAGAAGCGGCTCAGCTTCCCCGGTCCCTCGGGGATGTGGACGCGGCGGTTATTAACGGAAACTATGCCCTGGAAGCCGGACTTAACCCAGTCCAGGATTCCCTTGTTTTGGAAGGAGCGGACTCTCCCTACGTTAATATCGTAGTCGTAAAGAAGGGCAATGAAAAGGATCCTCGCATAGAAGCGCTATCCCAGGCCCTTCGCTCCCAGAAGGTTAAGGATTATATCAACAAGACTTGGGAGGGCAGTGTGATTGCGATTTTCTAGGAACCTTCCTGATGTGGACTTTACTGGACTTGTTCGATACCCCGGTTGGTTATCGAACAAGTCTCGCAACACCCTGCAATCCTCCAAACCGGCATTCATTTCTTTATTGAGCCTGTTCCAAAACCTCAAGTTTTGGAACAGGCTCTGAAGGCGCGGAGGTTTGGATGTGCGGCGTATGTCCTTTTTTTATCTACATTATGCAAAGCGTCCTCACCTCTTCCCAAAGGGCTAACCCCCGATTCAAATTCATCATCTGGTTTTAGGATGGATTTTTCCCTATGGACCTTGGGCCGGGCACGGGTAAAGAAGGTTGATACGGAGATACAAGGCGAATTGCCGCGCTTATCCCGGAACAGGGGCCATAGGAAAGGGGAACCTGAGGGGAAACCAAGGATGCTCTTCGTTTTTTTCGCCATAGGGTCTGACCTCAGTATTCAAACCCTCCCACTCCTCATCTTCAGGCGGTTCTCCCTCCACTATCCTGGACCAATATCGGTCTCCCCAGATATGCCCACTTCTCCTTTCCTGTCGGTTGTACCGCTGGGCAAAGGTCTGTTTCAGCCACTTCATAATGGCAGGAAGCTCCTGTCCATCCTGGGGCCTGATATAGAACGTAAGCATAGCATTCTCAAGACGCAGCCTGCGGATCTTGAAGGCAAACCTCATCGTCGTCTCATGGAACACCCGGGCAAACATCCTCAGCGCCTTATACCTGCGGAACAAGGGTTCCCGGTTGTTGATGCATGTGCGGATTTCGTACCAAACACCCTGTTTGAGTATCCGTAATTGTCTCATATAGAGTAATAGGGGATTGATAAGCTGTTTTATTTTAATTAAACCGTAAATTAAAGATAGAAACTCATATTGTGGGTTTTGCTCTAAAGCGGTAAAGACTTGAAGCAAGGGGCGCCCCGCTCCCTTACTACCACGGCCCTACAGGGGCGTTAAGCCCGCTGGCGGGCAAAGCGGCAAAGACTTGAAGTAAGGGACGCCCCGCTCCCTCACTACCACGACCTTACAGGGGCATTAAGCCCTTGGGGGCGGGTGTACCATGATATGAAAGCTTTAACGCCAGTAGCGAGATCGGTACGAGGGTGGTAACCGGTGTCCCGCTCAAGGGCCCGGCAGTCCGCCCAGGTGATAGGCACGTCTCCAGGTTGCATGGGGAGCATATTTTTTTGTGCTTTGATGCCCAGTTCAGTTTCCAGGGCCTGAATAAAATCGAGGAGTCGCACCGGAGCACCATGACCGATGTTATAAAGTCCTGCTGGCGCAGGACTCACCCCTCCTTGTATACCATCCCAATCAGCCTTACCCTGGGGAATATGGCCCATGACCCGGATAATGCCTTCTACGATGTCATCAATATAGGTGAAATCCCGGCTCATGTTGCCATAATTGAATACATCAATGGGACGGCCTTGGAGGATGGCCTTAGTGAACAAGAAAGGAGCCATATCAGGACGTCCCCAGGGCCCGTATACGGTAAAAAAACGCAAGCCTGTGGTGGGAATACCGTAAAGATGGGAATAACTATGAGCCATAAGCTCATTGGTCCGCTTACTCACTGCGTATAGACTGGCCGGGTGATCTGCTCTGCCTTCTTCCGAGAAAGGGGTTACCCGATTAATCCCATATACCGAACTGGAAGAGGCATAGACCAGATGCTGTACCGGATAGGCCCGGACCGCTTCCAGGATGTGGAGGAACCCTTGGATATTGCTGGATATATAGGCATGAGGATTGGTAATTGAATACCGGACCCCTGCTTGCGCGGCAAGATGGATGACATATTCAATCGGACTATGGCCTGCCTGTTCCTCGCGGAAAAGGTTTTGTAAGCCTTCCCCATCGCACAAATCCATCTGTACAAAACAGAGGTTTGGATAGCGGGATGAAGGGGTTCGCTGCTTTTTTGGGGGTTTGCTTATGCCTACATCTGCCAGGCGGCCGTATTTGAGGTTTACGTCATAGTAATCGTTGATGCTATCAAGCCCGATAAGCTCGTTTCCCTTGAGGGCAAGCTGTTTTGCCAGGTGATACCCGATAAATCCCGCGATGCCGGTAATCAGAATTTTCATAGTAGGATCATCCTATACCAGGGCGTACCGCCATACAAGCAGCGCTTTTTCAAATAGAGCAGGATAAACCCATAGCACCCTTTGAGAAGGCGAGGGGCCCGGTCCCTGGCCTTCTCATATGGCTGACACCCCTGGGATATAGAAGCGCTTACTCAGAGGACAGTTCTTTGGACCGCTTCCATGCCGCCTCCATTGCGTTCATCACGATTCCTCGGAAGGCCCCGGTTTCCAGCGCGGCAAGCCCTGCAATGGTGGTACCTCCCGGGGAAGTAACCATGTCCTTGAGTTCCCCTAGATGCTTCCCGGTCTCTTGGATCATCCCTACTGAACCAAGCAGGGTTTGGATGGCATAAAGGAGGGCCTTATCCCGGGGAAGTCCTGTACGGACCCCGCCGTCTACTAAGGCTTCGATGAATAGGTACACAAAGGCGGGACCGGATCCTGAAAGAGCGGTTACTGCATCCAGATAGGACTCTTCAATAGGATCCACCACACCTGAACCTGCGAGGATATGTTTCAGTTCACAGATCCGGGCCTCTGGTATGTCCGGTGAAGCTGCCAGCGCGATGAGCCCTTGACCGATCAGGGCAGGGGTGTTCGGCATGATCCGGATGATCCCTGGTACCGGGCTGCCGGGACCGCCGAGGGCTTCTTGTATTCTTTTGATAGACCACCCTGCAGCCATAGAAATCAAAAGAGGACTTCCCCCTGAGTCGATCCGGCTCTTTACCATTGGGGCAATCTCCGCAAGCACTCCGGCAAGAACTTGGGGCTTTACTGCCAAGAACACAAAATCCCCCTGACTCACTGCCACAATATTCGAGGCATAAACCGAAGCGCTGACAGCCTTAGCCGCAGCCGCTGCTTTTGCCTGGTCCCTATCGGTAAAGCCGATACTATAGGCAAAATTCTTGCTACGAGCCACCCCTTTCATCAGCGCAAGGCCCATAGTACCGCTGCCTATACACGCAATGATCCTGCTCATTACCGTCTCCCTTGTACATACCCGCAAGTGTACCAGAGGGATCATGGATTTTCTTGAGGACTTTGTCAAGATCACGCATTGCCTCATCGAAAATGTAACCCAATTCAAGGCAGACTATCCGTCAGAGCGTTCCAGCGGCAACCTGGTTGCCGACGATAATGGAAGTGAATGTATCAACCAGGTCATCACAGACGGGCACCGCAACCCCGCCTGCCCTATCCCCTTTACCCGCTCACCAGACCACCAGAAAAATGACCATTGCTTGCGGACCTCTGGTCCGAGTCGAACAGAAAAACGGCGCCTGCGTCCGTGAGTATATCGGCTATGACCGCCTTGAAGGGGCCGGGCTCAAAGTCCGCCTTGCCACCGTCTACCGCTCCCTGGTCCCCCTCCTCAACTTCTCCATGCCCACGATGAAGCTTGAAAGCAACGTTACGGTCGGCTCGAAAGCGATCAAAACATACGACGAACCCCGCAGTCCCTGTCAGCGCCTCCTGGAATCAGATGCCCTGCCGCCGGAAGTAAAGGCGGAACTCTCCCGGAGCTACGGGCTGTACAATCTAGTTCAGTTACAGCACAATGTCAAGAAGGCCCTCCTCGCGTTGCGGGAGGCCCTTGCCGCACAGACCACTCCTTCAGGGAGGGAACCTGCCACCTAAAGTTACTTTTTAAAATGAGGCCTTTCGGGGTAATTTTCAGTTTTGACCCTTTTATTGAAGGCTTCCCCCAGGAGGGGTATACGCTTGTAGCGTTGCTCAAAGGTTCCGTACCCATTGCGCCTTGACAAGTCAGAGAAAAACACTTGCAAAAAAATCCAAAATATTGTATATTTATACAGTTAATAATATTATTTCTGCTAATGTATGAGTCTATCGGCTCGTACAGGAGATATGGGTGAAAGAACGACTGGCTCGCTTAAAAGCTGTCCGAAAATTGATAAAAACCTATCGGATTGAATCTCAGGAAATCCTGCTGGGATACTTGCAGAAAGAAGGATTTATCGTTACCCAAGCTACCCTTTCACGGGACTTAAAACTCCTCAAAGTCGGTAAAATATCCGATGGACATAATGGGTATGTGTATTCCCTGCCGGGAGATGATGAACAGCAGGAAACTGAACGGACCTATATCCATGACTTCCTGCGCGGGTATGTTTCAATTGAATGGTCAGGTAATATCGTGGTGATCAAGACCTATTCTGGTCATTCCGATTCCGTAGCCTTGGCGGTGGATAACTTAGGCTTTGACGATGTGTTGGGGACTATCGCGGGTAGAGATAATACGGTCTTTGTATGTCTTCGGGAAGGGATAAGCGGGGAAAATTTTATAAACTGTATGAAAGAAAGTATTCCGGAACTGGAAGCCTAAGGACCCGCGCAAGAATAACAGGTCCTGCTGCTGTATATATGCCCTAAGGAGTTCCCGGGATAGGATCATCATAAGGAGATGGAAGATGGGTTATGTGGATTTTGATAAGACTGCGGGGTATCGCCAATTAGCAAGTCTTGGAGCATCGGGAACCCTGCTCACCGCCGCACAGGTGAATCAGTGCCGGGTTCCTATGGCCGCGGGGTTAACCTATTCATGGGCAGCCAAAGGAGTGGATACGCCGGTCCTTGAATCCCTCCAGACCCTTGCTGAGGAGCAGGAGCTTATCGGCAAATATCAAGCAATCCTGGAAGGGGAAGAGATGAACACCGGGGAACACCGGAAGGTGCTGCACCATCTGCTTCGGGGACAGCTTAGAAAGCCGGTTATCCACGACGGGAAGGATATCGGCGCTTTTTACCGCCGGGAACAGGAACGGTTTTCAGCATTTGCCGATGCGGTTCATGCCGGTACCCTACGGGGTTCCACTGGTAAAGTCTTTACCACAGTCGTGCAGATTGGCATCGGCGGTTCGGATTTGGGGCCCCGGGCCTTGTACCTGGCCCTGGAGAATTGGGCTGGGGTAGCGGGAA
The DNA here is from genome assembly GCA_031258005.1 of Treponema sp. GTDB lineage: Bacteria > Spirochaetota > Spirochaetia > Treponematales > Breznakiellaceae > JAIRLU01. The sequence goes on from JAIRNP010000011.1 coordinate 13,181, forward strand.
AACAGCGTTTGCAGGCGAAATTCATCTCCAATGTGGACCCTGATGATGCCTCCCAGGTTGCCGCTTCAGTAGTTTTGGAGCAGACCATCTTTGTGTTGGTGTCCAAAAGTGGGACCACCCAGGAAACTTTAGCTAACGAACTTTTCATCAACGCGAAACTCCATAAAGCAGGACTTGATCCCAGTAAACATGTGGTGGCAGTAACCAGCGAAACCAGCCCCCTGGCCCACAATCCGGCCTATCTGGATTCCTTTTATATTGATGATTTCATCGGCGGCCGATACTCATCTACCTCTGGGGTTGGCGGGGTGGTTCTCTCTCTGGCCTTTGGGAAAGAGGTGTTTCAGGCAATCCTCGCCGGGGCTCATGAAGCGGATACCCTGGCCCTGGAACCGGATATACGCAAAAACGCCGCTCTCCTGGATGCCCTCATCGGGATATGGGAACGTAATTTCCAAGGGTATCCTTATACGGCGATCCTGCCATACAGCCAAGCCCTTTCCCGCTTCCCTGCCCACTTGCAGCAGCTTGACATGGAATCCAACGGTAAAAGGGTGAACCGGAACGGGGAGCCCCTTGCGTATGCCACAGGGCCTGTGGTTTTTGGTGAGCCCGGAACCAACGGACAGCATTCCTTTTATCAGCTCCTCCATCAGGGGACGGATGTGATTCCCCTCCAATTCGTGGGCTTTATCGAAAGTCAGCGAGGGGACGACCTTATGGTGGACGGCTCCTTGAGTCAAACCAAGCTCAAAGCAAACCTAGCAGCTCAGATTGTGGCCTTTGCCAAGGGGAAAGCCGACCCCAATGGCAGCAAGGTATTCCTCGGAGGGAGGCCCTCAAGCCTCATCTACGGCAAGCAGCTTACCCCGGAAGCATTGGGGGCTCTCCTTGCCCACTTTGAGAACAAGGTCATGTTCCAAGGACTGGTATGGAACCTCAACAGCTTTGACCAAGAAGGGGTCCAATTAGGGAAGGTCCTCACCAAAAAGATCCTCGCCGCCCAAGGGGGATCCTCTGGAGATCCCGTGTTGGATGCCTATAGCGCCCTCTTAGGATTGTAAAAAACAGCGCCGGAGGTTTAATGCTCATGTATCCGAATAACTCGTAAACACGAGCGTTCATTCGCGGGTCCATTGTATTGAACTCACGTTACCTAGGGCCTGTTCACACTAGTAAAATAGTATTAACATAGCGGAATGAACATAAGTGAAGAGCCATTTCGGGAGCTAGAGCGGTTATTGCCGGTGCCCCGGGGGATGAAGATACCGGTTCGGAGGATTCTGGAAGC
>JAIRNP010000065.1 GCA_031258005.1 Treponema sp.
CCTGAGCTTCATTGCCGGTGTACACACCCCCTGACCCGTTGCGATTGAACTCGCGGTATATGCTGCTTTGGTGCTTGCCCAGTATTATCGACATATAGCTTTTGGGCAGTCCCATGCCTGCCATTGCTTGTAGCGCGTTCCTTTCGTCTGTGTTATAGTGTGTATACGGCATCGGCGGACCGAAGGTCCGATACCTCCGATAGTTTGGTGTTGCAACTTTATACTACCGTGTTTACGATGCCGTTTCTATACCTTCCTATTTTCGCACTTCAAAAAAAATCGGCCTCCGGCGGACGAGCTGAACGCTATGCAAGACCCCTTCCTCAGAGATATCATAAGCGCGCTGGAACATGAAATCAGGAGCGCCGGGTTTTTCTTAATGCTCTATATCTCGGCAAATGTAACAGAAAGTCTGCGTATGGCTGCATCCTGGAATGCAGAAGGGCTTATCGCCATAAGTTATAATGATGAAAACTGCCGTCAATTCATCGAAGGATCCGAAAGAATCAGAATACCTATCGTATTTATTGATGCCTATTTTGACGGGGGAAGGTCATTCTTCAATGTGGGTCTTCAGGACCTGAAAGGCGGTGTTATGATGACCGAATACCTTATCCGCCTTGGACACGCCAGCATTGCCTTTCTCGGCGACCGAGAGGCCCCCATCGGAGTAGATTACGAGCGGTTCCTCGGTTACCAGGGGGCCTTGGAAAAATATCACTTGCCTTTTTCAGAGGATAACTATATTTGTATAAGTTACCATCCTGCAGAACGCAGAGAAATGCTGAAACAACTTGTTAAAGAAAGACTGCGGACCTATTCTGCCTTGTTCTTCACCTCTGATTATCTGGCAGCGGATGCCATAAACTTTTTCCATGACCAAGGGATTCGGGTACCGGAAGATATTTCGGTCTACGGTTTTGACGATAATATTTTCGCTGTTGCCGTAAGACCTAAACTCACCACGGTAAAGCAGGATATAATACAAAAGGCTTTGTATGCGGTTAAACAGATCCTTGCCTTGATAAGAAAAGAAAATATGAAGGAAAATCGAATATCCCTGCCGGTCTCTCTGGTTATTCGGGACAGCGTCCGTAACCTGAAATCAAAATCATTTTTTCCTCATTACGCGCACTACAAGAAATGAGCGGCTTTCTCCGAAGACGCTATGGAAACCAAACCGGGGTTTCCATAGCTTCCCTTAGAAACATCCTTTTTTACTTACCCCTTCACCGCACCGGCACTTATCCCCTTGACAATGAATTTTTGCAGGAAAAGGAACACTACCACGATAGGAGTAATGGTAACCAAAACCGCAGGGAAAATAAGCTGCCAAGGATTGCCGTACTGGCCCGCGAGGATCTGGGCGAAATACAGGGAAAGGACCAGGGTCTTGTTTTCCGAATTACCGATTACGAGGAAAGGTAAGAGGTAATCGTTCCAGATCCACATGGCGTTGATGATGATCACCGTTACGGTAATGGATTTTAAAAGAGGCATGACAATCAGAAAAAACATCTGCACGATATGGGCTCCGTCTATGAACGCCGCTTCCTCAACCTCAAGAGGCACAGACTTTACAAAACCGTGGTAGAGGAACATGGACATGGAAAGCCCGAAGCCCCCGTACATCAGGATAAGCCCTCCAAGATTTTTAAGCCCTATCGCGTCAAAAAGCTGGATCAGCGGATACATAATAGCCTGGAAAGGGATAAGCATGGCCGCCACAAAGGCCATAAATATAAATCCCGCAATCTTGAGCTTACTCCGCACCAGTATCCATGCGGTCATAGAAGAAAGCAGCACAATCAATACTACCGCAAAAAAGGTGATAAGCAAGGTGAACCCTATGGACTTGAGAAACTGAAGCTGTCCTAAGGCGTTGCTGATGTACTGGAAATCAAGCTGTACCGGCGGCGCTATCGGGTTGTCTACAATCCGGGTCTGGGGTTTAAAAGAATTAACCAGGAGTATCCACAAGGGTGAAAGGGTTAACAAGGCCCAGAAGCTCATAAGGCCGTAACGGATACCCCCCTGTATGCGCTGTACCAGGAAATAGGATTGTGTTTTCATGCCTCAATCTCCTTCTTTTTGGTAAGATACACCTGGGTCAGGGTAATCACCGCGACCAAAATGAAAAATATCACCGCCTGAGCCTGGGCTTTGCCGTAATCCGAAGGGTTGGAATCCCGTATGGTTCGAAGAATCTGGTAGGCCAGCATCCGGGTGTTAAAGTCTCCGTCGGTGAGGGCGACATTTTGATCCAGCAGCTTGAAACTGCTGGAAAGGGTCGTAAAAAGCACCACCGTAAAAGAAGGCATGAGCATGGGAACGGTTATTTTCCAGAACGTATGCCACGAAGAAGAACCGTCTATGCTCGCGGCTTCGTAGTAATCCTTGGGAATGGTGTTAAGTCCTGCAATGTAGATCAGCATCATGTACCCTGAAGATTGCCAGGTAGTCAGGATCACCAGGGCAAACAGGGCTTTCACGCTATGCTGGGTCATGTAACGCATGGCTTCGATATGGATGATCCCTTGAGGACTGAAAATCATATCGGTAAAAACCACCTGAAAGATAAACTGAAAGATGTACCCCAACGCAAGTCCTCCCAACATATTGGGCAGGAAAAAAACGGTCCGAAAAATTCCCGCTATAGTCATGGTCATCTTGTTGATCAGCAGGGCCAGAGCGAGAGACACCACGTTTATGACCGCCACCGCAATCACCGTATAGCGGACCGTATACCACAAGGCTTGGATGAACCGCAGGTCCTTGAGGGCGTTAATATAGTTGCTTATTCCGTTGATTGACTCAAATACGTTTTCCGCCCTGGTTCTGCTTACGGGGTTAAAGTAATAACTGCCCCGCCACACCGTAAAGGAGTTGAACACGCCCACTATAAAGGGAAGTACAATCACCACTATAAAAAATACCAACGCCGGAATCACAAAGGGCCAAAACCAGGTTACATATATGGATTTGTTTTTTTTCACGAGCATTTTAATCCTCCATAGACTGACCGCGGTATCTCTGCCGTGTATAGCCCTGGCAGAGACTGGAGGCTGCTAATTGAGCAGCCTTATCCATTGGTCTACACCGAAATCAGCGATACTTTCGTAATCTTCTTGAGTCCACTCCGGTTTGATGAGGTACTGTTCCATTAATAACGCGCCGAGGCCGTCTCCTGCCCAAGGGCCTGGAGCGCCGTGCCAACGGTCTCCCAGGGTATCTCCGGTCTTCATGTATTCCAGAATGGAGTTCCCCAACGAATTGGGCACCTTGGTTACTGCCGCATCCGCGTTATAGGGAATAAAGGCCATTTCTTCTATGATGAACCGCTGTCCCTCGGAGGAGGTATTCATCCATACCAGGAAATCATAGGCTTTCTGTTTTTCTTCTTCCGCGCATAAGGCGTTGACCGTGTAGTAATTCGGCACAAATACCGGTATGGACCGTTCCATCTTTTCAATGGTCAAGCCCTGCGCGGTAATATCACCGGCGGTAAAGGGCATTTTAATCGGAAGGAAATAGAGCCGTTCCGCAACGTCCTTGTTCACGGTAAGAATGTTGTTGTAAGCCCAATTACCCTGTTTAAGGAGCAGGGCCTTTCCTTCGGCAAAGAGCTGCACTGCCTGGTCATAGCCGAAGTTCGCATCCGATACCAGGTCCTGCCCCCGCTGGGCCGGTCCGTTTTTCCCGGCTAAATGCCTGGTCTTGAAATCCAGAGCCTTGGCGTATGCCACGAGGGGTCCCCGGATGCGGCGTATGTCCGCTTCCTTGGCGTTGAGGGAATCATTGATGGTACTGAAGGTCGCATTGAGGGCGACATTAACCAGGTGATCCCCATAGGTCCACCGTTGGGATCCCATAAGGGCAATGACCCCGGTCAAGGTACCGGTCATGGCGGTTTTCGACGCGGCCAAGGTGTAGGTTTTTCCACTCACCTTTACCGGTCCAGGGGGAGTATTGTTGATCCAGGTATCTATCCCGGTAATGAGAGCTTCCCATTCGCTATAACTTGCGGTCTTGATATCTTGAATGAGTTCCGCGGCATCCGCAAGATCGAAAAGCTCGGCGAGCATTTTCGTATCCACGATATAGCCGTACCCTTCCAGGTTGTAGGGAATACCGTAATTAGTGGTCCCTCCCAGGGTGAGCCGGAGATCCGGCCCGATATCCTGGGCAAGTTTGGAAAAGGCGGGGTTATTTTCCACCTGAGCAAAATCCTGCACATACCCCCCTTCAAGCCACATGGCAAGGTTGTTGATCCCCTGCACGGAAAAGATAGTAGGCATGTTTTTTGAATTCATTTCCGTATTCATGGGAGCGCTCTGATCCGCGCCTGCCCCGATGGAAAAGGTTTTAACCCGTACTCCTGTGGCTTCCTGATACGCCTTGGCCATAGCATCCACTTGGGCGGCGTTTTCCCCTTTGGCGTTAAAGAGGTAAATATCATACCCCCTATCCGCAACGGACTTTTTGGAACAGCTTGAAACCATGACGACGATCATACATACCGCAGCCAATACCTGTATAATCCTTTTCATAAGAACCTCCTTGGTGTTTCTCGTACCCTATAAACATAAGCGCCGGTCCCAGGCATCCCCGTGATAACCGGCGGTATAAGAGCCTGTTTTAGAGACCCCAAACCCCGAAACTTTGTCCTTCCATGCCACAGGTATCGTCGCGTATAGCGCACTGCCCGATGGAATAGACCTTTTCTCCCGGAACCTTCCACGGGAGGGGGACGCTTTGTGCGGTAGGATCCGGATTTACCGCGACAAGGAAATTGCCCCGCCGGTACACCAAGGGCCCTGGGCTTGGGGACGTGTCTTGAGGATACACCATTTCAAGATTCGCCTTGGCTTGCAGATCCGGATGCTCGTGGCGCAGTTTTAAAAGGGCCTTTACCGTGGAGAGCAGAGAACCCGGATCCTGTTCCTGAGCTTCCACCGTAGGAGCGTCCGGGGAAAGGTCTACCGGTAAGTAGAGCTTGTCCGCAGCCGCGTCTGAAAACCCCAGGTTCTTACCGGTCGTCCACTGCATAGGGGTCCGGGAACCGGTCCGGAAATAGCCTCCTTCCTTAGTGGGCAGCGGGAGATACCGCATCCCGATTTCATCCCCGTAATACAAGAAAGGAACCCCGGGCATGGTGAAGATAAACCCATAGGCCAGGGCAAGTTCCCGGGGATTCAGGGTATAGGCCAGGCGGATCGTATCGTGATTTCCCGTAACGAGACTGATATACCCCTTGTCCTTGGTAGCCTCATAATGATCCAGATATTCATCAAGGAAGGTATGTATATTCCCCTTTGACCCGGCCTTAAAAAAGCTCGTATCACCCCTCCCGGTAGGATGTTCAGCATAATTGCGGAACAGACTCCGGTAGCCCCCGCGATTTTCCGTAAAGTCAAGGAAAAAATCCGCATGGAAGCCCCCGTTAAGGGCCTGCTTAGGAAAACTCCATTCCGCGACCAGCGCGGCTTCAGGATATTCCGCGTCGAGCATTGCCCTGATAGTCCGCCACAGTGACTGGGTTCCGCTTTTGTCCGGATCGTCAAATTTCACCAGGGATCCGGCCATATCCACCCGGAAACCATCGCACCCCGCATCCAGCCAGAATCGCATCACCTCCTGCATCGCTTCCCGGGTGGCTATACAGTCAGGGTGATCCACGGGCAAGTGCCAATCCTCTTTGGGTTTGAGGAAACCGTAATTCAGGGCAGGTTGGCACTTAAAGAAGTTGATGATATAGGTAGCCGCCCGTTCCGTCTCCCCTCCGATAAATCCAAGCCCCTCAGCCCGCTTAAAACAGTGATCCGTCCAGATAAACCGGTTCCAGTACTCGTTTGGCTCGGCCTTACTGCTTTCGATAAACCAGGGATGCTCCTCCGACGTATGTCCGGGAACCAAATCCAACAGGACCCGGATGCCCCGCTTATGGCCCTCGATAAAGAGTCGCTTCAGATCATCGTTGGTACCATAACGGGGAGCGGTCTTTTGGTAATCCCGCACATCGTAGCCCCCATCCTTGAAAGGCGAATCAAAACAGGGATTGATCCACAATGCGTTACAGCCCAAGTTCTTGATATAATCGAGTTTTCGAAGGATCCCTTCAAAATCCCCAATCCCGTCCCCATTGGTATCCAGAAAGGATTGGGGGTAAATTTCATAAAAAACCGCGTCTTCAAGCCATGCAGGCATGCTGATTCCTCTTAATTCATTTTAATACAAGATCATCTCAATAAGTGTTACGTAATACTATGATACTACTAGTGTATATCTACCTATAAAGGTTTGCAATATTTTTTTACTTTTTTATGTAATTTCTGAAGGCCGGTTTTTTACATCCTTCATAACTTCGTTTGAGGGTCATCTTGACCTTTTGAGACAGCCCCTAGGGGAATTGAACCCCTCTTTTAAGATTGAGAATCTCATGTCCTAACCGATAGACGAAGGGGCCAGATGAAACACCCGTACCTTATGGTGCTACCCTTTTTCCAAGGAGGATTTGAACCTCCACAAGCAGATCCAGAGTCTCCATACTCTGGGAACGGTATTTCTTTGTAGCACCAGTTATTAACGATCCTATAAGGAATTACGTTATTTTATATTCTATCCATACTTTCCAAAGTATGTCAATACCTCTATAATAAATACACGATGGATCCCCGTAAATGAGAACTGAAGTCATCCCCAACCACTATGACGGTTCCCGGAGGCATGAAAAAATCTGGGGGACGGCTATTTCAGCCTGGACGATGCCCTGGAGATTGACGCCGGTATCTGGAAGACCATCAAAAGAGTCCGCCTGTCCGTTCCTGCCCTAGGGATAGAGCCGGCAAAAATCAAGGACCGGGCCCTGGCGCTTTACCGCATGAGCGGCGCAGTGTTTGGAGAGCCGGCATATCGGTGATTATAGACGCGCTGAACACGGAACTAGTAGGCTGATTATACTAAAGTATCAAGAATGAGAGCCGATACTCTCATTAGGAGGGGAAACGGCAATGAGAGGAAAACAATATAAGGTTCTGCTTACCCAAGCAGAGCGGGAATC
>JAIRNP010000115.1 GCA_031258005.1 Treponema sp.
AGGAGGGTAATCTATCGGAGATAATGCAATGGGTAAAGTGCAATTTCGCCAAGGCGTGGAATAAGGCGCATAATCGGACTGGGCATGTGTGGGGGGAGCGGTTCTATTCGCGGATAATCCGGGGGGTAGGGGAGTTTTTGAGAGTGAGGGGATACATTGAGGAGAATCCGGTAAAGGCAGGACTTGTGGAGCGAGCTGTAGAGTGGGTGTATGGGAGTTTATATCAGCGTCTGCATGGGCAGACTGATTTGTTAGACGAACCTCCCGGTATCGTTTGACAGCAACCGCCAGCCAGCCAAGCCAAAAGCCAACTGGTGTCAGACACCCGCGGAATATGGATCAGGTTGGATCAGGTTAATGAAGATGTATATTTTGCCGGCGTACCGGGAGTACCTGATTGCCGTCTATGGCCCCGGAGGAACCCCGCTTGCAGGCGGAAGGGGCGGGGAATTTAAAGGCACCCCATTTTATTGACATTTCCCTAAATATGTAGTATAGTGATATTCAATACGCTTTCAAGCGGGAAACTAAAAAGGAGGAAGCCATGACAGACCGTATGCTGTTCGCCGGGATAAGCCTGAGGGTTCCCGCAATTTCCTTCTTTACCCCCCCCCCCCCCCCCTATAGCGCTTGTATATAGTCCGGTAGCACCTTTAAGCCCCAGGGAAAGCGCGTTCTTTCATCGTATAAGAGCATTATTTCATCAAATTAGTTCTTTTCCGCACTCGCTAAGACCTTTCGTGTACTCGCCGGACCTTTTCGCGCATTCGCTGAAACCTTTCGCGCCTTCCCTATGCCTTTTCCCCTACTCGCTAAAACTTTTCTCCCCCTCCCTAAGACCCTTAAAGAATCCGCTAAGACTCTTAGGCTGCCGGAAAGCCCCCGCTATACCCTTAACAAGGAGGAGTGTATGAAACACTACATACCTGCCAAAGAAGCGGATTTTGTTGACTGGAGTGGAAACCTCATCACCGTGTCCAAAGCCAACAAAACACCATGGAACCTGCCTGAGAACCAGCTTACGCCACCGGGAGGAAGTGTTCGTGCGGAACAATTTACAGAATAACGACGCCATGACCGATGAGGGCCGCCGGTCATTACGGATACCGATTCACGACCAGAAGGCTACGCCCGTACCTGAACCGGATACGATTCCGGAAATCGAAGTGCTTACCCCCTATCCGAGGACCCTGCAGTTTAAGTTCAAGGATGCCCATGCCCCGCGCCGGGGAAAGCCCGAACACGTTCACGGCCTTGAACTAGCCTGGTCTCTGGGGGATGCGCCGCCTGGGCGGGTGAAGGACCTGTTGCACTCCGCCTTTGCCACCCGGAACCCCCTGGAACTGGTATTTGAGGAGGAAGACCGGGGGAAGAAGGGGTACTTTGCGGCCCGCCGGGAGACGAGCACCGCGAAGAACGGGAAGTGGAGCGACGTACAGTTTGCGGTCATTCCGTAAACACAACCAGGGAAACTTGCCCGTATGGGCGGTTTATAAATAAACAAGGGATACCCAAGGCCGGGTCAATTCCTGGCGGAAAGGGCCGGCTTTGAGGATGGACTACCAGTATGTACCCCATGATTGGGGAACAAACACCGATGGTAACGGAACAAACACCGACGGCAATGGAGACGACACCGGAGATGGCGCCGATGCCAGGGAACCTTGACGGTGATCAACAACACCTCAAAGGACATGGTCATCTTCCAGGGACAGACACCCCAGGCATCCAACATCATGGGCGGGGTCAAGGCTCTCACTACCAGGGTATTTGACGTGTCTGATGATGTGGATGATTTCACTGTGGGCGGTTTTTTGGTTCTGCGGGGTATTCCGCTTGATGAATACAACGCCAACAAGACCAGTCTGAGCAAGGCAAAGATCGAATACTCCGCTATGGCCACCTACGGTCAGGGCAAAAAGTACCGCACCGAGATCAACTCCGCCTACACCGGGGATTACGGGTACCGGGTAACCAATCTGGGCCGCATCGGTATGGAACTGCGAAAAGACAGCCCGGATGGTGAAAAAATCGGCTACCTCCCTTCATTGGCGTCGAACATGCTGCTCTATGCGGATACCACCGAAGGCTTTGCCATTTACCCGGTGTTTGTATACTACAACAAGAGTACCAGCCAGGTAACCACGCTGAAACCCACCAGTCAGTTTGAGACGGTCAGCGTTTCTCCCCGGCCCGCGGCGGGCAGCGAGATTCAGGCCTACACCCTGCCCGCGGATACAGGCGCCACCTGGGACAGCATTAAGGCTTCCCTCAGTTCCCCGGTCGCGTATGTTACCATAACCAACAGTGTGGCAAACCAGAGCGGAAGGGTTACCTTGTCGGGAACGAACCGGCTGAACAGTCAAAACGGATATGATTCCATCGGCTCAGGGGAAACCTTGACCTACGAAATCAAAAGCACCGATGCGGGTTCACCGCAGGCGGTGGTCGTTACCTATTATAACCAGGCTCTGCAGATTCCCATTGTGGATGAAGATGGCAAGACCCCGACGCTTAAGAACGGGTACGATTACACCATAAGCGTCTCGGGAAGCGGTCAGACGGCCGAAGGTTACTCCGTAACCTTCAAAGAAAGTGCAGAGGCCCGTGATTTGAGCGGCCAAATCGAATCTCTTTAGAAGCAATAGCAGCCGGCGTTCCTGCATAAGGACGCCGGTTTATAGGGGTGGTAAAACCCCGGAGGAAGGGTATGCATAAACAGAAAATTGCCGCTATTTTTCTTGTCCTCCTGTTCTGCCTGTCCGCGGCCTGCAAGAACCCTGCAGGGGATTCATCGTCCGGCAATACGGACAGCGGTAATACAGACAACAGCAATACGGACAAGGACAATACAGACAACAGCAACACGGATGAGGGCGGCAAGGGTACGGAAGCCAAAACCGGCAAGGTAACGTTTTTTAACGAATCCAGCTACCGGGCGGTGGTCCACCAGGACGTTTTCAGCGGGCCGGTCCTGCTGGAACTCAACTCAGGCCAGTCAAAGACCGCGGATGTCCGGGTAAGCGACAATTACGGGGTGGGTTCAACCTTTTCCATAGAATACCTCTACCGGATAAACGACGGGTTTGACCAGGAATCCGGGGAGGTTATCGCCGGCGGCATAGACCCCAACGTACAGATCAACTTTGTGGTGGAGGAAGATAAATCCTACACCAAGCAGATCCCCCAGCCGCAAAACCTTGAATTCCAGCAGGCATTCCTCGAGATTCTTAATGCCGGAAGCCTCCAATATGAGCTGCGCTATCTGGGTACGGTGTTCAAGCAGGCGGGAAACAGCAGCATTTCCGTGGCCCCAGGCAAGACCGGGGTGTATAAACTGGAAGGCATCCCTGCCGCAGGCAAGGTCATGGAGAACTACGAGCTGGTTTCCACCTTCGCCAGCACGGTCATTCCCGGTTTTACGGCGATGAAGGGGTTTATATACCGTTTTACCTATAACGGGTCCTCGGCGGTACAAACCGGGGAACAGACGATTGTTTTTAAATAGATCAAGGAGAAAAGAAAAGAAATGAAAAAATCATTTGTTTTGATAGCGGCTCTTATGGCCGCCCTCTTTGCCGGGCTGATCCTCTCGGGCTGCGAAACTAAAGTAGAGGATAACAACACAGAAACCGGCAAACAGGGTGACAACACGGACAACGACAACATGGACGGATCCAATACAGGCGGTAACGACACAGCCACCGCTACCATGACCTGGACCGGAAGCTGGATACGGGTATCCGACACCACGTACCGGAGCGCTCCGATTGGAAACAGCGCAAACACCATTGAGCGGCTTGACATCGCAGCGACCGGCGCGGGTACGGTAACCATACAGATCACCGCATCCAGTGAAAACTATAGGGATTACGGGTACGCGTCCAAGCTGGATACGGGGGTTTCCACATCCGGCTATCAGATGAGCGTAACCGGAACACTGGTAGCAACACACACCTATACCATCCCCAAGGGAGCCCACTGGATTCAGTTTATGTATCAAAAGGACTCCTATGATTATACTACCTCCGGCAGCGACAGCGTTACGGTGGAGATAATCGCCTCCTCTTTCACGTCCTCCAATGACAATCCCGATGCCCATGACATGGCCAAGTTAAAGGTGCAGAACCAGTCCTCTGTTACCCTGGCGGATGTAAAGTGGGGCAGCACGGCGGTTTCCGCAAGCCTTACCCCATCGGAGTCACAAACCGTGGATGTTGCCGTAGGCTCAGGGTACCTGTACTTTACCAAGGGAGGCGCGGACGGCCTTGAATGCCGGACCCAGGAGGTAATAGCCGTAAGCAAAGACGAAACCAAAGAGCTGACCCTCACCAACAACACCCTGGTCGTAGCCCTGGATGATACAAACAACCCTCAAGCCCTGGGAACCATTGAGGCCCGGGTAACCCAGTTGACCCTTAGCAACCAGTCCTTTACGGAACTCACCGAGGTGATCTGGAATAATGTTTCCTTTGCCAATAACACCGTGGAAAACTCGGTCAAGACCGGGACCACCGTAACCAATACCGTAAGCGCGGGATCGGGGTATATCTTCTTCAAGCGCAAAGCGAATCCGGTTACCGCCCGGACCAAAGACCTGGTAATTATTGCAGAACTTGAAAGCAAAACCTTTACCTTTGACGATAAGACGGAAATAGTGGAGGTCAACAACCCGGACAATACCGGCACTCTGGGCGCGCTGCAAAGCACCGTAGTTTTTTGGGATGATGCGGAAGGAGAATTGCAGTCCTATTATGAGTCCGCGAGTTTTGTCGGGTATTATAAAACGGGTTCCGATCTGCTCTATAACAGCTCGTATAATTATTATAACCCGCCGAAGAACGGGCAGAAATCCATTGCGGTGGGAGGAACCACTACGGCGAAGCTCCATCTCAAGGTAACCCTGAGCAAGGCTGCAAAACTTTCCTTCTGGTACGCCAACAAGTATAGAAGCAACGGCGAAACAACCTTTTCCATCAACGGAACGACCCAGCGGACCTGGACCACGGATGTCAACTGGTCAAAAGTTGAATTTGACTTGGCTAAGGGAGAAAACGATCTGGTGTGGGAGAAAACAGATGGATACTACTACTACTACAACAACAACTACTACTACCTCACCCTGGACGACATCCTGATCTACTACACGGAGTAGCCTGAATCCCAAGCAGTAACCCAGTCCTGGGATGCCCCAGGGCTGCTTACTGTTTTACCTATAACGGGTCATTGGTGGTACAAACCGGGGAACAGACGATTGTTTTCAGATAAATTTAAGGAGAAAGAACATGAAAAAATCATTCGTTTTGACAGCGGCCCTTGCCGCCGCCATCTTCGCGGGACTGCTCCCCTCGGGATGCAAGAATCCCGCAAATGACGACGATGCGGATACATCGCCCTCATTGACTATCAAAAACGAATCGTCCTTTACCCTAAAGGACGTCAAGTTTTCAGGCGTTTCCTTTGCCGCGCCTGATTCCACTGAGCTGCCGCCGACAAGCCAGGCGGTCAACCGGCTTACCAAAGACGAACTGAACAAGGCGGGCTATATTACCTTTACCCGCAAGGATATTGGCATCGCCTGCCGTACCGACGCGGTAACCCAGGTGTCTGATCAGGATATAACCGTTACCATTACCGATACTACCCTGGTCGTGGAGACCGCCAACACCGACAACAAGAAACCCCTCGGGCAAATCAATTTTATTTCAAAGCTGGCCATTGAATGGGGCGGCTTAACCGTGGCAAAAAATGATACGGTAAACCTGGGGGAAGCGACGCTGAACCAGACGCTGGAGTCCGTATTTTCAATAAAAAACGCCGGGGTTGGCAAACTGCTGCTGAACGGAACCGAGCCGGTAAAAATAACGCCCCCGGTCGAGGGCTTTACGGTGGTACAGCCCGCCAGTTCCGAAGTTCTCCCGGATGAAACGCTCACCTTTAAGATCAACTTTAGGCCGGCGGATATAAAGACCTACAACGGCGCTGTCACCATAGACTCAAATGACCCTTCGGGTAATTTCAATTTTACGATAAACGCCGGCGGGGTTCCCCCGAAACCGATAGCCGCTCTTTTTTACGGCGACGATGAGATTGGGCAAAACGGGACGATTACCGCGGAATCGACGCTGATGACCCAATCAAGCTCTATCACCATCACCATTAAAAACACCGGCAGCGAAGTCCTGACGATTGATACCGCCAATATCGCCATAAGCGGCACAAACTCCCCGTCCTTTTCCCAACAAACCAGTCCGGCTGGCTCTATATCCGCCGGCGGTCAGTCCCAGTTTATTGTGCGGTTTGCCCCGGTGAGCGCGGGCGAGCATAACGCTCTTTTGACGATTCCCTGTAACGACAGTTCCCGCAATCCGATAAACGTGCTTTTGCAGGGGACGGCGACTCAAGGCGCGGCGGCGCTGGAACTCAGCCAGGGGACAACCCTTATTACCAGTAACGGGATTACTCCCTGGGATTTCGGCCCGGTTGAGCTAGAAACCAACAAAACCGTGGTGTTTACCGTTAAAAACACCGGCAACATACCCCTGAGCTTAACCGGTAGTCCGGCGGTTGAATCGTCCAGTCCCCTTTTTACGGTTTCCACCCAGCCGGCGAAAGCGGAGATTCCCGTCGGGGACAGTGTTTCTTTTGTGGTCCGGTACGCGCCAACCGGGGAAACCCTAAACGCCGCGGACATAACGATTATGAACAACGCCGCGGACGGGATGTTCACCCTCAAGGTAACGGGAAACGGGCATATCAAAAAGCCGCAAATATCCCTGCGGCAGAATACCGCCGGGATTGGCGCGAATGACTATTTCTCCATTGGGACTATCAGGACGGGCAGAACCGAAGAGCGGGTCTTTACCATAGAGAATACGGGGGACGCGAATTTAACCTTCGACACCACGGCGGGCAGCCGGGTCAACCTGGTGGAAAACACCGGCGGTGCAGTTACCATTACCACCCAGCCTTCCAGCGCTTCGGTCAGCCCCGGCGGGACCACCAGCTTTACCCTGCGTTTCGCCCCAACCTCGATGGGGGATTTTTCCGCGAAGCTGCGGATTAACACGAACAGCCGCGCGGACGGCGATTTTTCCTTTACCGTAAACGGCGCGGGGGGCTACGCCATAACCTTCAATGCCGCGGAGGGGAAGTTCAGCGATGGGACTACCAGCAAGATTTTGGCCGTCGTGCCTGGGGCTGATGTGCGCTTTAGCGACGCGGGCATACCGGAGCGGAGCGGTTACGCTTTTGCCAACTGGCATGACGGAACCAATTACTACGACGGCACAACGCCCTTTGGCCCGGTAAGCAGTGATATAACCTACACCGCCCAATGGACGGAGGAGGTCAGCGCGGCCCCTTCTCTGACCTGGACCGGAAGCTGGACGCGGGTTTCAGAAAACAAGTACACCAGCAATGCGATTGGACACAGCGCAAACACCATTGAGCGTCTTGACATCGCAACGGCAAGCGATTGTACTGTAACCATACAGATCACCGCATCCAGCGAAAGCGGTTATGATTATGGGTACATGTCCTTGCTGGATAGGGGAGTTTACACCTCGGTTAAACTTACGTCCTCTGCCTTAATCCACGCCATGGCGCGGGTCGGAACCACAATCCCTTTTGTTCCGGCCGGTACCTCCTCCTATGCGAAGCGGGTAAGCGGAACCGGGGTGGCAACGCAAACCTACACCGTCCCCGCCGGCTCCCACTGGATTCAGTTCAGGTATCAAAAAAACGGATCTGGTTCTTCCGGCAGCGACAGCGTTACGGTGGAGGTTATATCCATTAACTACTAATGTCCGTCCATAATGCCGATTGGGTTTAACCGCGAATGAAGAGCGAATGGCTGGCGACCAACCCGTAAATCCCTTGGGAATACCCCAGGGGTTTGTTTAATACGAGACTTGTATCGCGGCCCTCTTTGCCGTGCTGCTCCTTGCGGGCTGCGACAGCGGCACAGGGGATACCATAGGAAAGGATAACTGCTGCAAAAAACAAAGGGATTTAGAAAAAATGAGTCCTCCTATTCTATCTCCGGTACGATGGCCGGGCATATCTTTTACCTCCCCGACGGGGACGAGACATTAATCTTTACCAATAACACCGTGGTTGTAGAAAGTGGTACATTGAAAGCAGGGGGAATCATGGCGGGGCTCATTGGTCTTACAAAGAACCCCCCGTCCCGGTGTACCGGTATCAGGGAGTATGAGTCATGGCTACAATCAAAACCGTATCTGGAAAAGGTACAAGAGCGTATACCCGGAAAAGGGCAGCTATCAGCCGCTTGCCCTTGGGTTTAAGGGCGTTCGCTGCCGGACCAGAAGGTTATTGTGCTGGATACTATCAAAGTGGAAAAGGGTGATTATATCGACATCCCCATAGCCCAGGGGCGCGTGATACCGGTGGTGGTAAAAACCCTCATTTTTGGAAAATGAGGAAAAGGTATTAGAGCGGAAACCTCCAGTTTCCGAACAACTTCCGCTTAAAAACAACAACAGGGCAGGCCGGTGTTTCATACTAAAAACGCCCGGTTTTATGGGTTTTAGACATAATTCTGACACAATTATAGGCTAGATTCTTTGTAAAAGCAAGGAGCCTGGAAACTGTATGAAAACGCAAACTATCCGTATCGGCGGTATGACCTGTATAAACTGCCAAAACCGGATTGAAAAAACCCTGAAAAGCGCCGTCGGCGTGGAGGACGCCCAGGTACGTTTCAATACCGGGACGGCTGCGGTTACCTACAACGCCTCGGTGATTACATTTAACGAGATTAAGGCGGCTATTGAAAGACTGGACTATAAGGTTTTGGAAGAAAAGGAAAAAACGCCGGTTTCGGAGATTATCGGGACGGTGGTGATTATTCTTTCTCTCTATGTGCTTTTACGGGGTTTGGGGATTAGTACCCTGACTTCGGCTTTCCCGCTGGCAGAGGCAGGTATGAGCTATGGCATGGTATTTGTCATCGGGCTTATTACTTCGGTACACTGCCTGGCTATGTGCGGGGGGATTAACCTGTCCCAATGTATCCCCTCCGCTGTCGTTACGCCGGAATCAGGAAAACGGTGGCAGACGCTGTTTCCTTCAACTCTTTACAATGCGGGCCGGGTCATTTCCTATACTACCCTGGGCGCTATTGTCGGGGCCTTGGGTTCGGTGATTACCGTGTCGGGGCGGTTTCAGGGTATCGTGCAGTTATTGGCGGGGGTTTTCATGGTGATCATGGGGATCAATATGCTGGGTATTTTTCCGGCTCTGCGCCGCTTTAACCTAGGTATGCCGAAAATTTTTGCCCGGAAAATTGACGAACAAAAGGCCGGAAACAGAAGCCCCCTCTGTATCGGCCTTCTCAACGGGCTTATGCCCTGCGGCCCCTTGCAGGCAATGCAGCTTTACGCCCTTTCCACAGGCAGCCCTGTTGCCGGGGGGATTTCCATGTTTCTTTTCAGCATGGGGACGGTTCCCCTGATGTTCGGCCTTGGGGCTTTGAGTTCTGCCTTGAGTAAGAGATTTACCCATAGGGTGATGACGATTGGGGCGATTCTGGTAACGGTAATGGGGATGACCATGTTCACCTACGGATGGGGGCTTTCGGGATTTAGCTTTGATTTTATTGACCGGGCTGTCGCCGCTCTAAGACCCTTTACTTCAAATACCACAGGGACAGGAGAAGGAGCCTTTACACCGGTAATTGAAAATGGCGTCCAGATTGTCAACTCCACCTTGAGCGGGGGACGGTATCCGGCAATAACGGTACAGCAGGGTATTCCGGTAAAATGGACAATTAACGCCCCCCAGGGAAGCATCAACGGCTGTAACAACCGTATGATCATCCGGGAATATGGTATTGAATACCGGTTTAAGCCGGGGGAAAACGTGATCGAATTTACCCCTGAAGGGACGGGAAAATTCTCCTATTCCTGCTGGATGGGCATGATCCGCAGTTCTATTACGGTAGTCGCTGAAGGTGAGAACCTTGCCGATGTAAAGGAACCGAGTTTAGAGCCAACGCCGGCGGGGGTTGCCATACCTACGGATAAGATCGGCCTTGCGGAAATAGCGGATAATTTCCAGACCGTACACATAAACCTGCGGGATGACGGTATAGACCCGGCGATCATGGTCGTACAGCGGGGCGTTCCGGCCCTGTGGACGATCAATAACAATTCCAGTGATCCGGGGAACAGCCGCCTCATCTTCCCTGGGTATTACACCCAGGTTGACATGGAAATAGGGGACAATGTTATTCAGTTTATGCCGGTAGAGGATTTCGATTTTTCCACCGCCGACAACGTGTTTTACGGGTATGTGAAAGTGGCGGATGATTTGAATACCATTGATACCGAGGCAATAAAGGCGGAAGTTTCCAATTTTGAAACCCGGATCTATCCTGAAGCGTATTTTGAGGCCCAAGCCCCGGGTAGGTGCTGCGGCGGTGCAGGAACATGATACAAAAAAATCAATTTTTTGAATTATCATAATTTTGACACAATCCTTCGGTATATTGGGGTAACAAAAGGAGGTGAAAAAATGGGATTTTTATTAAGCCATTGGCATTGCATTGTTCCGGCTGTCGCCATTGTTATCGTCATGTTCTTACAAGGCCGGGGCAAGAAAAAACCGGACGCCGAATAAAAAACAGAGTCCTGACACCATTTTGTGTTATGAGTATTTTATGGAGGAAACAACATGGAAAATGTGATTGCCCTTGTCCTGGTAATTCTGTTGTTGGCGGGTATTTTGTTATTCGCCAAAAAGTTCCTCAAGCCGCCTAAAGGCCCATTGCCTGATTGCTGCGGCCCCAGAGGAAACCGGGATATTGAAGTGTAACGCGCCGTTGGCGTTGACTATTTTGTCGCGCCCCACGTGGGTGCGTGGACTGAAATAAATATGAGGAAACATGAAAACCTGTTTGGGGAAAGCCGGAGTTTTACTGGCAGCAGCCCTCATGCTGGCAGGGGCCGGCCATGCCTATGGGCAAACCCCTCAGCAGAATGTGGTAAAGCGCGCGATTGCCGACCGGGACTTGGTGATTCAAATTGCGGAGATAAGTGAGAATGCCCTCTTTTATCCGGTTGATATTGAGGGAACCCGGCTTGAGGTCCTGGCGGTAAAGGCTCCGGACGGAACGATCCGCACGGCTTTTAACACCTGTCAGGTGTGCTATGCTTCAGGCCGGGGCTTTTACAAGCAGCAAGGCTCGGTGCTGGTGTGCCAGAACTGCGGCAACCGCTTCCGCATGAGTCAGGTAGGGCTGCGTGCCGGTGGCTGCAATCCGGTTCCGATTTTTCCCGCTAACAAGCAGGTAACGGACACGACCATTACCATTTCAAAGGAATTCCTCAAGGAAGCCAAGGGTATTTTCACCCGTTGGCGGCGAGGATAGGGTAAGCTGGTAATCACCAGCGGCGTTTAGAAGCGTACAATTCAGGTTCGGAACTTTGCAATAGTAGTTTAGAACTCCACTATCTATGATTCTTTGAGCGTATTATTTTGTAATGACCTAACATAAGGAGCAGAAACAATGCAAAATGAAACCCTAAGCTTAGGCGGGATGACCTGCGCTGCCTGTGCAGGCCGGATTGAAAAGACGGTGCGGAAAATCCAGGGGGTGAGCGCCGCTTCGGTGAACTTGGCGAGCGAAAAACTCTTTGTGGAGTACGCGGACGCCCAAACCCTTACCAGTATTAAGGACGCGGTAGTAAAGATCGGCTATCAGGTTTTGGACAAACCCCATGGCAGCGCCGTTACTATTCCCATAGGCGGCATGACCTGCGCGGCTTGTTCCGCCCGGGTGGAAAAAGCCCTGAACAAACTGGAAGGGATAGAAACCGCAACGGTGAACCTTGCCACGGAAAAGGCTACGGTACTCTATAACCCCCAGGTAATCAGGATTTCCGCTATTAAAGAGGCGATTGAAAAAGCCGGGTACAAGGCTTTGGATTTTTCCAAAAACGGCGCGGTGGACGAAGATAAACTGCGAAAAGAAAAAGAAATAAGAGTCCTCTGGACAAAATTCATCGTGGCCGCCTCTTTCGGGCTTCCCCTGCTCTATATCGCTATGGTTCCCATGATAAAGGTCTTCACCCTGCCCTTTCCCAAGGCGTTGGCCCCGATGAACTTCCCGCTGCTCTATGCCCTTGCGGAACTGCTGCTGGTTATTCCCATCATCATTGCAGGCAACCGGTTTTATACCGTAGGTTTCAAGAACCTTCTGCACCGGAGCCCCAACATGGACTCCCTCATCGCCATTGGGACTACGGCCGCGGTACTCTACAGTCTCTACAACGTGTGGCAAATAGCCGGGGGGAATTTCAAGGCGGTGGACGCGCTTTATTTCGAGACCGCCGGGGTGATTATCGCGCTCATCCTTTTGGGTAAGTCTTTGGAAGCGGTGTCCAAGGGCCGCACCAGCGAGGCCATCAAGAAACTCATGGGTCTTGCGCCAAAGACGGCTATCATCATTGAGAACGGCGCGGAAAAAGAAATCCCTATTGACGAGGTGATCCCCGGCGATAGTATTGTGGTGAAACCGGGCACCAAGATTCCGGTTGACGGCGTGGTTACCGAGGGGCATACGGCTATAGATGAATCCATGCTTACCGGCGAGAGTATGCCGGTTGACAAGAAAGCGGGGGACAAAGTTTACGCCGCGACGATTAACAGCAACGGCGTTATTCGGTTTAGGGCCGAAAAAATCGGAAGCGATACCGCACTGGCGCAAATCATCAAGCTGGTGGAAGACGCGCAAGGCAGCAAAGCCCCGATAGCGCAGATGGCGGATATTGTGTCCGGCTACTTTGTGCCAATCGTGTGCCTCATCGCCCTTGTCGCGGGCGTCGTGTGGTTCGCGGCGGCTTCCGCCGGGCTTGTCGCCCTGCCGCCCGGAAAACCGGCGCTTGAGTTCGCCCTCACCATCTTTATTTCCGTGCTGGTCATCGCCTGCCCCTGCGCTTTGGGGCTTGCCACGCCCACCGCGATTATGGTCGCCACCGGCAAGGGCGCGGAGAACGGCATCCTGATTAAGGGCGGCGAGGCTCTGGAAACGACCCACAAGATACGGACCATCGTCTTTGACAAGACCGGAACCATCACCGAAGGCAAGCCAAAGGTTACCGATGTGATAGTCTTGAAAGGGAAGAAGGGGGAAGTCGCGGCAACTTCGTTGCCGAACCCCTCGCTCCAGCCGCCTGCGGCGTCTTTCGCTACCCCCTCTGCGGGGGACACCCCCGCAACGCCCCCGCCGCTTTCTCCGAAAGATTACCTTTTCTGCCTTGCCGCTTCCGCCGAGAAGGGGTCGGAACACCCGCTGGGTCAGGCGATTGTACAAGGCGCGGAGGAACAGGGGCTGGAACTCTTTAGGGTGTCCCATTTTGAGGCCCTTACCGGCAGGGGTATTGAGGCGGAGATTAACGGGATAAAGGCGCTTGTCGGCAACCGCAAGCTCATGGACGAACGCGGCATAGACCTTGCGGAACTGGAAGCGGACTCGGACCGGCTCGCCGGAGAAGGAAAAACCCCTATGTATGCCGCCCTGGACGGAAAAATCGCGGGAATTGTGGCGGTTGCGGACGTGGTAAAACCCTCCAGCAAAGCGGCTATCGAAACGCTTCATAAGATGGGGATTGAAGTCGCCATGATAACCGGGGACAACAAAAAGACCGCCGCCGCTATCGCCAAACAGGTAGGGATTGACCGGGTGCTTTCCGAAGTGCTGCCCCAGGACAAGTCCGCTGAGGTAAAGAAACTACAGGAAGCCGGCACGGAACCGTTGCGTAGAGAAAAGCGTACGCTTTTCTCCCAAGCTACAAAACGCCCCCGGCGTTTTGTAGCCATGGTAGGGGACGGCATTAACGATGCCCCGGCGTTGGTACAGGCGGACATAGGCATTGCCATTGGAAGCGGTACCGATGTGGCAATGGAATCCGCCGACATTGTGCTTATGAGGAGCGACCTCTCGGATGTTCCCACGGCTATCAACTTAAGTAAGCGGACGATCCGCACTATCAAGCAAAATCTGTTCTGGGCCTTTGGCTATAACGTGCTGGGCATCCCCATTGCCGCGGGCCTTCTCTATCTTTTTGGCGGGCCGCTCCTCAATCCGATTTTTGCCGCCGCCGCCATGAGCATGAGTTCCGTATCGGTACTGACCAATGCCTTGCGGCTCAAGCGGTTTAAGGCTGTCCGGGAAACTTCCCGGCCTGAAACTCTGGAAACTGCATGAAACGTTGTTTCATGTTCGATTTATGTGCGCGGTCATACGACCGCGCCAGATAGCGGTTAGCGGCGGCGCACGGCTGCTGCTAAAAAATAACAAACAGGAGTAAAGCAACATGAAAAGAACAAAACATATTATTAGGGCCGGGCTTTTTGCCCTGCTCATGCTCACGGCCCTTTCCTGCGGGAAACTGGATGTGGTGGGGACGGATTCAGTGGCTTCCTTTGCCAAGGTTCTTCAGCAAATCCCCCAATCCCTTAGCCCGGATGCACTGAATCGGGGCTGGTCATTGGTTGCCCCGGACAAGAGCGCCCGCTTCATTTGGAGTGAGAATTACGCGGAAAGCCCCCGTTACGATGTCGCCATCGAATTCAACGCCGCTCCCTTTATCGTCGCAGGTCTTGATCCTGCAAGACTCCCTGAAAATTTTGCCTTCTATGACGGTATGATTATGGTGGGTACAAAACTTGGTCAGGAAGTTTTGAAGTACACCGGGGAAGTTACGCCTCTTGCCTCGTATGAACAGATTGTAAAGTTAAAGCGGAACGCAATCGGCTACCATGGGGCCCTGGATCATTATGGGATAAACCTGGGTGACGGTAATCTCTTTGAGTGGGCCAAGGATACGGGCACCAATGACAAGGACCTGGTGTTTGTCCTTAACCCCGAACCCCTTATCGCCGCGGGTACCGATCCATCCGGTATTGAAGGCTGGCTCTTCACCAAGGTTACAGTAGATGATGCTAACGGGAAACCCGTGGAGGTAGACAAGATTTTGAAGTCCTTTGATTTGAAGTAGGGGGTAAGGCTAGGGAATTTCCTATCCTTCTTTTTGTATGAACGATGCCCTACAAACCTACACCCGCCGGCGGGCGTTGCGTAGGCTTATAAGCTATACGGCGGCCTTGCTCCCAACCCACTCAAATCCCGAAGCCAGGGGCGCCCCGTTTTCTTGCTGCCACGGCCCTACAGGCCAGTAAGCCCGCCGGCGGGCTTGGGGCAAGGCAGGTTATGAGCCTGTAGGCTTTTTGCAAAGGTCCCGCAAAAAAATAAAAAAAAGTAATTTTTTTTAAAAAAGGCCTTTACAAAGTTTTCTGAATGTAGTATGTTAGTTATAGCTAATTAAGTTGCCTAGAGCTAACTACAATAAGCTGATGAGGATTTTTGCAGCATTAATGGAATGATGCAAAATCTCGTTATAGGAAATTACCAGGGGATTGCTGCTACCTCTCTCGGCAATCCTCTGTGCCTCAGGCGGTAATTGGGTTATTTAAAAATATTGATGCTCTCCATTCTTTTTATCCGGAGAGATTCGGTTTCGTACGTCGTATAGAAACTGGGTCTCTCCGGGTTTTTCATGCTCCCCTGTACAAGCGCAGGGGGTGTCCAAGTCTCCCTGCCCCCATTTTTCTCTCTGTATGATCCTGGATTTACAGGCTACCGCTGATTACCATAGCATGGTACAATTAAAATAAATAAGGGGGTTTCAAAATCTCAGATTTTAAACAAAGGCGATATCTATATTTAAGGAACGATCATGAAATATAAGACCAAACTACTTGCGGAGAGGTTCACTAAGATGCTTTCTCAATGGCCGGGGGTGGAATGTGTTTCCCTTAACGAGGCTGCCCGGGAGGATACCTTGGATCCCTATTTCGCCCTGATCCTAGACGTATTTTATGCAGGATCCATTCCGGAAGCAGCAGAACGGGGGCGCCTGTACGGGGAAGATGTGGCGGCCTTTGAGACTTCCGGCCGGACTGATAAGGATCGCTTCCTTATCGGAGGGCTTCCGATCAGACTGGAGTATAAATCTACCCAGCAAATCCAGACCCTGGTTTCCATGGTGTCTACCGACGCGGAGTCCTTCTGGATTATCAAGGATTCAGGAACCTACGGGTTCTATAGATTGACCCAGGGGGATCTTCTGTTTTACCGGACCGATTGGATCCAGGACATACGCAAGCGGCTGCTCAACCTGGATGATAACTTTTGGGTGCAGATGCGGTATAGCTATCAATCCAAGATGGAGCATCTATTGAATGACCTGGGGGCGGCGTTTTTTCAGGAGGATGATTTCAATTACCTCATCTCTTCTGCCCTCTTCATTAAAACCGCCTGCCTTACCCTGTTTTGTATCAATCATCAATTTGAGCCGTCCCATCGGGCCTATTATAAACAGACCCTGGAACTCCCGATCTTACCCGAAGCCTTCCAGGTCCAGCTTGCCACCTTTTTGCGGGGGGATCCGGAAATAACCAATGAACGGAAATATTCCCTTGCTCAACGGATGGCCCGAAATATTGTCGCCTTGTAGGAGGGGAAGAGGAGGAAACCCATGCAGGTACCCGCAAAAGTGCGGTATCCGGTCTTACTGATTTTTTTGGTCATGCACCTCGGGACCAGTTCCTGTACATACAAGGAAGTGGCGGCATTTCCCTTTTATGGCGCAGAGGACAATACCTCTTTATACGGCCTTTCTAAAGCCGCCGCCTCAGGGGTACTTCCTCTTTCCAAACCGGAGGTATTCGAATATGTGTTTGAAAAGACCCTGCAGGTTCCTCCTCAAGGGGCTTTAGAAGTAGATTATAGGATCCGGCCAGTAGACGGAACCAATGCAGGGACGCCTCCCTATCGGATCATCCTCACCATTGAAGGAGAGGCTGCCTGGGTCCTTCCCTATGATGCTTCTTTTCTCGGTATGGATACCAAGCCGAGCCGTATCCGCTATGTGATACCGGTTAATACCGGATTAGAAAAGATACGTTTCCAGGTTGCCTCAGAATCGGCGGAAAACACCGATTCTTCTGCATCCGATGCGGTTCCTGCGTGGATTTTTGAACTGTATTCCTTGAGCCTCCTAAACCGCTGGTACGGATTTACCCAGGAATTTACCCAAGAAACAGAAGCTCCACGGCATTGCATCTTACGGGCAAGCCCTTTTGTGTTTCCAGCGGAACAGGATCCCCCGTATCCCTATGGGTTCAGCATAAACCCTCCATCTCACTATCAGATTACCGGAGGGCTTGCAGTATATGCCGAAGGAGCAGCAGCCCATATCCGGGTCAGTGAGGGAAACAGGCGGTTTGACTATACTGCTCCGCCGGAGGGAGCCGGAGCGTCTTTGTTCATTTCTCCGGGAGCTTTGTCTTCTGTTACGTATCCCTTGAAGAGCAGCGGGAACAGGCCGCTCAAAACGTTCATGCTTGTTCCTGCAGAGAACCCTTCTTTTCCTAAGTACCCAGTCATAGCGGATCCCGGCATCATCCTGAACTATCCCCAACAAAACTGGCGGGACCCCCGTTACGAGTTCTTTCAATGGAAAGATTTTCCTTCGATACTCATTTTTGATACCGCCGATTATAAGATCCAGAATGCGCTGTTTAAGCGGCTGGCTTTCTTCACTGAAAAAGCCGGTTTTCGAGGCCGTCTTGCCGCTGACCGAGAGATAGCGAATCTCCATGGTTGGAATGCCCATGATTACCAGGCAAAGGATCTGGCCGCCTTTTTTGAAGCTGCCCGAAACACGGAGTTTCCCCTTGCTCCAGAAGAGCGGGAACTGGAAAGTATACTCCAGGCAGCGGGCATCATAAACCGAACCGAAACCGGCGCCTGGTCAATGGGCACGGGTGCGGTTATTTCCATTTCCCGGGAATCTCCTGAATATCTCCGTTCCCAGTTCATGGTCCATGAAGGGTTCCACGGGCTTTTCTTTGTGGATGAGGATTTTCGGAATTTCAGCCGCCATCGCTTTGAAACCTTGGATCCCACCGCAAAAGGATTCATCCTTTCTTTTTTTGATTATCAGCATTATGACGTACAGGATGCCTATTTGATGCTCAACGAGTTTATGGCCCATGTACTCCAGCAGCCCGTATCTCATGCCGCATCCTATTTTGGGGAATATCTAGCTGCCCGGATCGATGCTTCCCCCTGGCGCCGCACCGTGTTGCCCCCCATGGACGAAGCTTCCCATTCCTGGCCGGACATTGCCCGGGCCTTCCATACTGAAGCGGTTGCCTTCTCCGCGTATGTAAACCAGCGCTGGGGTTTTGCAGCCGGAAAGGTCAACCGGATTACGGTCCGGTGAACACCCCGTCTTTCGGTTCTCTTAATTCGCTGAAATGAGCGTTCATTCGATGTACCGGTTCCGCTTCTTATCATGCCGGCTGTTGAGGAGGGAATACAACACCGGCGTAAGCAGCAGGGTCATAAAAGAACTCACCGTAAGGCCCCCTACAAAGGTTTTTCCAATAGGCTGGATGGTATCTGCCCCAGGGCCGGGAAAAAAGGCGATGGGGACCATCCCCAGAATGGTGGTGAGACTGGTCATCAGGATGGGCCGCAGGCGGTTCTTCCCGGCCTCAAGGCAGGCGTCCCGGACCCGCAGCCCCCTCGCCCTGAGGGTATTGGTGTAGTCCACCAGCACAATGCCGTTATTGACCACCACCCCCACCAAGGCCACGATCCCCACGGCGGAAAATACCGACATAGCCTCGTGGCCGATCTTGTATATCCAAATCACCCCGATAAACAGCAGGGGAATCGAGAAAAAGATGATCAAGGGGTCCACAAAGGATTCAAACTGACTGGCCATGAGGCCGAACACCAGGAATACCGCGGCGGCAATGATAAAGATGAACCGGCGGTTATAGGCTTGAATTTCCTGGGCTTCCCCCAGGTAACGGACCGTTACCCCTTCCCGGGGAACCAGATACTGCTGTACGGTTTCTTCCAGCCGCTGCTGCATCTCCGTGGCGGCAATACCTTGGGGGAGATCCCCGGTGATCCGCAGGACCCGCTCCTGATTTTCCCGGCGGATAGAACTGGAGGAGCGGCCTTCGGTAATCCTGGCCACATTGGAGAGGGATATCCGCGCGCCGCTTCGGCTCAGTACAAAGATCGCATCCAGATTGGGGAGCCCTATCCGATCTTCCTGCCGGAGCATGACGTTCACATTGATGATCCTATCCCCTTGGCTGATAGTCGTGGCAGTGGTGCCGTCCATAGCGGTGCGGATCTCCGTGGCAATAGCGGATAAAGAGACCCCCAAGGCCGCGGCCCGGTCCCGGTCAATCTCAATAGACAGTTGAGGGGCCCCTTCGTCGAGATTCACTTCCGGATTTTCGATTTCCGGCAGATACCGAACCATGATGCCTTTGATTTCATCGGCCGTTTCCATAAGCACCTGGGCATCCCGGGAAGAGACGGCGATCTCCACGGCCTGGGTTGAACCCATGGAACGGCCTGCCCGAAAAGCCACCTGAATTCCCGGAATCGCGGTGGTATAGGGACTGAGCTTGGCGGTGATCCGGTCCGGCGTATCGATCTGTTCCGCCGGAGGGGGCAGGGTTATCTGAATGGCGCTGTTCCCGCTCCGCCGGGCCGTGAGGATGATGTTTCTAAAACCTTGGATCTCTTCCCGGATGATCCCGGCCAGGTCCTCTAATACCTGCTCGGTACGATCTATGGGGGTGCCCTGGGGCAAGGTAACGTTGAGGGATACGGAATCATCCGTTCTGGACCGGATAAAGAGATTCATCCCAATGCCTCCAAACTGCATAAGGGAAAAGACCAGGATGAGTACCACCAAGAGCAGGACCAAAAGCCGGTGATCCAGGCAGTACCGGATAGCCAGGCCATAGCCCTCGTCCAGGTTGTGGAAAAATTGCTCCAGGCGCCGGTCCAGGAAATGCAACAGCGGGTTCTTGAGGGGCTTTTGCTTGCGGGTATCCAGCCTGAGGATGGAACCGCAAAGGCTGGGTACCAGCGTCAAGGCCACCACCAGGGAGCAGATAAGGGAAATCACCACCGTAAAGATAAGGTCGCTAAAAAGCTGGCCCATCATCTCCAAGTCGTTTTTATAAATGATCAGGGGGATAAACACGCACAAGGTGGTGGTGGTAGAGGTGATGATAGCCCGGGTCATCTCCTGGCTGCCCAGGATGGCGGCAATTTCCGCCTTGGCCCCCCGCTCCCGGTAATTGTGAACATTATCCAGAATCACAATGGAGGCATCCACGGTCATGCCCAAGCCCAGGATGAGACCGGTCATGGTGAGGAGATTCAAGGTAAACCCGAAAATCGCCATGAACATCAGGGTAAGGAGGATGGATATAGGAATGGAAAGGCCGATGATGAGGGTTCCCTTGATGTTCCGCAGAAATATGAAGAGAATGACCATAGATAAAAGGGCCCCTTGTAGGGCATTGGAATAGACCTGATTCAAGGTTGCGCTGATGAGGGAGGTGTTGTCGGAGAGCACTTCCAGGGTGATTCCCTGAGGCAGCGCTGCGTTGATGCCTTCCAACGCGGCCCTGACCCGGCTGGCAACCTGTACTTGGTTACTGTCGCTTTCGCTGGTAACCTGGATGTACACCCCGCTCTGGCCGTTCACCGAGACCCGGGTGGCGTTATCGTTATAGGCGAGACTCACCTCGGCGATATCTTCAAGGCGTACCACCTGGGAACGATTCAGTTGGCTTATCCCTTGCCCTGAGGCCGGGACGCTTAAGGTCTTCACCGCCAGCCGTTTTATCTGGTCCAGAGTCGTCAATTCCTGCGTGGTGAGAAGCTGATATTCCCGCAGCCCCCGGGTAAGGCTGCCTCCGCTGGAAAGGACATTCTGCCCCTTCAGGGTCGCGCTAATGTCCTGCAGGGTGAGGTTGAAAGCCCCCAGGCGGTTTAAGGAAACCGCCACCCGGATGATCTGGGTCGTCCCTCCGGTAACCTCCGCAGAAGCCACCCCCTGGATCCGCTCAATACCGGCCTGGATTTCATTTTCCGCAAAGAGCCTGAGCTGATCCGGCGGGTAATTGCCCCGGACCACCAGGCGCATGATAGGCATGGCGGACATATCAAAGCGCCTGACCGTGGGGGTTCCCGCACCGTCGGGCAGAGAATTGGCCAGGCGGTTCACCAGGGTTTGGGCGTCGGTTATGGCCTTGTCCATATCCGTGCCGTAGGCGAAGTTAAGGTTGATAAAACTGTTTTCAAAGGAAGAACTGCTGGTCAGGTTTTCCAAGCCCCGGGATGAAGCCAAGGCCCGTTCCAAAGGGATGGTGATATTCTGTTCCACATCCCTAGGACCGGCTCCGGGAAAACTGGTGAATATAGATAAAACCGGACGGGCCGTGGAAGGATAGAGATCCACCGCAATATGGGGAACCAAAGTAGCGGCAATACCCATAGCCAGGGCGTACAAGACCACAATGGTTACGGGCCGTTTCACGGAGTAGGTGGAAATACTCAGGGAATTCATTAGGGTACCACCCGGACCGGATCCGCCTCAGAAAGAAAATTTTGTCCCTCCGTAACCACCCATTCTCCTGGTTCCAAACCGCTGAGGACCTCCATCGCCTCCTCCCCTTCCAAGCCCAGGCGCAACTCCCGGCGCTCCGCCCGCTGCTCCTGGGTAACCACAAAGGCGATCCAAGACCCGTAGGTGTTGATCACCGCTTCCCGGGGGATTACCGGGACATCCTTACGGGTTTGGGTAACCAGGCTTACCTGGGCGAACATTCCCACCCGGATCCGGGGATCCTGCCGGGTAAACTCAAGCCGGATCTTCAGGGTCCGGCTGGCAGGATCCAAGACCGGACTCACCTCATCCACCACCGCATCAAAGGTTTCCCCAGGGAGGGCTTCCAAGGAGACCCTTGCAGCAAGGCCTTTCCGGGCCACCGGGGAAAACCGTTCAGGCACAAAGGTCTCCACTAAAAGCCGGGAAAGTTCTCCCACCTGGTATACCACCGTTTGACTGGTCAGGGTGTCCCCCGGAGAGAGGGGGGCCTGGAGGATCGTGCCTGAAACCGGAGCGTGTACCGGGCTTTGAGCATAGACTTCCCCTGGCCGGGAAGGATCCACCATAGCCAGAATATCCCCCTGCCGTACGGTATCCCCCACCTGGAACCGGACCTCGGTGAGTTTTCCTCCCACCGTGGGATACACCGCTACCTCGGTCCGGGGAATGACATCGCCGTTGATAAGGGCTTTGGTTTCGATGGTGCCCAAGCGAATCTCTTGGACCCGAACCGGCAGGGCGTTCTGCGCCCCGGGGTTATTTCCCCGGCTTCCCCCAGATCCCGGCTGCGGGCTGCCTTGGCCTTGGGCAGGTCCGCTTCCCGGGACAGCAGGCCTGCCCGATGAGGCCGGCTTCTGCTTGGTTCCATAGGAAAACCCTATCAATCCGGCGAACACCAGCATAAGTCCGATGATTCCTCCCGTTACGATCCGGCTTGGGGTGATGGGGCTATTCGGTACCATGGTATTCCATACTCCTTCGGTCTCGGTTCAAGGCTGCTTCCATGTCTAAGATCATCAGGGCATAGGCCAGTTCGCCGTCCATGAGCTGCTGCCGGGACTCGGTCCATTTACTGCGGGTATTTTCCAGTTCCAGGAATTCCACCGTACCCTGCTGGAAGCCCTGTTCCGTCAAGGTATAGGTCCGTTCGGCAATCTCCGCCCGAAGCCGGGCGATGGCTAGACTCTCCCAGGAACTGCGAAGGTTCGCGGCAAGGGAACGAATCTGGGACATGGCGGTATGCTCGGTGTTTTTCAGGTCTAACCGGGCCTTTTCTACCGCGGCACCGGCTTTGGTAATGGTTTGACTGTTCTTGGTACCGGGAATCCACGGGTCCAGGGGAATGGAAAGGCTTACGTTGCCGCTGAGGTTATCGGAAAATTCTTCGGAGCCGCCTCCGGTTCCCCGCCATTGGACCGAAAGACTCAAGGAAGGGGATCGGGTATTCAAGATGGTTCGACGTTCCTCGGCCTGTAAGCCTTCAATCTGCTGACGCATACTCTGGATATCCGGCCGTTGGGCCAGGTATTGGTGAATCAGGGTTTCCGGGTCGGCCTCCCAAGGCTCAATCACCAGGCTTCCTTCCAGTACCACCTGCCGGGTTTTCCCGGTCTGTTCATACCCTAAGCCTAAAAGAAGGAGGAACTCCGTAAGGGCCGTATCATAGGCGCTCTGGGCCTTGTACAGATCCAACTTAGCGGTTTCCACACTGAGCTGGGTTTGTAGATAACTCAGCTCCCCTATAAGCCCATACGCAAAGGCTATCCTGCTTTTTTCCCGCTGCTTTTCCGCCAGATCCAGGGTTTCTTGAAGAAAGGCGAGCCGGTTCTTATCGGTCAACAAGGTGTAAAAGGTCTTGGTAACCTGGACTGCAAGCTGCTGCCGGGCCTGCTCATAGTTGAGCAGCTCGGTTTGATAGGCCAAGCGGATGATGTTCATGGCGCTGGGCAGGCCTCCTTGTAAACTCAGACTGATTCCCGCGGAAACACTATAGCCGAACCCGCTTTTTTCCAGGTGAAACCCTTCACCGGTACCTAAGGGAGTACCGTAACTCACCCCGGCACCGGCGCTTATGGAAGGAAAGAGTTCCGACCACAAGTGGGTCGCCGCATAGTGCGCGGCGTTCAGGTCCAGGGCGCTTTTTTGCAGGCTTAAACTTTGTGCGGTCGCTGCTTCCACCGCCTGGTCTAAAGATAGGATCAATGCCGGAGGGTCTTCCACGGCGCTCCCCGGGACCAAGGGGCATAACCAAAGAACGCCCCCCATAAGGACTCCTGTCAAGAACATCCGTCGTATCATCTTCACTCCTCTGTAGGTATGTTCCTTAACCATGTTTTCAAGTCCAGGACTGGTATTATGGTATATTGCAAAAACCGTGCCAAAGGTGGTTTCCGGTATCCTTCACGTAAAGAGCCGGCATCCGCTCTCCAAGAACCGGTACGCCAATTCCGAAAAAACGGTCTCACCCCCGCTTTTTCCCATAGCTCTTTTGAAGAAAAGAAAGAGAAAGCTGAGAAAAAACTTCCTAGTGTTCACGCATTACCTGGGTAATTTTTTCACAAAAACGCTCGGTACTCCCTGCGGTGGGGGGCCGGCCCCAGGAAAGAACGATGAAACCAGGGTATAGGACCTATCCCTGTTGTATCTCCATACCTATAAAGGGCCGGTTTTATGATATGGTTACACCCCCTTTTCCCGAGTTCCAGGTACGCCCCAGCCCCTTCTTTTGATG
Source organism: Treponema sp. (assembly GCA_031258005.1). Taxonomy (GTDB): domain Bacteria; phylum Spirochaetota; class Spirochaetia; order Treponematales; family Breznakiellaceae; genus JAIRLU01. The sequence goes on from JAIRNP010000115.1 coordinate 24,262, forward strand.
AACCCGTGGGTTTCTCCACGGGGGCATGGGAATTGCTATGGGTTTATCCTTGAGGAGTCACGGATTTACTTGCAGGAGCACCCGGGATACGGTAAAATAAGACCATGTATAAATTCCGGTATACCCTACCTGAACTGATGCAGCGAAGTTACCGTTCCCGTTTAGCCCTGATCCTGGAAAGTATCCTCATCGGGTTCACGGTGGGGCTCATCATTGTTTTCTTTAGATACCTCTTGATCCAGGCAGATACCTTACGACAGGGGATTTACCACGTACCCCATAGCAGGGTGTATTGGATCTTCTGGAGCGCGATGCTGGTGCTTACCGGTCTTTTTTTGGGATGGGCTGCGAAGGTATGGCCCCTGATCAAGGGGAGCGGTATACCCCAAATCAAGGGATCCCTAACGGGGAGTCTCCCTTTGAATTATCAGGAGTTGCCCATAAAGTTACTTACCGGCTTACTCGGATTGGGAGCAGGTCTTTCCCTGGGCAGGGAAGGGCCTTCGGTACAGATAGGGGCCTATATGGGGAAGGGAGTTTTGTCCATATTTCCCAAACAAGAACAGGAACAGCATTGGCTCATCGCCAGCGGATCCGCTGCAGGCGTAGCCGCCGCTTTTAATGCGCCCCTGGCAGGGGTCCTCTTTGTACTGGAAGAGTTACAGGCTTCTTTTTCCCCGCTGTTTTTAGCCTGCGCCATGGCCGCTTCCATGACGGCAGATGCAGTGGCGGGCTTGTTCTTTGGTTTGGGGCCGGTCTTTGATTTCAGGTATATCGCGGTCCTGTCCTTGAAGGATATACCCTGGGTTATCCTTTTGGGGGTGGGCTGCGGACTGTTGGGGGACCTCTTTAAGCGGCTCCTGTATTGGACGCTGAACGGATATGATAGATGCCGTATCCCCCAGATCCTACGCCCGGTGATCCCTTTGCTGGTTTCTATTCCCCTGGGACTGCTGTGGTTTGATGTGCTCGGAGGGGGCCATGATTTGATAGAATCCCTGGTCCATGAGGAACGGACCCTCGGCGTTCTTGCCCTGTTACTGGCGGGTAAGATGCTGTTCACCGCTCTTTCCTATGGCTCAGGAACCGCAGGAGGTATTTTTCTGCCGCTCCTGGTCTGCGGCGCTTTAACCGGGGATCTCTTGGGCCTATGCTTATGGCAGTTTGGATACATTGCCGAAGGGCAGAACCTGAATTTCATCATCTTGGGGATGGCCGCTTTTTTTACCGGTGTGGTTAAAGCGCCGATTACGGGTATTGTCCTGATCCTGGAGATGAGCGCGAATTTTAATCACCTGGGAAACCTGGTCCTGGTGTGCCTTTGCGCGCTCATAACTTCCGAGTTGATCGCTTCCCGGCCGGTGTATGCGGTACTTTTGGAACGGATGTTAGGCCGGGGCAGGCTTCCTCCTGAAAGCCCTGAGGGAACTCAGGCTGCATAAGATTCCGGAGGCCCCTCCTGAAGGGACGGCGGGATTGTTCCGGGGTTTTATTGTCCATGCTTATGGGGATCTCCGGCGGGACCGGCTGTACTTCATCGGGCGTTTGGAAGACGGCCGGTCTTTTGCCGTCATGGAATCCCGATGGCGGCCTTCGGTGTATGTTCCTCAAGAGGTCCTAACTCGGCAGGAAAATCTGTTTTCTTCCCTATCTTATGAAAAACTCCCTTCCAAACTGGAAGCCTTCGACGGACAAGCCCAGGGAACCTATGCCTGTTTGCAGTTTCCCCGGTACCGGGACCGGGCACAGGCAGTACGGATCCTTGAACAGGCAGGCATACCCACGCCTTATGGGGATATGAAGTTCCCGGATAGCTTCCTGGCCGAAAGGTATATCAAAGGGCCGGTGGAGATCCGAGGGGCTTCCCGGCCTGGACAGGTGGTGGCTGCGGTGTTTCCTAACCCGGTACTTAGTCCGCTGGATAGCCCCATGAATGTACCCCTCACCATTGCTTCGGTGGACATTGAGACCGATACCAGGGATGGGTCTATCCTGGCTATTGGTCTGGCCGTTACGGATACTCGTTTCAAGGAGCCCAGCGGTTTTGTTCGGGTCCGTTCCCCGGAAAAGACGCGCATGACCAGTTCAGAGGGGAGGGTTTTGTTTCATCCTGATGAGCGGTCCATGCTCAGGGCTTTTATGGAAGATATCCGCCGGGTAGACCCGGATGTGCTTACGGGATGGAATTTTCTGGATTTCGATTTCAAGTGCCTCTGGGATCGGTGCGCATGGCATCGCATACCCTTTACCTTGGGACGCTCCCTGGACTTGGAAGGAGTGTATTTGAGCGGGGAGGGCCGCAGTTCCGCAGCGGCTCTGGTACCGGGACGTCAGGTCCTGGATGCCCTGCGCATTGTCCGTTCCGGTCCCAAGGTTTCAGGGGTGCACTTCACTGATTATACCTTGGAAACCGTATCCCAGGTGGTGTTAGGTGAAGGCAAACTGGTCAGTGCCGCAGGAACCGGCAAGATCGCCGCCTTGGCGCATCTGTATAGCCATGACCCGGTACGGTTTGGAGCCTATTGTTACCAAGATGCGGTCCTGGTGCTGCGGATCCTCGGGCAAACCGGCCTGTTCCGGCTGACCGTGGAACGCTCCTGTCTTACCGGGGTTTCTCTGGATAAGGCCTGGACCAGCGTGGTCAGCTTTGAGCGGATCTACGGTATGGAACTCCTGAAACGGGGTATTGCTCCGCCGCAGCCTGCTCCAGAGATCACCGTAAGCGGCGCAACCGGGGGAACCTTGCTGGAACCGCGCCCCGGTTTTTTCAGCAATGTGGCGGTTTTTGATTTCCGGAGCCTCTACCCTTCCATTATTCGTACCTTTAATATCGACCCCCTCTCTTATGCCCGGGCCAAGGCTGCGGCTCCCGCTTCCGGGCTGATCAAGGCTCCTAACGGTGCGGTTTTTTCTTCCCTTCCCGGTCTGCTCCCCGGCCTCATTGAGGAATACTTTGCCGCGCGAAAAGCGGCCCTGGATCGAGGGGATGAAAACGCCGCCTATGTGTATAAGATCTTGATGAACAGTTTTTATGGGGTCTTGGGTACCAAGGCCTGCCGGTACGGCCGCACTGAATTAGCCGGGGCGATAACCTCCTTCGCCCGGAAATGGCTCCTGTTTTCCCGGGATTGGTTTACGGGTCAGGGTTTTAGGGTCCTGTACGGGGATACGGATTCCCTTTTTGTAGAGACCCGCCTAGGGGATGGGGCGGCATATCAGGATTTTTTTGTCCTATGCCAAGGACTTGCCGCAGAACTGAACGCCTTGCTTGCCGGGCGAATAGACCACGAGTACCATCGTGCATCCTTCATGGAACTCCGGTTTGAAAAAGCCTATCGCCGTTTTATGATACCTCCCCTGCGGGCCTTTTCCGAATCCGCAGGCCGGGGCAGGGCCAAAGGGTATGGGGGGTATCTCCTGGATGCGTCGGGAACCTTATCGGTGGAGGTGAAGGGCATGGAAGCGGTGAGGAGTGATGCCACGCCCTTGGCCCGACGGCTCCAGATGGAACTCTTGGAGATGGTCTTTGCAGGCGGCAGGGAAGCGGAGCTGAGCGAGAAGGTCCAGGAGACCATAGGGCAGCTTCGCCGGGGGGAATTGGATGAAGCATTGATCTATCGAAAGCGGCTTTCCCGGCCTCCGGAAACCTATACCTCCTCTACCCCGCCCCAGGTGAAAGCTGCCCGGTTGCTGGGCTGGAAGGGCCGGCGGGGGACCGTGGCCTTTGTCTGGACTCTGAAAGGGCCTGAACCGGCATTACTCCCCCATGCTCCCTTTGACTACGATCATTACATCAATGCCCAGGTACTTCCTGTGGCACGGTCCATTGCCGCTGCGGCCCTGTGGGATCAGGATATACTGTTCAAAGGGGATCCCCAGATGGAACTGTTTTAATGGGTGAAGGGTTGGCGCATGTCCGGGTTTACCCACAAGCTATCCTTATGGCTCCTTTATAGTAGACTATGAAACTTTTACCGAAGACCAGGGAATCTCTATAGTCCCCCGCAAGTGTTATAGTCCGCCATAACGCTTGTATCGTCTCCGGTAAAACCCGTAAAGGCCCGCCAAAGGCGGGCGGGGGGAGTGCAGGGAAAATAGCTCGCATAAAAAGTCATTGCCAGCCTATTGCTCATGTATAACGTGAGTTCGACAGAGAGACTAAAGTCCGCCGGACTTTAGTCCGCTATTACGCGCATTTATTCGAATAATTCGCTGAAATGAGCGTTCCTTCGCGGATTCCATCGAACTCACGTTGTATACCGTCTTCCGTTAAAAAGCCGGTCTCTCTATGGAATTTAGTTACTGTGGCCTGTTTTTGCGGTCTTGGCCGGATCGCAGAGGCAGTATTTTGTTCCGCAGCAGATCTTTATGCCTACTTTTGATGGGATGCAGGCGCCGGTTATCAGCGTGGTTACATAGTTGGCGGAAAAGAAAACAATGACCCCACAACAGGCCGCCACAGCCCAGTGGGAAGCCCGGTGCACAAACCGGCGTTTGATGTCCTGTTTCGCCAGCGTAGTCTGACGCCTCCAGAGGGCCCGGGCGCGGACCGCGCGCGCTGCGGCGCACAGCGCTTCATCGCTGAGTTTGGGGGATGACAGTCCGTCCAGTGCGTATAACGCGTCTATCCGGCGGTCAATAAAATCGGGATCCATATCGTCCGCGTCTTTTTTCAATTCCGATTCGATATTTTCGATAAGGGAAGTCCGTATAGGTTGTTTTTTCATTGTCCGCGCTCCATGTAGTATACTCGCCGTTTCTACGAAAAGTTGCATCAGAACTTATCCGCCAGTAATTCCCTGGCAAGGGCGCTTATATTTTGCCGCAGCCTGCTTGCCCGGGATTTTGCGGCGCTGAGGCTTATGCCAAGCCGCGCGGCCACTTCTTTTAGCGGGCGTTTTTGCCTGAAGGCAAGTTCCAGCATTTGTTCGTCCTTTGGCTTGAGGCGCTTCTCAATTTCGGCGGCAGTGCAGGCTATGGATTTTTCCTCAAGGATCTGCTCTTCCTCGGTCTTGCGCTTATTTTCAGCGCCTATGCCGTTCAGCGTTTCCTCGCCTTCATCCGTGAAAAAGGCAGCAAATCTTGAGCGCTCTTTCCTCATGGAAGCGGCGTACTGTTTGGCAATATTCCCCGCGGTTTTATAAAGCCAACCGCCGATTTTATCATAATCCTTGAGCTTAGGCATATGCTCATACAGGATGAGGAAAATATCCTGGGTACAGTCCTCGGCGGCGCTTGTGTTGCCGCCCAGGGTATACGTGCAGAATTTAAGCAGCTTCTCGTAATACCGTTTGACCAGGCCGTTAAACGCAGCTTCTTGTTCAGTTTCAGTGCTGACTTCCATGGCGATCGCCGCCTTCAGGCGGTATGGGGTAACAGATTCCCCGCGTCCATCAAATAGGTTTTATTCCCGTAATTCAGCGTATCAAGTTCATGAGTAACAATGAGTACCGCCGTCCCTTTCTGGGCGATACGGCTGAATAGCTCCATGATTTCCGCCGTAGTCTCCACATCCAGATCGCTGGTCGGCTCGTCGGCAATGAGGAGCTGGGGCTTGTTGATAAGGGCACGGGCAAGAGCGGTCCTCCGCATTTCCCCGCCCGACAGTTCTTTAGGGTACGAAGCGGCAAGGTGGCTTATCCCCACCTTCTCAAGCAGGGTAAAGGCCCTTCCCTCCACATCCCCCTCGCGCTTAAACAGAAACCAGGGGATACACACATTGTCGAACACGGTAAAGTTTGAGAGTAGGCTTTGTCCTTGGGGGACATACCCGATCTGCTCATTGCGCAGAAACGATATTTCCTTGTCATTTAAACCGTATATATCCCGTTCTTCAAAGAAAACCGTTCCTCCGGTCGGGTGGAGCAGTCCCGCGCCCATGTTGAGCAGGGTACTTTTCCCGCTGCCCGACCGCCCGATAATGCTGATAAAATCCCCCGGTTCAACAGACAGGCTGACGTGGTTCACCGCGTTAAAGGGCTGTTTTCCCCGCTTATATTCTTTGGTAAGCTCCTTGAATTCAAAAAATCCCATTATTCTCCCTCCCGCATGGTTAAATAGGTTTCCGCCCTGCTGATTCGCAGCGCTGAATACAGTGAAGCCAAGGGCCCCACCAAAATAGAAAGAAAAAGACTCCCCAAAGCACTAGGTATAATTTTGAAAAAGGGTGCATCCAGGTAGGGCAGTTCCAGACTCTCGCTGATCCAGGTACTGAAAGGGAACACCGTGAGGCTTGCCAGGAGGATCCCTATGACGGCACCGGCCATGCCGGCAAGGAAAGATTCGCTTAATACCATGCCTACCAGTTTTTTCCTGGTGGCCCCGAGAATCCGCAGCAGGGCGAACTCTTTTTTCCGTTCATGGATGGTTCCTGAAAACACCGCCGCGAGAATGATGACTGCCAATACCCAAAGGACGGCGGAAAAAATATGAATATAGGAAACAAGGCCGGATAACGTAGCGGCAAGGGCGGAAAAAATACCCTGTGAAACCAAGACATCCACCCCTGCATTTTCCTGCCGTATCTTTTGGGCAAGCAGCGATGGTGATGCGGAAGCGTCGCTTTTTACCAAAACCGCCGAAACGTTTCCCCTATGCAGCTCTTTTTCCTGCACCGCAAAATTGTTATACCCATCCGCCCGGGCGCGTCCCATAATGAGCCGCATGGTATTCATAGTCATAAAAATAGACGTATCCAATCCGCTTGCGCTTGGTGAAAGCCGCGCCGCCACCGGATACATATTTCCTATAAGTTTAATGGTGTTGTCGCTACGGACTGTGATCCGGCTTCCAATCACAAGCTGCCCGTCTTGCACATCGATACGGTACTTTTCCGCAATCCAAGGCTGAATTACAAAATCAGTTGTCGGATCATACGCTATAAGCTGGACCATAGCATCACAGCAGCTCTCGGACAGAGAAGTAAGAAAAAATTGCGGCGAAGCGCAGGCTATGCCCTCGGTTCCGGCAATGTTACCGGCTACAGCCTCATCAAAGTAAAAATAATTTGCCCTGCTGCGCAGCAATAAGGTCTGCGCCTGTCCTGAAGCCCCGGCGGGAACCACCATAAGATCAGCTCCGAAGCGTTTGGTCATGGTATCCAAGCCCTGGCTGAGGTTCAAGGTCAGCATAGAACCTCCGAACAGGGCAAAAGCAAGAATACCCACCACCGCCGCAAGGCAGGCAGTACGGACTGGTTTGGCCTTGAGGTTTTCCAGGGACAAAGCCCCGGTATATAAATTTCGTTTCATCATTCCCTTTCCTCCTTACATATTACCAGAATGGTATGCTAGGAAGCTGCCTATTGTCAATATTGTTAGCTTTTACTATCATTCTCCCTCCCGCATGGTGAAATAGGTTTCCGCCCCGCTGATTCGCAGCGCTGAATACAGTGAAGCCAAGGGCCCCACCAGAACCGAGAGCAGGAGGCTCCCCAAAACAAGGGGGATACTGTTAAAAAGCGGCGCGTCAAGATAGGGCAGTTCAAGCCGTTCGCTGATCAAGGCACTGAAAGGGAACACCGTGAGGCTTGCCAGGAGGATCCCTATGACGGCACCGGCCATGCCGGCAAGGGAGGATTCGCTTAACACCATGCCTACAAGTTTTTTCCTGGTGGCCCCGAGAATCCGCAGCAGGGCGAACTCTTTTTTCCGTTCATGGATGGTTCCTGAAAACACCGCCGCGAGAATTATGACTGCCAATACCCAGAGCGCGGCAGAGAAAATACGGATATAATACACCAGGCCGGAGAGCGCTTCCGCGATACGGGAAAAAATTCTCTGGGATACGAGAACGTCCACGCCTTCATTGTCCCGCCTTATGGTATACGCGAGAAACGAGGTATTTTTCGATGGATCCGCTTTGACTAAAACAGCGGAAATCGCGTGTTCCCCGTATTTGTCCGCCAAAAAATTATATTTTTCAGCATGGGCGCGGTCAATAAGCTGCCACATGGTATTCATGGTCATGAAAATCGAGGTATCAAGCCCGCTCGCACTGTCTGAAAGCTGTGCCGCCACCGGGTATTCATGATCGAACAGTTTAATGGTACCATTCGGACGGAGGACAATCCGGCTGCCCACCACTACCTGCCCGTCCGCTACGGTGTCGTGGTACTTTTCCGCCACCCAGGGCTGAACCACAAAATCCGTTTTCGGATCATAGGCGATAAGCTGCACCGGCGCGTCGCAGCATTCGGCGGCAAGGGATGCGAGAAAAAACTGAGGGGACGCGCAGACTATGCCCTCGGTCCCGGTGATCCTATCGGCGATGCGGGAATCAAAATAAAAGTAATTGACGGACCCGTTCAGCAATGCCGACTGGGCCTGTTCCCCTGCCCCCTGGGGAACCACCATCAAATCCGCACCGAAACGCTTCGTCATGGTGGCTAGTCCCTGACGGAGATTCAGGGTAAGGAGAGAACCTCCGAACAGGGTAAAGGCAAGGACCGCAACCACCACCACAAGACAGGTGGTACGAACAGGCTTGGCCTTGAGGTTTTCCAGCGATAGCGTACCGGTATCCAAATTTTTCTTCATACTGCATTTCTCCTTATATATCCGATAGTTATACTAGGAATATATATATAAACAATCCACTTTTTTGTCAAGTGAAGAGTTGAAAATTTCAAAAATTGGACTTGTTCGATAACCCGGCCGGTTATCGCGGACTTTTAGTCCGTACTAAGGAACCGGCAATCTGAGTGGCCCTGCCCAAAGGGCTCATTCACGATTCATTGTTTGCCGGCGTGAAGTCTCCGGAACTTACAGGCGGGAGGGTGAAGTATCCTTCGTTATTGACAATTTTAAAATTGCCTTGGGTAATACCACGCTTACACACCGGTCAATCCGGGCTTTTTGCCCGTAGTGCTCCCGGTTTATCGGGATAGTTGGAACTAATGCATTCTACCTCATGGATTTCACCTTGTACCCAATGCCCGTAAGCCCCATTGAACAAGCGCTCAAAAAAAAGGATACTTAAAAAAGAAGCATATCAGAGGCAGAGCATTGGAGGACACTATGAAAGCGCTTATTCTAGGTATTATAATTCTTTTCGGGGTGATATTTTCGGTTTTACCTACCGGCCTGGGATGGGGGAGAGAGGTGTTGGTCTTTCTCAAAGGAGCGTTGCCGGTAATTGCCGCCTTTATCGGGCTTATTTCAGTTTTCATCGGTATTGCAGACATCAAGGATATGAATGAAGTAAAGAAAGAAGAAGGCTCTGGAGAAGCGGAAAACACAGAAGAAAAAAAAGCCCCTCCTCGGGATACCCCCGGTTCTTGAGGTACCGCAAGGCATCTGCCGAATTGTTTAGGGGGCTTTTCCCAAAACTCGGTTGGTTTTGGGAAAGCCTCTATGGTGTCGAGAAGGGAATAGTCAATACCTGTTGGTTAAGGACTATGGCTATCCGCCCCTCCCGTAAGAGTTTGCGGTTATCCTCCAAAGAGATAATCTGGAGGGCATCCTGCCGATCTATGATAGGATCCGTGCGGTGGATACCAAACACTCCCCGGGCGATGATCCGCAGGGGATTAGAGCCGACTAAGCGGATCAGTTCATCCTCAAGTCCCGAAGGGGTAGGCCGAAATATCTTATTGGCGGATACATACCGGACGATACTTTGCACCTGTTGCGGATCTACCATGCTCTGTTCGTATATGAGGTTCATATCCGTATCCCAAACCTTGGGGAAGAGACAGGGACGGGTGAACGCGGTACTATGCTTCCCATGGACCGGTAATGCTTCATCGGCGATAATCAGTATCCCCGTATAAGGAATGGCAGGAACCGGAATGAGGAGCCGCATACTCTCTGTAGGCTGACTATGCCGCATGAGTTCCCCGCTCAGGTTGTTCAGACTCAGGGCGTACCGAGCGGACATAAAGGCCAAGTCAAAGGTTAAGGCCGGGGGAATCTTCTGGGCAGATGAACTGATACTATCCGTACGCTTGAGGGAGAAGGCTCCCCGGTCTAACAAGTCCCCCAGGGTATCGGCGGAATCAACCGGTATGGACAATAAATAGGGTCTTACCAAATGGGGGTATTCCCCGTGGAGAATTTCCTCTGCCTGGTTTCTCCCGGTCGGCAGACGGATCCCCGCAGAAGCCAGGTCCATCGTTACGGTGGCGTTAATTTCCATCCGTTCCCACTCAATCGACCCGCTGATGGCAATCTTGGTTTCCCCAAAAGCCAACCCTGCGAAGACAAGCAGCAAAGAGGGGAGTATACGCGGTTTCATAGTTACCTTATCGGAGTTTTGAGGTGTTTTCCTTCATGGAGAATATCGCTTAATCCCATACCGTTGGCATTCGCCAGGGTCTCAGGAGCGATATTGTAGGATCGGGCTATGGACCAGAGGGTTTCTCCTGATTTTACCAGATGAACACCCTCAAATTGCCCCATGTCCGGGGCAGGAGAACCGGTATTCAGCGGTCCCTGGGGATCCTTAAATGCGGGGATCAAGAGCCGGGAACCAATCTTGAGATACTTGGCCTGGGTGCCCGGATTGGAATTGAGGATATGATCCACCGATATACCATAGTGCACGGCCAGGGCAGAGAGGGTATCCCCGGATTTAATGGTATGAAAGTAATATTTGATAAGGGCCAGATCATGCCGCTGTAATACCTCGGAGATCGCCGCCGCATCCGCAGACCGTACCTTGAGCTGATAATCCGGATCAGGGGGGGTAACGTTAAACAAGAGTTCCCGGTTAGCCCTCTTAAGATCATCCTGGTCAACTCCGGCTGCCAGGGCCAATAATCCCAGATCTACGGTTCGGCCCACCGGGATCCGGGTCCATTCGGGATCCTGCGGCCATACCGGTTCAACCCCGAAGGAGCGGGGATGGGACATAATATAGGAAATAGCCAGCAGTTTAGGGACGAAATGGATGGTCTCCAGGGCCAGTTCTTTTCTTGCAGAGAGGACCCAATAGTCCTTAATGCCGGTTTTCTGGATGATCCGGGTTAAGCCTCCAAGCCCGGTATTATACGCGGCCAGAGCCAGGGCCCAATCCCCCATCTGCCGGTAGTTTTCCTCTAGTTTGCTAAGGGCGCCCATGGTAGACTTCCAGAAATCCATCCGTTCATCCGCCCACTCGGTTATCTTCATATCATAAGGAGCGATACTGTTCTTCATAAACTGCCAGAGTCCTGTGGCGCCGGATTTACTCACCGCAGAGGAAATATACGCCGATTCAATCACCGGGAGGTAGAGCAATTCCGGCGGCAGATTCCGGACTTCGATCTCCCGCCGGATAAACGCGAGATACGGATTGCCTCGGTGCATGATGGCATTGAGCCATGCAAGCCCTTGGGGACTGGAATACCGGCTGATGTACTGCTGCGTCAAGGGCTCCTTAAGACCCGGTATGACCCCCTGCCATACCGGTGGAATCTCCGGCCTTACCCGAGAGGGTTCAATATAGGAAACGGACCGCATGGGACGGAATGCGTGGCTGGGATCTTCCGCCTCGGTAAACAGGGTTTTCTGCGGTGATTCCGGGGTCATTTCAACCGCCGCAGGGATCCTGTCCCCCAGGTTTTCCGCTTCCTCCAGGGTTTCCAGAAGCTTTGCCTCAGGAATTTCCAAGAACAGCTCTGCAGGAAGTTCTGGAGTCGGCAAGGTAACATAAAAATCCGGGTCGTCCCGTACTGATTCGGCTTGCAAGGAACCGCAGGACATAAAGGTACTAAACAGCAAGGCCAGGAAGCGCCCCTTTTTTCTGAACAACTGACTTTCCCGCTGCCCTAAGGGTATGAAAAACAACGCTATCGCTACATATGTCATTAGAATTTCTCTCCATAATACACTCCGGCCCACTCCCAACGGCCATGGATATCCGGATTCAAAGGAAAATAGATTTTTCTGAAATAAAAATACCAGGTAGAAATAAATTGATCCCATCCAGAGGTGCGTAAATAGGCCTCAGCAGCATTGGAACTGGTATCCAGCACATCTGCGTACTGGATCTGATTTCCCCGCATGAAGTCGGCCAGGTTGAATTCCGCCATCCCGGAATCGTCTGTATCCTCTTGTTCCCAGGATCGGGCAAAAAAATTAACTTTCGCTTGGTACTGCCGGAGCCGGAGGCTGCTTCCATCGGCTAAGGCGCCTTTCACCGCATTGACCAGGCTGTGGAGATTCTCAAAGGTCCAATCCTTGGGAGACTGGTTAAAGTCCACCAGTTGTTTGGCGTACTGATCCGCCTGGGGAAACCCGGGGATAATGGTTCCCCTATAGGGAAGATACTGGGTATAGGATTGGATGGCCCCATTCCAGTCTCCGATTTGTTCATAGGCCTGGCCCAACATGAAGTAGGTCATCCCCAGATCCAGGGAATCAGAGAAACGGGCAATCAACTCCTCGTAATACGTGACCTTTTGTTCCGGGTTATCCACGAGGGTAATCAACTGGTTAAGGCAGGCTAAGTGAATAGATTGCCCCTCTACCGTCAAATCCGGGTAATTCTTGATAATCCCATCGAAGTAGAGCGCCGCCACAGGGTATGCCTCCTGCTGGATATACCCATAGGCCACCATGAGGAGGTAATAGGCGTTGTAAGGATCCTGGGGATTCCGGTTAGTCCGGTCAGTAAGAAAATTGATGAGTTTACCGTATTCCTGTAAACGGATATACCGGTTAGCAATCTCCCGAACCAGGGCGAATTCAACTGCACTATAAACGGCAGCATTTCCCGTATCTGCTTCCCGGTTTTCTGTTTCCTTCGCTAACAGGACGAAAAGCTGGCGTAGGGTTTCCCGATCTTCCTTAGAACCGCTGATATAATAGGGATCGAGCCGTGGCGCCTCCGCGTGATGCGGATGGGGGGCACAACCGAGGATTCCCTGCGTCAAGACCACAATAAGCAGCCATCTTAAACAGAATGACACTAAACAAGAACGGGCTATAATACTCCTCCTATTCATCCCCGGTATAGGTGATACCCGGCTGCCTTAATTAATAGGGTTTCTTTCATTATCGAACTTTTATAAAAAAAATAAAACCATAACACCCAAAACAAAAATGCAGGGAGGCCATCCCCCCTGCACCCTCGAATCAGCGGAGCCTACTGGTTACAGGCCCAGCAGGTACTGGTTCAAGATATTTTCCAGCCGTTCCTGTTTGCCGCTGGCGATCCCCGCAGTCCCGTAAGCCGAACCGAGCCGGGCCAATGCTTCAAGGCTCAGTTTCCCTTGGGCGAACCGGGCTCCCTCCCCGGTATCAAAGGAGGCGTAGCGGTTTTTCACAAAGTTCCCCAGTTTTCCGTCGTCCATGATCCGTTGGGCCACTTCCAGACCCACCGCAAAGCTGTCCATACCCCCGATATGGGCCTCGAAGAGGTCTGCGGGGTCCACCGAATTCCGCCGGATCTTGGCGTCAAAATTGAGGCCCCCTGAGGTAAAGCCCCCGGCCTTGAGGATGGCATACATAGCCAGGGCAGTCTCGTAGTAGCTTGAGGGAAACTGGTCCGTGTCCCAGCCGTTCCGGGGTTCCCCCCGGTTGGCATCTACCGAACCAAAGATACCCAGGCTCGCCGCGGTTTCAAGCTCGTGGACAAAATCATGCCCCGCAAGCTCCGCATGGTTGGCTTCAATATTCACCCGGAAGTCCTTATCCAGGCCGTGGGCCCGCAGGAAGCCTGCCACGGTTTCCACATCATAATCGTACTGGTGTTTGGTAGGCTCCATGGGTTTCGGCTCAATATAGAACGCTCCGGTAAAGCCCTGTTTTCGGGCATAGTCCCGGGCCATGATCAGAAACCGGGCCAGGTGATCCTTTTCCCGCTTCAAATCGGTGTTAAGGAGGCTCATATACCCTTCCCGGCCCCCCCAGAAGGTGTACCCCTGTCCCCCGAGCTCAATGGTAGCGTCAATGGCAGCCTTAACCTGGGCGGCTGCAAGGCTCACCACAGCAAAGTCCGGGTTAGTGGCAGCGCCGTTCATAAACCGGGGGTGACTAAAGAGGTTCGCCGTACCCCAGAGGAGCTTAACCCCCGTAGCCTGCTGCCGTTCCTTGGCCTTAGCCGCCAGGATACGAAGATTCTGCTCGCTTTCCCCGGGGCTTGCCCCTTCCGGAGCCATATCCCGATCATGGAAGGCGTAGAATTCCACCCCGAGCTTGGTAAAGAACTCAAAGGCCGCATCCATCTTGTGTTCCGCTGCGTCCATAGGGTTCTTGGCATCGGTGATCCAGGGATGGGGATGGGTAGGGGCTCCAAAGGGATCCGCCCCGTCTGCGCAGAAACTATGCCAGTAGGCAACGGCGAAACGGAGATGATCCTTCATCTTTTTCTTGCCCACCACTTTTTCAGGATCATAGTACTTAAACGCCAAAGGATTATCGCTTTTAGGCCCTTCGTACGTAATCCTGCCAATACCGGGGAAGTACTCCTTACCCCCCACAAAATAATCTGCCATAAAACCTCCAAAAAATTACCCGATACAAGTCCAATAAAGAACCTGCTTAAGCCGTATATTCCCCCTGCTTATATGTACAAGGGGCTCAAAGCTCCAAGATAGCGGGAATATACCTCATAGGCCTGATTGTAGGCCGTCACAGAGGCCGCATCAGGGTCTACCCGCACCCCGCCCTCTAAGATGACGTGTTCTTCTACTAAGGATTCGATGGAACGCTCCGCTTTTTTCCATGTCCAGAGGGCCTGGATAGCTCCGCCTATAGCCGCGGCTTCATCTCCTGCAGGAACCCGCACCGGAAGGTTCATCACCTGAGCCGCGATGCTTTGCCAGAGCGGACTTTTGGCCCCTCCACCGATGAGCCGGATTTCTTTAGCCTTGAATCCCAAGCGGCTAAACCCTTCCATGCCGATACGCATCCCAAATATCGCGGATTCCAGACTCGCCCGGGCGATATTTTCCCGGTTGAAGTTGGCCGCGGTGATCCCATTAAGGCTGGCCCGGCCATTGGGGAGATTCGGGGTCCGTTCTCCGTTAAAGAAGGGTAACACCACCAGTCCTTCGGCGCCAATGGGCGCCTTCGCTGCCTGGGCGTCAAAGCCCTTCACATCCACCCCGAAGAGGGAACGGAATTCTTCACTCGCCACGGTACAGTTCATGGTACAGAGCAGAGGCAGCCAGCCGCCGGTGGAAGAACAGAAGGCGGCGAGGTTTCCTGTGGGATCGATCACCGGAACGTGGGAAAAACCGAAGAGGGTACCGGAAGTACCCAGGCTCATGGTGAGGAATCCGTCTTTCACCGCCCCGGTCCCGACGGCGCCCATCATGTTATCCCCGCCTCCGGCAGCTACGATAGCGCCTTCAGGAATGCCGAAGGTTTTGGCGGCTGCCGCAGATACGGTCCCTGCGGGTTCTCCGGGTTCCAGCAGCCGGGGAAGGCAGTTCAGGACTGCGGGATCAATGAGATCGCAAACCCGGGAAGACCACTTCCGGGTTCGGACATTAAAGAGGGCGGTACCCGAAGCATCCCCGTATTCTGCGGTGTATGCGCCGGTGAGGAGGAAATTGATATAATCATGGGGAAGCAGGATATGCCGCAGCCGGGCAAACAGGTCCGGTTTATGGTTTTTAAGCCACTGTACCTTAGGGGCGGTATACCCGGGCCGCATGGGAAGGCCCGTCTCGGCGATGAGGGCCCCTTCCCCCCCTGCCTGGGCCGTGAGTTCCCCGCATTCAGCGGCGGTAGCGGTGTCGCACCAGAGCTTGACCCGGTACAGGGGCTTTCCCTCCTCGTCCAGGGGTACGAAACTATGCTGATGACCGGAAACCCCGATGGCCATGATCCGTGCGTTGAGACCGGGGTTGCTTTTTTCTATCGCGGAGAAACAGGCTTTCAGGGCTGCCGGATACCATGCAGCCGCTTGTTCTCGGGTGCCGTCGTTCTCTGCAATCATATCCACCGGCGCCTGTGCTCGAGCCAGGACCGATTTTTTTTCATAATCGTATATCAGTACCTTGCAGCTTTGGGTTCCCAGGTCTATACCGCACACGGTTTTCATAAAGTCCTCCTTAATCTTTTTATAGTACCTCATGGTATGCAGCTTACGGAGCATTGGCCTCTGCATACCAAGAGACATTAACAGAAAAAGGGGGGCCTATCTAGATACAACTGGCGATAGCTCCCTCCAAGGCATCAAGATGCGGTTTGATGAGTGCAATGGGGTCGGTTTTCTTCCTGAGGATCCCCAATCGGGGGGGAATTGTTATGGTTTGACCCGTGGCTTTTGAAACCGATTCCGCCTCCCTGGCAGGGTGACCGGTGGCGAGGACGACCACATGAGCGTCTCCGCTGGATACGTCATGGGAAGCCATGATCCGATCCGCTGCGGCAAAGGCCACCGCTCCATGAGGATCCAGGAGTATGCCGTATTGTTTCCAGACCTTATCCATGATCCCCAGGGTTATCCGGTCATCAATAGCTGCAGGAAATACCATGTTTCGCATCACCGAAGGAGCTTCCGCATAAAACGAGAGGAGCCGCGCATAATTTGAAGGGACACTCACATCCAAGGCAGGAGAAACGGTAGGGATCAACTGCTGGGGTTTGAATGCCGCTCCTTTAAGGAACCCTCCAAAGGCATTATTCGCGTTCATCGCGGCGATGAAACCCCGTACAGGCATACCGAACTTCCACGCATAGAGGCCGGCTATCAAATTGCCGAAATTGCCGCAGGGCACACTGAAGAGTAAATCCCCTTTTAATTGTTTCTTGAGTTTGATGAAGGCATAGAGATAATAAAAAGCCTGGGGCAGAAGCCGCCCCGGATTGAGGGCATTAGCCGTGGATATACCATACCGCTCTGCAAAGGGCTTGTCCTTGATGGCTTCGATTACCAGGCGCTGACAATCATCAAAGGTACCCCGGACTTGAATGGGAATGATATTACCCCCCTGGGGAACAAAAGTACCGGGGTCAAGGCCTCGGATGGGTCCTGAAGGGTAGAGCAGGCAGGACACGATGTTCTGCCGCTGATAAAACGCATGGGCTATACTGACTCCCGTATCCCCCCTGGTAGCGGAGAGGACCATGCCCCGGCTGTTATTTTTCAGCAGTTCCTCCATGACCGCGGCGAGAAAGGCGATGCCAAAGTCCTTAAAAACCCCGGTGGGGCCGTTAGAGAGGTTCAAGAGGGAAAACCGTTCATCCAACTGCTGGATTTCAGGTTCAAAGGCAAAGGCGCTTTGGGCAACCCGAGACGCGGAGAAGGGGTTAAGTTCCCCCTGAAGCAGGGGGGGGGCGACGGTGGCTACTAATTCGGGATACGCCGTATCGGTATCCATATACAGAAAAAACTGCCGCAAATCCATTACCGAAGCCGGGACATACAGCCCCCCTTCCTGGGGCAGGCAACGGAGGATCGCATCCTTAAAAGAAACCACGACTTTATTTGATTGGGTAGATTTGAACTGCATGCATTATCCTTAACATATATGGTCTGCTAGGAATTTGCCGGCCTTTCAGTACACTGCTGCTCTGGTTATAAGTATCTGCAACTATCTCTATGCCACACATCCTGCTTATGAATATACCTCGAAGGCCGACAGGTTCCTAGGTAACGTTCACACGATAACGTTTACTGGTTAAAGTGTACTCATAGAATCAGGAATCTGCAAGTGTACGCATTGCCTCATCAAAAATGTTGTCGAAAAGAGGTCATGCCTCAAATTGAAACGTCAACTTGTTGACGCTGTTGCCCAAATTATAATGGGGATACCGCATGGAGGGTGTCCCAATGGG
>JAIRNP010000141.1 GCA_031258005.1 Treponema sp.
TTATGACCGTTACCGGGATTGCAGGCTGTACCGCCCTCATGGTTGCGGCCTTTGGGCTTCGGGATTCTATGATCGATATTGCCCGGACTCAGTTTGAGGAAATCCTTCGATACGATGTAGCGCTTAATTTTTCCCTGAAGGAGGAGGCCGTTCCCAAACCCCCGCCGGGGACCCGCTTAAGGAGGTGGCTCCCTATCCACAGTGAATCCGCGGTGCTTTCCCCTGGTACCGATACAAAAGGACTCAACGTCTCCCTGATGGTTCCCCAAAACCCCGAGGCTCTGGAGGAGTATATCACCCTGCGGGACCGAAAAACCAGGCTGCCCCTTCGCTTTTCTGCTGCCTCGGTGGTACTTACCGAAAAACTGGCGGAAACCTGGGGGCTTAAACCTGGGGATAGGGTGGTACTGGAAAACGCCGCAGGCCGGCGAGGATCCTTCACTATCTCGGGGATTACCGAAAACTATGTGGGCGCTGCGGTCTATCTAGGTCCTACGGTATATACCCAGGAATTGGGAGGACCCCTCGTATACCAGACCCTTTTTGCCTATACAGACCGCGCTGGAGCCCTGCAGGATGACCTTATGGCGGATCTCCTCTCCCATAAGGAGGTAAGCAGCGTAGAGTTTATCCCTCAGGTCCAGGCATCTTACACCAAACTGCTGGACAGCATCGGGTTTGTGGTGCTGGTGCTCATCTTCGCTGCGGGAGGGCTTGCCATGATTGTACTCTACAACCTCACCAATATTAACATTACCGAACGAACCAGGGAGATCGCCACCCTCCGGGTTTTGGGCTTCCACCAAGCCGAAGCCGCGGCGTATATATTCCGGGAAATAACCCTACTCAGTATTATTGGTGCGGGAGTGGGCCTCGTGCTGGGTATACCCCTCCATAGGTTTATCATCGGAGTCGCAGAAAATGCGGATCTCATGTTCGGCAGACGTATCGCACCCCTCAGTTTTGGGCTTTCTGCGGCTTTGACGCTGGTCTTTTCAGGAGGGGTGGATCTGATAATGCTGAAAAAACTAGGGCATATCACGCTGGCCGATTCCTTGAAGGCGCCGGATTGATTTTCGAGGCAGTTTCATCTGTAAGAAACATTCCTTACGAAAAGATTGATCCTGGATTCTTTAGGAGCTTCCTTTGTAACTATAGGCCTCCTCTATGGTTTATATAAACAGATATTTATACAGGTAGGGATTTTGTACAAATTCCTGTTAAATTAGAGATAATTTTTATAATTTTGGTTGAACAATACAAAGTTTTCCTAGTATTATAATAATAAGGGTTTTTAGTAAGAGGGGTTTACCGAATATCCTTTTTGTCAAAGAAGATCATGCTAAAAAGGATTGAAAGTACGTCTTTGTTTGGTAGATAACCCAGGTAGTTTGCTATGATTGAGAGAAAGAGATAAAAAATTTGATGAGGGTTTTAATACATGTTGGACATCGGTCACATCCATCGTAAGGAATACGAGATAGACGCCGACCGATCCGAACCGATTGTCATTGCCGAAGCGCCCGGCAGGGTTCATTACCTGGGTGAGCATGGTGAGCCAAAGGCCGGGTTATTTCTCTCTTCCGCAATTGATCGGTATATCCGTGTTGCGGTGAGCCCCCGGAAGGATAGTTCCCTGCGTTTTTATGCCGCTGACCTGGGGGAACGGAAACGAACCACCCTGGTTAATCTTAAATATAAACGGGAAGATCGGTGGGCTAATTATATCAAGGTGGGGATTCATATATTTGCAAGCATGGGGTATCCGGTAAAGGGACTGAATTTTACCCTGAGCGGGGATGTTCCTCAGCACATCGGACTTGCTTCTTCATCGGCCATAGAAGTAGCCGGGGCTGTGGCCCTCCGAAGATTTTTCAAGGTAGATATCAGCGATGACGACCTCTTAGACCAGCTTATCAGTGCCAATGCGTTGTTTTTTGAGGAGCATACCAATCCTATTGATTATGTCATTGCCCTTGCTGCACGGCAGGGTGAGTTTCTCATCGTCGATGAAACCACCTTGGAGATAAGCCGGATCAAATCGAGCATTTCCGCGTATACGATCCTCATCATGGATTCCCGGGTACCCCGCATGGGGGTGGAAGATGAACTTAAAGAGCGCCGGCATGATATAAAGAAAGGCCTTGAATTGCTCACTCAGAAAAAAGAAGGGGCCAGTTTGCGGGATTTTGTTACTGCAGATCTGATCGAATCTATGGGGGATCTTCCCGAAGAAATCCGGCGGCGGAGCATGCATATCGTCCAGGAACTCAGGCGGGTGTATGATGCGGAAGAAGCCCTTAATAAGATGGATCTCCCGGCCCTTTCCAAGGTTATACTCCATTCTCACGAAAGCCTGCGGGATTTGTATGAGGTGTCCTGTCCTGAGATTGATTGGCTGGTGAAACGGGCTCAGGAGATAGATGGCGTCCTCGGTTCTCGGATGACCGGCCAGGGTTTTGGGGGCTGTACCTATACCATCATCAAAGAAGAAGCGATTGAAGAATACCGGCGGCGGCTTGATGATTATGAACGGATCTTCGGGTTCCATCCGGTCCTGTATGAAATCAAGCCTGCGGCAGGAAGCCGGCTTGTACCGGCTTAATGTACCGGGAGTTGCATGAATATACTCGTAACCAACGATGACGGCATCGCAGGAGAGGGCTTGCTTCTCTTGGCAGCGGCTTTGCGTGCCCAGGGTCGGCACCGTATTGTGGTGGTAGCTCCGGATTCAAATCGTTCCGGGGTTTCCCATAGCCTCTCTTTTTTATCAGCCCCTATTTGTTTGACCCCTCAGGGAGCGGATACCTGGGCCTGTTCAGGGACTCCCGCGGACTGTGTTATGATGGCCTTATTAGGGATCCTCCCGGTTAAGCCCGACCTGGTGGTGTCAGGTATCAATAAAGGTGCGAATATCGGGACCGATATAGTCTATTCCGGTACTGCTGCAGCGGCCCGCCAAGGGAGCTTGTATGATCTTCCGGCCATAGCCCTTTCCCTGGCAGGGGAGGGTACGTTTTACTGGGAACCGGCGGTGTCTTTTGTGGTGGACCATCTTGAAGCATGGATCGCATCCTGGAAGGCAGATACCTTCATCAATGTAAACATCCCCAATACCCCTGGAGGGCCTGAAGGCATACGGACTACCTTTCCTTCCTTACGGATTTACCATGACGGAGTATCGGTCTTTGATGCTCCTGATGGCAGGAAATACGGTTTTATCAGTGCCGGACCCGTATGGGCCGAACCGGAAAAGGGTTCAGATGAGGATGCGGTTTCCCGAAACTACGTCTCCGTAAGCCCGGTATTCGTGCATCCGGTGGTAAGCCGGGATCTCTGTCCCGGTGCGCCGGAATATGCCGCGGTCCCGCACCGGCCCCCTAAAAAATAACCATGAAACCCCTCAGATTTCACTGAAGAAATTTTCTGTTTGGATAGATAATTAATAGAGGAGGCTTTCCCAAAACTAACCCGAAGGTAGTTCGTGTTTTGGGAAAGCCTCAGGGGAGTTGGTTTTAAATCCGGTCTTCCAGCATCTTTGGGTGGATGGGTCTGATTGCTGGTTAGATGAGCATGGTTTCTTAAGCAGTGTTGCTTATGGTGATACGTTTAGAACAAGGGGGGACTATATGATGATGACGGAAACGCTTACGGAAACATTACAAGAGGGAATTCGCCTTTTTAATTTAAAGCGCTGGGATATGGCATTGCGGATATTTCAGCAGTTACATAACAATACACCTGAGGATACCCAAGGTACGAGTGAAGTTGCCTATTATTTGGGGCTTTGTTACACAAAACTCGGGCGTTTCGATGATGCGCTTCTCTATCTGGAACAAGTGGTAAACGTTGAATCAAATATCCTGAGGGTATATCAATGCCGTTTGGCCTTGGCGTATATCTATGTCATTACTGAACGGGCGAATATGGCGGAATTTGAACTGAACCGCCTTTCAGAAATCGGTTTTGAGTCGGTACAGCTCTATACCGTCTTAGCCTATTCCGCGTGTTCCGAGCGGCAGTATCAACGAGCAGTGGAGTTGTATGCCAAGGCCCTGCGATTAGATAATACCAATACCACCGCTATGAATGGCCTGGGATATATTTTGGCGGATACTGCCATGAATGTAGAGCAGGGGCTGGTGTTATGCAAGAAAGCGGTGGATCGGAATCCTGACAATGCGGCCTATCTTGATTCTTTAGGATGGGCTTATTTTAAAAAAGGTGATGCTGCAGAAGCAAGAAATTGGCTGCGTCGGGCCCTGGGTATAGCCTCCTTGGCATCCCAGCAAAAAGAGATACGGAACCATATACGGATCGTGGCAGGAGAGACCTGATGCGGTCCTTGAAAATCATGCAGAGTACCCACCGGTGGAGGGTGCTTTGTTTTGGTTTTTTGCTGTTTATTTCGTCTTTTGCCCTTGAGGCGCAAGAGAGTTTTGATGGTGCAGATTTGGACGCCCTCTATGCCCGGGAAGAATTTCGGCTGGGAGTCCAGGCATATAATCGTTTTGCCTTTAACGAAGCGATCCTTTCTTTTGAACAAGCCCTGTCTTTTCGTCCTGGGGAGCCTCTCATTATGGATTGGCTGGGACGGGCCTATTATCGGTCCGGTCTGGAAGAAACGGCTCTCCGGCAGTGGCGTTTAGCTGCTTCGGCATACAGCCCTGCCTCAGAAGATGCCCTGTTGCTCGGTAGTCGTATTGAAACGGTGCGGAACCGGCGTAACCTTTTACCCGTCCTTGAGGATGGGATCCGGTATGTAGCCGCAGGCCGGTATCCGGGCGGATATGATTCCATAACCATTTTTAAACAGCCCACCGCGATTTTACCCCTGGAAGATGGGTCTGCCTGGGTCGTAGCTTACGGGAGTAATGAACTTGTCCGTATTGACGTAAACGGTATCGTCAGGCAGCGCCAACGAGGTCCCCTCAATGGGTTTGATCGGCCCTATGATCTGGTAAGAGGAAAGGACGGCAGACTGTTCCTTTCAGAATACCGGGGGGGACGGGTGAGTGTGCTTAGCAGCACCGGAGAATGGCAATCCTATATCGGAACCAAGGGACGAGGAAACGGGATGTTTGTGGGGCCCCAGAATTTGGCGATAGATGAAGAGGACTACCTGTATGTGGTGGATTATGGTAATTGCCGGATTTCCAAGTTTGATCCTGACGGGGTTTTTATTCTCTCCCTGGGTACCAAAAGCCCGGGGTTTCCGGGGTTTCTTTCTCCTACGGGTATCGCAGTCCGAAACGGTAGGGTATATGCAGCGGACGGCGTAGCAAAACGGATCTACGTGTTTGACCGGAACGGAACGTACCTGGGTGTGCTCATTCAGGAAGGCTTGACTGGTCCTGAAAGCCTCCGGTTTCTTCCTGACGGCCGGCTCCTGGTAGCGGATACCAATCGGCTTCTCCTTATTAACCCTGATTCTGCGGTTATTCAGGAAATGGGGGTGGCCGGTAATTCCCAGATGCGTATCGTGGGAGCTGCCATGGACCACAACGGTAATGTATTAGCCGCCAATTTTCAGGAAAACGAAGTCGCCGTGATGACCCGGTTTACCGATATGGCGGCGGGGCTTTTTGTACAGATAGATCGGGTGGTAGCGGATACCTTTCCCCAGGTTACCCTGGAAATTTCGGTTCAGGACCGGCTTCGGCGGCCCATTCTCGGGCTGGATGGCCGGAATTTTCTTCTGAGCGAGAAAGGCTATACCGTAGCGGAGCAAGAATTTGTGGATGCCGCCTATCGAGCAGAAACTGCGGATATAGCTATCCTTATGGAGCGATCCCAGCGGACCATAGGGCTTCAAGATGATTTAGTCGCGGCGGTCCGGGATATTAGGAGGAGCCTTAAAGGTCAGGTGGTCTCCCTTATTTCTGCCAGTGAGCAGCCTCTGAAGGAACGGATCGATGAGGCTCATTGGTTCCAGAGTGCCCGGGGAAACGGGGCATCCTACACCCCGCGGTGGCGTTTTGACTTGGGTCTGCGGCTTGCCGCTACGGATCTGCTTCCCGGTGAAAAGAAGCGGGCGGTGGTGTTTGTAGGCGCGGGAAGCTTGGGAGATCTTGCTTTTGAACAGTATACCCTTTCGGAGCTGGCTGCGTATCTTGCGAATAACGGTATTGTTTTTCATGGGTTTATAGTCGGGGGGAACCCAGGGGATGAAGCCCTGCAGTATCTCTGTGATCAAACCGGCGGGCAGCTGGTGTCCCTGTATCGACCCGAAGGGATTGGGCCTATCATAGAAAGCATCGCCTCTCATCCTACAGGGTCGTATATTCTCAGGTATCGGTCCCAGCTACCGACTGACTTCGGGAGGGCATACCTACCCATAGAAGCGGAAGTGTACCTGTTAGAGCGTTCAGGCCGGGATAGTACAGGATATTTTCCACCTCTTGAATAAGCGGTATAAATAGGAGAGAATAATCGCCGTGGAATTGAGGGAGCCTCGAATGGAGGTCAAACACGGCTCAGTACTATACTTAAGGAGAGAACGTTCATGGTGGCATATCGTTGGGATGGTACGTTAGAAACGGGTCATGAGATAATAGATACGCAGCATAAACAGTTATTTGAAGCAATCAACAACCTGTTGGATACATGCCGGGCGGGAAAGGGAAGGGAAGAATTGACAAAAAGTCTGGATTTTCTGAACACCTATACCATTAAACATTTTTTTGATGAAGAAAAAATTCAACAAAAATATCAGTACCCCGATTATCCGAATCACAAACGGTATCACGAAACGTTTAAAGGAGAGGTTAAGGATTTAACCCACCGTTTGATTTGGTCAGGCCCTACTGAAGCATTGATCCAGGAAGTCCATACCAGTATTGGAGATTGGCTCGTTAGTCACATCAAGATTCAAGATTTTAAGCTTGCCCGATATATTAAATCTAAGGATACGGCTTCTTAGTCAAAGCAGGTATAATTGAACATGCTTTCCACCCTATCCTTCCTTCCTTTCGCTCTTCTCCAAATTTTTAAAATTTATCAATTAAAAGATCTGGGTATATTGAGCTTGTTCCAAAAGCTGAAGTTTTGGCACAGCCTCTATTGACAAAAAAATCTTCTTAGAGGATAATAAAATTATCCTAGGCTTCCTTGAAGCGGCCGTTGTATAACGGTATTACCCGAGCTTCCCAAGCTCGTGACGCGGGTTCGACTCCCGTCGGCCGCTTTAAGGGAGTTTGTTCTTTAATTCCGTGTAAAAAGGCCCTGTCCCCTAGTATAACCTCCCCGGAAGAAAATGACCGGGGAGGTTCTTTGTTTTCCATTGGAGCTATGGCTTGATTAGTCCGGGTCAATGCTATACCGCTAAACAGAGGAGGGTACCATCAGTTCCTAGCTATGCGTTCCCTATGGATGTATTCTATGATAAACGTATGAATTATCTGCAACTTCCGGTATATGAACATAAAGACCTCATACTGAAAGCGCTCGAAGCCAATCAAGTGGTGGTAGTAGAAAGTCCCACCGGTTCAGGGAAAACTACCCAACTGCCGGTGATACTCTACGATGCGGGATATACGAAAAATGGCGTTATCGGGGTAACCCAGCCCCGGCGTATTGCCGCGGTGTCGGTCAGCGAGTTTATCGCCCGCCAACTGGGATGTACCTTACCAGGGATCGTGGGGTATAAGATGCGTTTTGAAGATAAAACCGATCCTTCCACGGCGATTAAGATCATGACTGACGGTATCCTTTTACAGGAGATGAAACTCGATCCCTACCTTTCCAAATACGGCAGCATTATTGTGGATGAGGCCCACGAGCGGAGCCTCAACATTGATTTTATCTTGGGCTTGTTGAAACGGGTCCTGGAAATACGGTCGGAATTTAAGGTAATTGTATCTTCGGCGACTATTAATGCCCAGGTCTTTTCCGCGTATTTTGGGGAATGTCCCGTGGTAAAAATCGATGCCATTACCTATCCGGTTACCCTCATCTACGATCCCCCGGCAGTATTGCCAACGCCGGGATCCCCGCCAGGGGGACAGACCGCCATAGACGCCATTTTAGACAAGATCGATGTCATTATTGAACGAGTCATCAGTGAAGAACGCCCCGGGGATATCTTGGTCTTTTTGTCCGGTGAAAAGATGATCAAGGACTGCATGAACCGGCTCGTCTCGAGTCCTTTTGCTTCGGACCTGCACCTGGTCCCCCTCTATGGCCGGCTGGGGAAGGAAGAACAGGAACGGGTCTTTGAAGAGGCTCCTTTGAGAAAAACCAAGGTGGTGATTGCCACCAATATTGCGGAAACCTCAGTTACCATTGATGGTATTACGACGGTGATCGATTCAGGCTTATCCAAACTCAACTACTATAACCCCCGGACCTTCACCTCAAGCCTGGTGGAAGGCCCCGTGTCCAAGGCGTCGGCAAATCAGCGCAAGGGCCGGGCAGGCCGTACACAACCGGGAACAGCGTACCGGCTCTACACTCGGAAGGATTTTGAAAACCGGCTCCTCTTTACTACCGAAGAAATCTACCGTACGGACCTCTCCGAAGTAGTACTCCGCATGGCTGACCTGGGTCTCACCGCATTTGAGGAATTTGATTTCATTGCCCCCCCAAACCGGGAGGGACTCATCGCGGCTATCGAGACCCTGAACCTCCTGAACGCCCTGGAAAAGGACCGGACCCTTTCCAAGATAGGAAAACTGATGACCGAGTTTCCCCTACCTCCCCGGCAATCCCGGATCATTGTAGAGGCTATCTTGCACTATCCCCAGATAATCCAAGAGACCCTCATCGCCGCGGCCTTTCTTTCGACCCAAAGCCCGTATATCCTGCCTCCAGGAGAGGAAACCGATGCCCGCAAGGCTCATCACCGTTTCCGGGACCCCGGAGGGGATTTTGTTTCTTATCTTAAACTCTATCAGGCATATAAAGATGCCCGTAACAAGGCGCAATTTTGCGAAAAAAATTACCTTGATGAACGAGCTATGAAGGAAATCAGCAATGTTACCGCCCAGCTTGGGGAGATCGTCAGCGGGCTTAAGATTCCCCTTCTTTCAAGCGCTCCATTTCTCCAAACTGAAGACTACCTCTGTGCAGTGGCCCGGGGGCTTATCCAGTTTGTCTGTGTTCGAGAAGGCCGGGACATGTATCGGAGCCTCACCGCGGATCGGATATTGATTCATCCTGGTTCAGTGATGTTCAGGATGAATCCCGAATACATCGTAGCCGGTGAAATCGTGCGGACCACCCGAATGTATGCCATGTCGGTTTCTCCTCTTTCACGAAAGGCCCTCGAAAAAATAAGCGATACCTTATTTGAACGCCTGGGGGCAAAGACTTTCAAGCCTACAGCCAAGGAGCCAAGCCCAGATGCTTCGCCCAAACGGATACGGGATTTTACCCATACCATTAAGATTGGGGATGAAGTGTTTGAGATTGGGAGAGTTAAAGGGAAAAAACTGGTTTCCCTCCCCTGGGAACGGCTGGTTAAGGTAAAAGATCAGGTTGGAACCGATCCCCTGTCTATGTATAAGGGCCTGCGGGGCAGGATTACCCTGGGAGGGGTCTATACTCTGCTGCAGGGAGAGAAGCTGGAACTCATCCTTTCCCTGGCAGCCTCATTGGACCTTGAAGGGGTTCTGGAAAAGCAATGGCCTCGAAAAGAACGGTTCAATTCCCGGGAGAACCTTCCGGCTCTGCTCAAGTTCCTCCCAGACCTGGTAAGCCCGGCGGTATGGAAAGCAAACAAGAAGGATTTAGGGTTTATCTGCCTTTTGACTGATGGTGCAGGTAATTACTGGTTTACCTGTTCTCGAGGTTTTCATACGAGCCTAAACGAAAGCCTCGCCAGTGTGGAGGCCCTCATCGACGACTTAGGGGAAAATGCGGATCTGGAAGTAAAGCAGGTGGTGAATCAAACCTATAGGAAACTTGCAGATTATCTGGGTTAGGGGTAAGCCTTCAGGGTCTACCGTTTTTATAGAAGACACTTCCAAAATTCCCGTTCGATTCAGGATTTCACCTGAACCGAACGGGAACCGCTACGCATCCGATCCATCGCTCTGAGCCAAAACATCATGAACGACGGATCGAATTCTGATAATTCTGCCTCAGAGATTTTCTCTAATAAGACAAAATTACTCCCCTGAATATACCCTGGCACATCCAGCGAATAAAACCCCTGTCTCCTGATAAGGCTCTATGCTAATAAGTATATCTCCTGAAGCGGCTTATGTCAACGAAAGGTAAAACAGCAACCCGCGATCCTGCAAGAAAACGGATCACCCTCAAAGTCTCATGTACGGACAGTTCCTCGCTCCCGGTAAAGAAAAACGCCGCATGAATGGACTTGTTCAATAACTGAAGTTATTGAACAAGTCTAATACAAGTATGTACAAAGGGCTCCTTCTTGGCTAGGCCGGTGAATCTAAGGCTTTTACCGACAGGAACAGAAAAAGACCAGCATGAAAACATACTGAAACGCCGAGCATAAGGGGAAACAGGGCAGGCTTGTTCATTTATACTTCACGGTCAGCATCAGGTTAAGGCTCCGGCCTCCTTGGGGGGAATATCGTCTTATTTCATAGTAGGTATCCAAGATATTGTCAAGTTCCGCGGAAACCGAGACATAGTTTCCCCATGCGATAGTGATCTTGATATGTGCCAGAACATAGCCCTCCAATAAGTCCGTTCCTTCGGTATCGCCGTACCGGGAACCCATATACTCAAGGCGGGGGATGATCGAAAGAAAAGCAAGGGGCTGTACCACGGCGTACCCGTTAAGGGTAATGGGGGGATAGTAACTGAGGACCTTAATACCATCCTGGGGGTGATCAATATGGTAATTGTTCAGGGAAAAGGCTAAACCTATAGTGAGCCAATCCTGGAGGGTAAAATCCGGGGCCAATTCCAAGCCCCAAAAATTTATACGGTCCAGATTTCGGGAATACTCCACAGATGCGCTCGGGTAGTGGGGGTTGCCCAGTTCAACGCTCACAATTTTGCCGGCCATGGCGCTGTAGTAGAGGGCGGCGTTCAAGCTGAACCCCAAAGCCGCATCTTCCCTGCCCAGGTACCCTCGATATCCCAATTCAAAATGGTTCGCTCTCTCCGGTCCCAGATGGGGATTGGGCAGGGTTGAACCGAAACGGGTTGAATAACGCTGGGACATAGTGGGAAAGTGATTCTTCCGGGCATAGGCCAGCCTGAGTTCATGGCTCTGAGCTTCGGGGTTTCCCCAAGGAAGCCGGTAAAAGACGCCGAGTTGCCAGGTATAGAGGAACATATTCCGGCTCTGCACAATAAAGTAGTCTGCACCGAGGAGTTGGTTGTATTCATTTTCATCGTTCCAGTATTCCTGGGGGACCAGGGCATCAAAGCCAAGGCCGGCCTTGATGGTGAGGGGAGACCAGGGGTTCAGGGTATATTCGGCGCCTAGAGACCAGGTGTCTTCGTTCACATGCATTTCTTCGATACGTTCATCTTCGTTGACGCTGCCGCCCCTCAATCCCCGGTGATCTTCCTTCTTGTAGGTAAGCGCGGCCTGTACCGTGTTCCGGGCGTTTATTTCCCAGCCTCCCGTGAGGCGTCCGCCCAGGGTATATTCATCATAATCCGAATGGGGGGCGTGGATCCCCAGTTCAAAGGCCTTATAATTGTAATACTCATCCAGCCGGTTATCGTATTTGGCAAAATAAAAAAGGCCCTCCAAAGAGAAGGTACCCATACCCCAGGAACTGTTTAGGGAGACGCTGTGCCGGTTCCACACCGGCCAGTCCCAAATAGCGTACTCTTTGATACCCACATCCGGCGGGGAAAGCCCCTTGTCCGCGTTCTGGTATACGTAGGTAAGCCAGATATCCAGATCTTCCCCGGGGGTAAGTCCCCCGATGAGGGTGAACTTCAGATCTTTGGAATCTGACCAGAGCCGGTTTCCCTTTTCCTGAGGATTCTGGGGGGAGGGTTCGAAACTATCGGGAAGCCGGTAGTGATTCACATCCCGGTACTGAAACACCCCCTTTCCATAGAAAAAGGGCTGTTTGGTTCCTAACTCAAGAACATGGGTGGAATCGGCGTAATTAAAAATGCTGTCCAGGCCAAAACCGGTTTTGAGCGAAAGCTCCAGGGCTTGCCTGGGTTTGGCGGTTCGAAGCAGGATCACGCCTCCCAGGGCATTTGCCCCAAGCAGCTCTGAACTGTAGCCTTTGGCTATCTCAATACCCTCAAGATCCCCGGTAAGGAACCGGGCGCTGTCCCCTTCCCCCCGGTAGGGATTAGCCATAAGGATCCCGTCAACGTAGATGGGTACACTGTCGGTACCGTAGCCTCGGACCGAAAAGTTGGAATCATTGCGCCTGCCCCCGCCGGAAAGGATCACCCCGGGGGTATACCTCACCGCCTCCCAGAGATCCGAGGCTCCGTCTCGGTCCATTTCTTCCCGGGTGATCCGATCCGGGGTGTCCTGTTCGGCGCTGACCTCCGCCTCAGGGAGGACGTACAGGGCATCGTCTCCCGAGGCTTCGGTTGCCGCGGTCTCAGGCTCCGCCTCTTCCTCAGCGCTCACAGTCGCGATTAGAACAGCCAGCAAAAGGAGCCTCAGGACCGGGGTGCCGTATTTCATCATCCCTTCATCAGGGTTTGATCAAATCACCGGGAACCCAGGGTGAAGGCAGGGGAACACCGCCCTCTACCTTGATACGGCCGTCCAGTTTCGGCGTAACCCTACCCTGATCATAGATGTATTCTGCCACCCCGTGCCAGAAGGGAGTAGAAATAACCCGTTTATTTTTTCCTGCAGTAACCAGTTGGACAAAGTATTCCCCGGATGCCAGGTCATCGGTGGTACAGATACGATAGTCCTTAGTATCCACAATAGGCTGCCCATTAATGGTAAGGGCGGCGGTGTCGATAAACCCGTGTTGGTAGGGTTCGGCATCGGTGGAACTTATCTCTGCCGTTCCCTCAGGGGGTTTGTAGTACCTCAGGGTATACCGCACTTCTTTTGATACTATGCCGAAAAACTTGGTGTTGGGGGGACCCCCTCTCCCCGAATGGGCAACCCCGGAAACATCTCCTGGTTCTATATTCTCAATTTTGCCTTCCGTATCGTTGAAGAACGTTTTCAATTCCGAGCCGGTCATCGTGAGGAGCACCAATTGCGCGTTCCGGCTGTCCGGCTGAACTATGCCTGAAATACTACCCACTGTAATAGTGCCCCTGGGAAGACCATTGTCTATGTAGCCGCCGTTGAGAAAGACAAATTCGATGTTTTCTTCGGGGTACTTTTTCCTGATATACCAGGCTGCGCCGTCGGTAAACAGATTGCCCAAAGCGGTTTCCTGCACACGGGTCAAACGGTCCGTGTTGGGCCTGCCCTCGGGAAAGAAGACGCTGGGAGGAAGGTCCTGAGCAAAGATGTATTCTGCGGTGGCGCTGCCCAATTCGAACTGGAGATTGCTGAAATTGATGGGGTTCTTCGCGAGAGGGGTCCCGGAAACGGATTCACCGGGAGAGGAGCTTCCCGCTGAATTCGACGACAGCACCCAAACATAATACAGGGTGTTATTCTCAAGGCCCGTAAGTTCCGCACTTACCCTGGGGGAACTTGCGGGAATGGTTTGGGGAAATTCCGTTGCATCGGAAAAGCGGTTACTGGCTCCGTAGTAGAGCTTATAGGCGGGTACGCCGGAAACCTGATCCCAGGTAAGGGTGAGTTTACCGTCCCCCGGGGCGACCCTTGGGGTGTTTGGTGCAGAGGCGGGCGCTGAAGCGGCTGCCTGGGGCGTTCCGGTGCTCTTGGCATAAGCGGGAGAATCTCCGGCGGTATTACGGGCCCTGACCCAAATCGTGTACGCCCTATCATTGGTTAACCCGAGGATCACCGCACCGGGATCGGATACGGTCAGCATGGTTTCCACGGTTTCCGCCGGTGGAGTATCCCCTGAACCGTTGGCCTGGTAGTACACCTCGTAGGTAAAGGCATCCTCTACAACAGCCCACGCTACTTCAAGCATCGCTTCCCCTGAAGTTACCCTTACAGTTCCAGGAGTTGCAGGGGCCGGGATGGGAATACTGTACTCGGTAGGACTAAAGTCCGATTGCCCCAACCCTGCATAAACGGCTTTTACCCACACGTAATAGGTACGATGATTTTCAAGCTCCGTAATAGTCGCCGTTACCAACTGGGAGGTGTTTGACTGGACTTCCCCCCATTTTTTCGCGTTCCCTGTCTCTGCGGTGGTTCCGTAGTATACCTCATAGGAGGGGCTTACCCCCTGAGCAGGGGCGACCTTGGTCCACTGCAAAACCAGGGTTTTGTCCCTTGCCGTTACCTGGATGGAACGGGGCCCGGCTAGGGGCAGGGTATCGTCCGGGTCGCTGCCGGTCTCGCAGGTGGAAAAGGCGAGAACCAACGGCAATACCACGGCGAAAAGTATACGCTTAAGCCCCACAGGGCGTTTTCCCAATAATGAGATATACATACCTTACTCCTCTGTTTATGGTTTTTATTGATATAGCTGTCCGAAACGTTTGAAAACTTGTTCGGACAGCTTACCTACTGTACTGGGTGTATCAATTAGTCGCTGATATTACCGGTACTTCTCCTGTAATACGGTCCACGGCCTGAGGGGTTATGGTTCCCTGGATGTAGATATACTGGGCAACCGCTTCGGATAGCTTGGTGGGACTTAAATCTTTTTTATCTGTTCCCTCAGGAAAACGGTTAGCTGTAGCAAGAGTTGCACCGATAAAATTGCCTACTGCAACCAGGTACGTTTTTTCCGTATCAATGTCAGTACCATTCACTTTGATCTTTGTTGCCTTGGGTGGCTTGGTTGTGTCGCTATCAAGAGTAACGCTATAACTCACCTCTTTAGAAACCAGGACAACACAATTGGCACTCCATTTTTCGCCTGAACTGCTATTAACAAAAGTATTAATGAGCGTAGTAACTTCAGCACCGGTATAGGTTACCAGATATAGGGTATCGTTACCGATTGTGCCGTAAACTTGGGTGTTGGTAATTTTGCCGGCTTCAAGTTTAGTAGCTTTAAGGTCTTGGCCGTTATGCAAAGCAAAATCGACTTTCTCTCCCGATGAGTACCGGGCGTATTCGGCAATACCATCGGCAATCAAATTACCCAGGGCTGTTTCCTGATATCGTCCGTTGGTTCCATCAATATCCGCAGCGGCGGTTCCCAGTTCAAAGTCGCCTTCCGATTGCCAATTCGCCGATTTTCCCCAGTCAAGACCGGACCCCGGTTCCGGATCCGACTCCGTCGGACACCCCGTAAACGCCAGAACCCCAAGTAGGAGCGCCGAAATCAGCACTATACCGGTTTTCCTCTTTTTTTCCATCTTCATTCCTCCTTAAGTACGAATGAATCTCGTGGTAATATAGTAAAATGCCCTGTTCCACACCCCGAATTGAACGACGTTCAACGGATCTGAGATCCAGAAGTTTGATAACAAGGCGATTTTCCGGGATAATAGAGATAATTCCCCCTGGAGACGGCAATTTTGAGATGGTTTTGTAGGTATGCTTAACTTGTTTTCGCGGAACTCCAAGCCGATCTGATGGGTATGGGGGGGGGTCTAACCCATAGCGTATTCAAAACAGCGACTTCCTCTCTATGGTACGTCCAGGAATTTCACCAGCAGGATCCGGTAAACCCCACCCGGACACCAGCCCCATTGGGTCCCTCTGCGGCCAGGTTCCCCGGATACACCGCTTCTTGCCGGTATCTGGTTCTAAGTTACTATAGCAAGGTCGAATTATTTTGTCAAGCGATTTGTTTTTTGGGGTGTCCATATCAGGAGAAAATTTCACCCCTAAATAACGTGAGTTCGGCGAACTAAAGTTCGGCGGACTTCTTTTTCTCTGTCGGACTCACGTTAAATAAGCAAAATTCGCAGGGAAATTTCACTCTTTATGTTCATGAAAGGTAAAAAAGGAAAAAAAGATCTGAAACCCAAGTATCGCCTTTCCGGGGCCCTGTATGAAGGCTGCGCAAGGATTATAGAACCTTTTTTGAAAGAGCAGCCTAAAAAACGCAGTTTTGCAAAACCCCGGGCCTATTCCCGGCTGAACCCACTAAGCCCGCCGGCAGGTGATGCTTTCCGGTTATAGTACCGATATTAGTACCGTGGGGATCTGTTTAAAATAGCTGTATGAGGAGTAGGCGGATGATGAACGTTTGTAGAGGTTCTCGGTTTTTAACCGTGTTGCTTTTGGGAGGCATGATCTGTGCCCTGCCCGGGATACTCCAGGGACAGGTTAATACGGAGGAACTGGAGAAAGGGCAGGGATCGGTGGAATTTTTCAATTATGAAGGACCGGTTACCCGAATCGATTCCCGGGCCCAGATCCGGGGTATCGGGTTTACCCTGGGAACGGCAGTGCGATCCGGCTCCCTCCGAAGCGGATCTGAGAGCCGGTATTTCGTGATCCATGGGGCTTCCGGCCCTGAAGGCCCTCGATTGGAAGCGGACATTTTCGGCCTGGGAGCAGCGGTAGGGGTCGATCATATCCGAAACCTCAGACTCATCATACAGGGGTATCTGGAAGGGGCCTATAATTATACAGCCCAAGACGCAGATCTCCTTGCCCAATACATCACCATCTATAATGCGGTATACCGGGGGAACTGGCAGTACTTCAGCGCTGCCTACAAACAATCGGTCCTCCGGTATTTGACGCAGGATAAAGCGGGGCTTTCGGTGCGGTTTAATGAATGGCCGGGAAAAACCCTCATGATCATCCCCTTAGGCATAGGAACCGCCGGCTCTCTAAGCGCCATAGATACGACCTCCATCAGTGATGCCGCTGTACTGGATGAATTGCGTAAAGACGGGGACTTGGGTATGGACCAGCGTAAAGATATGGTGGAATTTAAGGAACGGGAAGCGGAAGAGGCGGAACAGGAAGCCCTCCGGCAGCAGCACGCGATTGCCGGGGAAACGGCCCGGATCGCCGCGGAACGAGCGGCCTTGGAAGCGGAACAAGCCCGGCTTGCCCAGGAACAGGCCCAGGCTGAAGCAGCCGGAGCCCAGGGGCGGCTCAGCCCTGAAGTAGCGGAACAAGCCGCCAAGGAATTAGCGGCCCAGGAAGAGGCCGCCCAAAAACGGGAACAAGCCCTGAAAGAGCAGGAAGCCGCCTTAGCAGCACAGCGGGAACAGGCCGAACGGTTGGAAGCATTTGCCGAGCAGAAGCGGGACGAAGCCCAACAGGATCGGGAACAGATCGCCGGGGATCAGCAGGGCCTGATGGACGCTGCAGCGGATCCCCAGCCTCAGGTAAGTACTGAAGCAGTACCGGAGGATTCCTCCCAGGCGGAACCGGGCAGCCCGGAGCAGGCCGAGGTGGAAAGCAGGACCGGGAATGCCCAAGGGGATACACGCGACGATGGTGATCGAGGAGAAGAAAACAGTCGGGACGCGCCGTCCCAGGAGGAAGACCCCGCGGAAGATGCAGCAGACCAAGATGGCAGCGAGGATGCAGGGGAAGACGAAAGGACCGCTGAAGCAGGAGCTACAAGGGATACCGGGGAAGCGGATCAGGAACAATCCTTGGTAGCCGTTGAAAATGCTCAGGTCCCCGGAGTAGTCGGGATGGCATTAACCGGTTCCGCTACATCCCAGGGCAGTGTGGTTAAGATTAATCCTGCATCCGGGGTGGAATTGAAGCGTACCGGCCTCACTACGATTAATATCAGAACCGTCCTGTTAGTTGATACCCAGATCATCGCGGTGGCAGGGGACGGGAATGGGCTGCGGCTGGTCGCCATCGATCCGGATACGCTGGAGGTGCTGCATCAGGGGGAGGATAGGATCCATCCAGAGAGCCTCCTCTGGGTTAATGGCAGTGATATCTATGGGATCATGGTTTCTGAAGGGAACTGCTATCTTGCCCGGTTTGATACCGCCTTGACCCGCCAGGCCCAGTCGGAAATTCAGGTGCATCCCTATGGGACGATTCTCTTTCAAGAGCATATGCTCAGTACCCAAGATAGGGACGGAAAAGCGGTGATCCTGGATCCCATGGATCTAACCGAAGGGAGATAATCCTCTAAGCGCTCTGGAGAGCAGCCATTCGGCGGCTATGGGGCCTCATCCCCATAGCCCTTCACGCTGCCCGCCTTGTTCATACCGGGGCCTTCTAGTATAGTAAAAAACAGTGGAAAAAATCGGTAACAAGAATCGAGTTTCGCAAGAAGTTAATGTACCTATACCATGCCCTACAATCCTGCTCCTGCTGGTAATCGGTCTTATCCCCCTGTACGCCCGGGATATAGAGATAACCGTGGAAGACGCGGATTTAGCCCTTCCCCTGGAAGGCGCCCGGATCCGTTCCTGGGATGGACAGGAGTATACCTGCGATGCGGAAGGAAAGGTTCGGATATGGGTTCCCGATGATCGGCAGGTGGTGATCCAAGCCACCTATCCAGGCTATGAAAACGGCAGGCTCCTCATCCCGATACGGGAGAGCAGTTTTACCCTTTTGTTACGCCTAAGCGGTATCTTGGAAAACCAGGAACTGGTGATCGAAGCTCCCCGGCCGGGGGTAAGCGAAACCAGAAGCGGCCGGAGTGTGGCCATATCAGACAGGGAACTCTCCCGGACTGCAGAGATCGGTATCATCGAAGACGTGATGACCTCGATTAAGCTCCTCCCCGGAGTGGGGTATGCCGGGATGTTTAACGCGATGCCTTCCATCCGAGGTGGCACCCCCGGAGACTTGATCGCGGTTCTGGATGGGTTCTATATTGAGCAGCCCTACCATTGGGGGGGCGGGGTTTCCATCTTTGATCCCCGGATGGTTCAAAGCGCCCAGCTTTCCCACGGGGTTTTTTCTTCCCGGTATGGACATACCATTTCAGGGCTTTTGGAGGTAACGTCAAAAAAACCGTCCAGTACCGAAACCGAGCTTGAATTGGGGCTTTCTTCCAGTGCCGCTAACCTCAACCTCTCGGTTCCCTTATGGGGAAAAGGAGGGGTCCTGGTCATGGGGAAGCTCACCTATTGGGACCCCTTTGTTTGGGCGGTCAAGCCTTTTGTGGAAGAAGTACGGTATATCACCACTGCACCCTATATCAGAAGCGGTGCTGTTTCGGCAAATTACCGGTTTACCCAGGATATGGAATGGACCCTTAACGGTTTTATAGGAGGCGATGGGATGAGCGCCTATTATGAGAATGAAAGCGAAGCAGAGGGCTTGGTGAGCAAAAACGATATGCGTTTTAGCTGGGATAATAAACTGGGCTTTCTTATTACGGGTATAACCCTTAATCCCCTGCCTTCCATGGTCCTTAAGGCTACTGCCGGCGGGGGGTTCCATAGCGCAGACCTGGATGCGGAGATACAGCAAGAGGTGCGGGTCCCCTATTCAGATACCTTCAAGGAGGAATTCAAGGAGTTCATCAAGGAAGCTCCTTATTATACGCTGAGCCCCGCTATGGGCGATAGGATGACCGAGCTGACCATTAATTATCAGGGACGGGTGGATATGGACCTGGAACTGCCCAAGGGTTTTCTCTTGGCTGCGGGGGTACAGGAATTGTACAGCCAATGGATCGAGGAGGAACAGGCCCATCTCTGGCGGGAGTCTTTGGATACGGACAAGACCCATGATAGAGATACTTCCTGGTATACCCATTACCCCGTTACCTTCAGCAACGATGTAGGGAACAGCGGTTTTTTTTCTTCCCTCTATAGCCTGGTGGAATACACCAGCCCTGAGCGGCGTTTTGGGGCTGAACTGGGGCTCAGACTGGACCATTTGTACTTTGTCGGGAGGGATTTCAGTATTCAAACCGCTCCGGCCCTTAATCCCCGGCTGAACCTGGACTTCGGTATTCTGAAAAACAGGGGATTTTTGGATTCTTTAAGTCTTACGGTGGGGACGGGCTTGTTTTCTTCTATGAATACCAACTTGATTTATCTTGATAAGGACAGCGGTATTGATGATTTTGCTATGAAGCAGAGCCGTTCCTGGACCAGTATTGTGGGAACCAAGCTGGATTTTTCCCCGGGGTATAGCGTTAATATCGAAGCCTATATCAAGCGGGTGTTTGATCGATCCTATCTGTCATTAGTAACCCGGGGGAATACGCTGGTGTCGGACTATCAGTTTGATGGGGAAGGCCGTATCTGGGGATTCGATCTGATGCTGCAAAAATTGGAAGCCCGGTATTGGGACGGCTGGATCAGCTATTCTTTTAACCATGCCCGGTACCGGAACCCCTCAAGGAGCGATCCCGATGAGCCGGATTGGTTTTATCCTTCGTTTCACCGGTTTCATAACCTGAACATCGTCCTCAATATTAAACCGGTGCAGTACTTCCAGATTGGGATCCGTTTTGGCGTGGCCAGCGGCGCGCCTAAGAATGTAGTAGGGGAAGTTACCAGTTATCCGGTCAGCGTGCTCAATGCGGATGGTACCGAACTAGTCATTGAAAAATGGAAACGTTCATCCCGGTATTCCGACACTGAGCGAGACGGTTTCGCCCTGCCCCTGGATATTAAGTTCTCCTTCTTCCGGTTTAATCCAGGAGGTAAGGTGCAGTCGGAAATGTATGTGGCCGTGGAAAACACCTTGGCCTTCCTCAAGACGAGACAGAGTAATACTACCTTTAACAGCTATACCGGGCAGGAAGATGAAGGGAGTACTACCGCCAGTTACCAATTACCGATTCCGATGATCTCCGTGGGGTTTAAATGGACCTATTGATACCCATGAAAGGGACGAACAAAACCCCAGGATGGCGCTGGGAGATGCTTGCCTGCTTGCTTATCTGTTCCGGCTGCGCCAGCTTGGTTGAAAAGGCCGGACAGTTCCTCGATGGGTCCGGCTTTGCGGGAAAGACCCTGGGGGTGTACCGGGCTGCAGCAGGCATGGAGATCCGGTATGTACAGGTAAAAAAGGAGTATCCGGACAAGAAAAAACTGGTAGTCTCGCTGAGCGCGTATCCGGGCGTGCAATTCTGGACATCCGCCCCGGATAACGAAGGCCGGGTATTCCTGGAAGAGCTTCATTTCTTAGGGAGCAGTTATACCGGGTGGAACCAATTTACCTTGGAGCTGGCAGGAGAGGCCCGGTTTGTCTTGCAGAGAAACAGCGCCTTATGGCAAGGGCAGGGACCTATTGAGCGGGTCCAAATATCCCGGGGTACGATCCGGCGGAACCATAAGCTCCTTTCAGGGGAAGAGTCCCTCACTGCCCTGCGGAACCGGTACACCCGTATTGCCGCCTTAACCGAATGGATGCATACCCAGGATCCGCCGGATTTTACCAACCTGAAGCATTTTGAGGCTTACTGGAAACCCCTGCTCATACCGGAACTGGTGCCACGCAAGAAACGCCCTGTGGGATGGACTACCGAGGCTGCCTCCTGGGTTCAAGGGGAACAGGTTTCATGGAACCGGCAGTACACCGCAAAAGTTTTCCCGGAACCCCTCTGGGTCCTGCGGAATTCCGGCGCGTTACTCAGGGATTGGGAAGAAGCCCTTTCATGGATATATCTGGATTATCAATGGGATAGGATCCTCCAGGGTATTTCACAGGAATACATCTTGACCAAAATCAAATGAGTAAAAATGATAGTAGAGGCTTTCCTAAAACTTCAGTTTTTGGGAATGGCTCGGTATAGTGCAAGAAAAAGGGGGAAAACATCATGCAGCTTACGTTGGGAAGAAAAAGAAAAAGAAGCCGCTTTGAGGATGCAGGCGCCTCCAGTGATATTGCCTTTCTGTTGATCATTTATTTCATCGTGATTGCAGGATTTAATATCAACAAAGGATTCATCATGCATCTTCCTGCCAAGGATTCGACCCGGCTGATCTTGAAAGAGGATCTCCTGCGTTTTGAATTAGACGATAGGGGGACCCTTTTGTATCAGGGTACGGCCATGGAGCTCGCTGCTGCGGAACAGGAGATAAAAGCCGCGGTGATGGCCAATCCGAACCTGGCGGTGGTTTTAAGCATCGCCCCTGGTGCACCCTGGCAGCAGGTGGTTTCTTTTGTGGAATTGGCTCAAACCCTTGAGGTAACAGCTTTTTCATTTTCCATGAAAGATGAAAAGGCTTCTGGAGGGCCCTTATGAGGTTGGGCCGGCAGCGAAAACGGTTTGTGGTTCCCCTTAATTCCATGTCTGATGTGGCGTTCCTGCTCCTTATATTCATTATGCTGGTTTCCCTCATCAATTACCGCCGGGAGGTAAAAATCGAGTATCCCGAAGCTGCTGCGGCGAAAAAGACCAGTGCCGAAAAGAACCTGGAAATTTGGGTTGACCGGGCAGGGGCGCTCTACCTGGACGGGCTTCCCAGTGATTTGCAGACCATTGGAAACAACATCATCTCCACCTATCAGGAGGCGCCGGATACCCGGATTCATATCATTGCGGACCGGGAAACCCCCTTTACCTATATTAACCGGGTATTACAGATGCTCCAGATCCTGCAATACCGGGTGGTCAGCTTTGTCGTTAAGGACCGATGATGGAAGCCGGTCTAGGGGGTGCTGCTATTAACCGGATGCGGCTGGCCCTTTTTCTCCTGGTTGCCGCTTTACATGGGTTTCTCATCTTTTTTCTGGTTTTCCACCTGGAAACCACGGGAGAAACCCGTGAACCTGATGCCAAGATCATGAAACTGGTGGACATCCAGGAAGAGGTTCCTCCCCCGCCGCTTCCCCCGCCCCCCCTTCCTCCTCCTCCGGTACCGCAACAGCAGATTGTAGAGGCCATCGCTGAAACTATGGTAGAAACCGATGAGGTTCCCCAGGACCAGGTAGTGGTTGCATCCCTGCCCTATGAAGCTCCGCCGCAGCGGGTTCAGTCCCAATCCCGGGATAGGGAATACCTTCCGCAGCACCAGGTTTCCAAGGTTCCTGTTTTTTCCGAAGGGGATATCCGTAAAAACCTGGTCTATCCTCCTATTGCCCTGCGGTCTAATATTGAAGGGGTCGTGATTCTCGCGCTGTTTGTGGATGCTCAGGGGGAGATTCGGCGGATCACCGTACTTAAAGAGGAGCCTTCTGGCCGGGGGTTTGGTGAAGCCGCGGTTAAGGCCTTCCAAGGCATCCGCGCGATTAGTCCTGCTGAAGCCAATGGAGCCGCGGTAGGGGTCCAGTACCGGTATCCCATACGCTTCACCATACGGTGAGTTGAATAGGCCCGGGTCATGGGGTGTATCCTGTCTTGGGCTTGGAGGTGAAATACCTCACTAAAAACAGGTCGAGCGGTGTTTCGGGCGACAACGAAAAACTGCCGGTCGCATATATTGGAAAAATAAAAACCATCCAGGTATCCGGCTTAAAGCATTGTTTCCTATGATTCCGTATACTAGGTATGAACCAATTAGGATGGATACTTTCCCTCATCCGGGAATACCTGGTTCCTGTAGGCTGCGCCCTCTGCGGTAAGACCTTCCTTAATGGAGAGGAGGCCTGGTATGGCCTGTGTCAGGGCTGCCGAAGTTCCCTCACCATTACCGGAGATCAGCCCCGGTGTTCCTGCTGCGGACGCCCCTTGATCGCTGAGATAGGCCGCTGCCTCCCATGCCGGAACCGGGAAGCCCCTTATGAGGAAAAAGTTGACCAAGTCGTAAGCCTCTTCCCCTATAGCGGAAACTACCGAAAACTCCTGGTATCTTACAAATTCGAACAGTACCGGGCGCTGGGTAATTTCCTTACAGAATCCCTCATAGCAGGATTATCCCGCTTTACCGCTCCGGTTTTGCAGAATCCGGTATTGGTACCGGTTCCTCCGCGGCCTGGAAAGATCCGGAAAACCGGTTGGGATCAGATTGACTCTTTAGGAAAGGGGCTTGCCAAAGCATACAGAAAAAACCATTCCCCCTACCTGCCGGTACACCAGTGCCTGAAACGGCTCCCTTCACCAAGCCAAAAAGCCCTCAATCAGGAAGACCGGAGAACCAACCTCCTGGGCCGGATCCGCTGTGTCAAACCTATCCCCCCGGAAGTCATCCTCTTTGATGATGTGATTACCACCGGCTCTACCCTGAATGCCTGCGCTGCTGCACTCAAAACTGGAGGCGCCCGCCAGGTCTATGGGATATGCCTATTTTATACCTGATCCTCTTGGCAGGGCGGACCCGCGCTCCAGCATAAATACAGAAAAGAGTATGCTCATGCACCAAGGATAGCCTATAAAACGGTGGGGATGCTGGAGGTGAGGGGCGCTCATCTTTTTCTTTACAAAAGAACAATGGACTTGTTCAATAACTGAAGTTATTGAACAAGTCTAATAAAGCCCCGCACAACCTGGGGGTCATTCCTCTCCGGGAATGACCCATTGGCTTTATCGGGTTGAAGAATCCCTAAGTTAACGTGAATTCGACTACAAGAAAGAAGACCGCCGGACTAA
The DNA here is from genome assembly GCA_031258005.1 of Treponema sp. Classification (GTDB taxonomy): domain Bacteria; phylum Spirochaetota; class Spirochaetia; order Treponematales; family Breznakiellaceae; genus JAIRLU01. The sequence continues at coordinate 24,357 of JAIRNP010000141.1, forward strand.
AGTCCGCAATTAATGCTTATGCATCCGAATAATTCGCGGACCATTCCCCTGAACTCACCTTATGTAATCGTATGTATACCCGGTTCATGCCGCAGCGGCTGCCCGGTTTCGGCGGATCTGAATAACAAAGGTAACTACCGTAACTGCCAGCAATAGCAGTTGGGGGATGAGAGTTTCCAGGGTGGGATAAATACCTAGAATGTCCACCGAACCGATCCCTGCCACGGGGGTAACGCCGATCACGTTTCCTTCCTGCAGTTCCTTGATTCCTGAACCGGTGAAAGTAATAGACATGATGAAAAGCAAGATGCTGGTGCCCAGGAAGAAGGGTTTCAAGGGGAGCTTGATGCTCAAGACCCGGATAAGGATGTAGATGATAACCAAGGCAACACAGCCGATACCCAGGCCAAGCCACACCATGTTGATGTAGGTTTCGGTATTGGCTAAAAGGGCTTGGTAAAACAGGATGGTTTCCGCTCCTTCCCGAAAGACCGCAAGAAAAGCGGCAAAAGCCAAGGAAAACATGCTGCTCCGATTGATGCCTTGTTCCACCTTTCCTTCTATATAATTTGACCAGACCCCTGCCTCGGCCTTAGATACCATCCAGTTACTCACGTAAAACAGGACTCCCACCGCCAGCAGCATGGTGGCCCCTTCGATGATCTCCTGGTTCTGCCCCCCGGCGACGCTGGTGATCCGGTTCAGAATCCAGGCCATAATGACGCTCACCCCCAAGGCAACGACAGAACCCCAATACACCGAGGGAATGCGCTTTTTGTTGCCGCTTTTGAGGAGGTAGGCGATGATCGCCCCCACGATGATGATGGCCTCGAAGCCTTCCCGCACGATGATGAGGAGGGATTCGAGGAAAACCACCACAGCGCTCTCCTCCCTGCCGTCCAGCAGGGTAGCGTCCTCCCGCAGCCATGTTGCCAGGGTATCCAGGGCCGCTTTGACTTCCTCCGGGGACCCCTGGTTATTTATGGCCTTTTTTATGGCGCTGAACTGGTATTCCACCTGGGCCGCCCGGGCGCCGGAGATCCGGTTCAACGTAACTTTTTCAAAACCGACTTTTTCGTAGAACTGGAAGTAGGCTATGTCAACCTGATCCTTTGCCCCCTGAGGGTCCCCCGCGGTGTAGCGGGCTTTGGCTTGGTCCAGCACTGCGGCCATCTCATCCGCGGTTTTTGTCCAGCTCCGGGTTGCCGCGACCGGTTCCTCTTTCCCGTCAAGCCGCCTGGCAGTTACCGAAAGCAGATGGTTAAGCTGGTTAAAATCCTCCCGCATCTCTTGCTGGGACTTACCGGCCTCCAGAGAAGTTCTTACATAGTCAAACCACTCATCTATATTGTCCGCCCGGGCGCCGGAAATAAGGTCCCTCACAGTTTGCTCAAAATCGCCCTGGTAGTGTTCGGCATAGGCTTGGTCCACCAGTACGCGGGCTTCCCCGGTATCCCCGGCCACAAAGCGGTAGTAAGCCTCGCTCAATACGAGGCGCATCTCTCGTTCGCGCCCCTCCCAGTAGCCGGCGTCGGCAAAAACCCGCGCCGCGATGAGACTTATAAGCAAAAGGATTAAGCCGGGCAACGCTAATTTATTCACGATTAAACCTCCTGTTAGAAATTACTAACACCAATAAACTAGCAGGTTCTACCTTTTATGTCAAGCCCAGGCATTGCCTCTGTCAAGCCACAATTAAAATGTCACCTTGGCATTATGCGGCATTGGTATCCAATTGACCTTTTTTGCGGTGTTCTATAGCCGCTATTTTTGCCCCATTGGTAATTTTACGGTCATATATCCCCTCCCGCCTTCATCCTACCAAATGTGACATTTCTATTGTGGTTACTAGGTGACATTATTATTGTGGTTCAACAGTTCTTTGCTAACCTGGGATATTTCTCGCCTCCTCCGGGGTCGGGGGGATCATCCTGATGCCGCCCCGGTAAACAACAAACTCCATAGGGAGCCCCTTAACCGGGATTTTTGCATAAATATGTAAAAAATCCACAAAGTCCCACAGGCTCCTCAGTCTCAGGGTATGTTAGGATGCCGGGGCGGATCGCCGATTATCGGTACATATACCCAAAGAATACGGGCTTCTTTTTTTTCGCGATTGAACCAAATATGGGGGTCCTGGGAATGAAAACTAAAGGAATCCCCCGCGGAAAGGACGTATTTGGTATTCGCCAGGGTAAAATGTATTTTTCCTGAGAGGATATATAAGAATTCTTCTCCATGATGGGACTGGGGATGGGTTCTGCCGCTGTTTGGGGCTACCGTATACACCATGGCGGAAAGATTTATTTTGCTCAGGGCAATCAGGGCTTTTACCGAAACCCCCTCAAGGCCTATATCAATGGGTTCCCCGGTATCTTTTTTTACGAAATGTTTTTCCGTTTTGGAGTCCGCGATGTAATACAGCAAATTTTCCCCATAAAAATCCGCAAGCCGCTGCAAAATATCCAGGGAAACATTGGTCTGTTCGTTCTCTATTTTATAGAGGTAAGAAGGAGAAATGCGGCGGATTTCTTCGCCCGTTTTCCCGGCGCAACCGGGGTGTTCGTTCAGGAACAGGTACCCCCGGGCTTGGAACTCATCGTGGGCGGGGTCTGGGATCCCCAGCTCGGCAGCGCGGTCATGGCCGGCTTAGGGGGCGTGTGGGTTGAAATCATGAAGGACCTGGTCTTTGGGTATCCCCCCATCGGCAAGGCCGAAGCCCTGGACCTGATTACGGGCCTGCGCAGTGAACCCCTATTGGCGGGATACCGGGGGAAGCCCCGCGTCAACCGGGAAGCCCTGGCGGAGTTGATTGCCCGCATCGGCGCCCTCCTCCTGGCCCTGCCGGAGATCAGTGAAATCGACCTCAACCCGGTGATCTACGATCCTGCCCGGGATGCCTTTATCGCCGCGGACGCCCGGATCAGAAAAGGATAGGCAAGGTCTCAGCCGCATCAGGGGATGTCCCGGCTAAGGCAGCCTGAGATTTCCGGGGCCCGGTCCTCATCGTAGGACCGGGCTGAGGGAGGACCCCGCGGAGCCCTGGGAAGCGTCCGCTGACGGGCATCAGGGTAATTTCCGTTGTGGTGGTCTTGGGGTCAACACAGGACAGGGCAAAAGGCGGCAGCCGGCGGGCTAAGAGGAAGAGGAGTCAGCATAGCCGGTGCAGGGCAGGAATAGAAAAAGCAGGGAACCCCCTTGGGATTCCCTGCCCGTGCCGTGGATCTTGGTTTAGGATACATAAAGCCTCTTACCGGTCTCTTGGCCGGTAAGAGGCAGAGCCTTCGGCAGGGTTCTGCTTTATTGGGCAAGCGTGCCAAAAATCAGAAGGTAGGGGTAGTAAATAGCGGGTATGTGTTTAGTGGTACGTTTGCTCCTGGAAGTGTGATATTTAAGGTAATATTATTACCAATAGTACTCTTAATATAACTATTACTATTACCGCCATTCCATGATATAACCGTATTAGTAGTAGCAGGATCCACAGTGGCCAGATAGTTTGGCGTTTGTGCATTATTGGTATAGGAACTCCACACTGTTTTACCATCAACCCCTCCTATTAGAAGGATCGTATATGCCGCATTGCTGCTTGTTACATCACTTATCCAAATACCCCGGAAGCCACTGCCGCTTGTACCTGTCGCTCGCTTAAAAGTTACATCCACACCTTGTGATTCGTAATCGCTTAAGGTGAACTGATTTGCTTGTAAGCCCGTAACAGTATACGGCCCAGTACCTTGTGGAGGTTGAGCTTGACCTTGACCTTGACCTAAAGTAATTATGGTATCATTCCCGCTAGTCCCCTGAGATCCACCAGAAACTAAATTACTTGCGTAATAAGCAAGTTTGGTACCTGAAGCAACGCCAGCAGCCGTAGAGGCAGTATCAGTGAATACGATGACACTGGTAAGATTTGCCGCATTTGTCAAATCCTGATTATTCCCCCATGTGCCCAGCAGAGAATTTCCGCCGCCGCCACTCTGGTTACCGCTGTTGCTGTCGTCGTCGGACTTGCACGCGCTAAAGACCAATGCGAATATCAGCCCCAGGCTGATGATTCCCGCTAAAAAAACCTTCTTTCTCATATTCCATCTCCTGTTGGGGAATAATTGATTGGTTCACCACAAGGCTAACCTTATTATGATAATACCATATCCGATAAAATTATGTCAATACCATAATTCAAGAGCTTACGATATTACCATATATTTTTAAGCGTGATTGAACCTCTGGACTTACGGGCCATCCTTGCTCGAAATATCAAAAACGCACGTGGAACCTTACATATTACCCAGGCGAAATTAGCAGAATATGCGGATATTTCTCTTTCCTCGATAATTGATATTGAACGATGCAGAACTTGGGTGAGCGATAAAACATTACGAAACATTGCCAAGGCGTTGAACATGGAAGCCTATCAGCTCCTTATACCCTTGGAAAAGGAGCATCTTGTGGACGATCCAGATAGAGAAAAACAATTATTAGAGCAGATAGCGGTTTTAGTTAAGGAAAAACAGGTGGATTTGAGAAAAACCATTGATGAAAGTATGGATGAGCTGCTGCGGAATATCATCCAAATCTACGCGGGTTAACACCTGCGGTGGGCGTTGTGAGGGCGGCGGGGTTTGGGAGTGCGGCGTACGTCCCTTCGTTCCTACGCCTGCGGCGGGCGTTACGAGGGCGGAGGAGTTCGGGGGTGCGGTGTACGTCCCGTCGTTCCTACGCCTGCGGCGGGCGTTACGAGGGCGGAGGAGTTCGGGGGTGCGGTGTACGTCCCGTCGTTCCCACGCCTGCGGCGGGCGTTACGAGGGCGGAGGAGTTCGGGGGTGCGGTGTACGTCCCGTCGTTCCCACAACATGCAAGGCGTCTTTACCTTTCCCCAGGGGTCTGACCCCAAGCCCTAGATCTATGTAACGTAAGTTCGACCGAGAGAAAAAGTCCGCCGGGCTTTAGTCCGTCGAACTTTAGTTCGCCGAACTTTAGTTCGCAATTACGCGAATGTATTCGAATAATTCGCTAAAATGAGCGTTCATTCGCGGATTCCACCGAACTCATGTTATTTAGGGTCCTCAGGGGATGTTTTTCCTTTTACCCGGGACACCGCATGGCTGGTATAGTGTATTATCGCAAAAAATAAAATCATCACCCCTAATCCTACCCCTAACACGATAAAACCCCGTACCCCGGCTATCCCCACCACCGCCAGAAACG
>JAIRNP010000017.1 GCA_031258005.1 Treponema sp.
TATACCAAGGAGTTCAAAGCCGAGGCGGGAGCCCTGGCACAGAAGCGGGAGAAGGCGGTGAGCCCGGTAGGAAAGGATTGGGGCATCAACGGGAACCAGCTCTACCGGTGGATGCACCCGGCAGGGGAAGCCGCAGGAGCCGGACTGCCACCCATCCCCTGCCCCGGGACGCGGAACTGAGCCGCCTGGGGAAAGAGCCCAAAGCGCTGGGGGAGGCGCATGAGAACCTAATAAAAGCGGCGGTCAGCTTCACACAGAGGGAACCCCGGTGCTGGTGTAGCGGTTCATGAGAGAGAACCAGGGTCAGTACCCCATAAGGGAGCTGGCCGGAATATTCGGGGTCAGTTGCAGCGCCTACTACAAGCGGGCGAAGCAGCAGGGGGTGTCATTGCGGCGGGAGGAGGAGGATGCGGAATGGGTACGCCTTATTCGGGAGATTGAGGAGGAGGAGCAGCACTACGGGCCGAACGTTCAGAAAACGTGCCAGACGTCGGGTCTTGATATCCGAATACGCCTTGTCCATCAACAGAGCAGATGCACAAGATCGTTGTGGCCCTGGTGATAAATGGCTGGTTTTTAGGGAGAGTGTGTTTGATCCCATAAATTCGGAATATTACCGAAGAACGGACGCCGGCGGAGAAACCCTTTGAGGGGTTTGACGGGCTGAACTAGAAGCCGGGCGCTTATGAAGCGGCACTTTACATGGATGTATCCCGTGGGTACTATAAGGGTATGAAGGATAAACAGACGATCCTGATTGTAGATGATGAAGGCAAGATCCGGGGCCTCGTAAAAGCATACCTGGAAATGGAAGGTTTTCAGGCCCTGTGCGCTCAGAGCGGCAGGGAGGGAATGGAACTTTTTGAAACCTATCAAGATTCCCCGAACCCGGTTTCTCTGATACTTCTGGACCTGATGCTGCCTGATTACTCCGGTGAAGACTGGTGCAAAAAAGTACGGCTTGTATCGGATATTCCGATCATTATGATCACGGCTAAAGTTGCAGAAGAAAACATAATTCACGGTCTTACTATCGGCGCCGATGATTATGTAACAAAACCCTTCAGTCCCCGGCAGCTCATGGCCCGGGTTCACGCCGCGTTACGAAGAAGGGGGGATAAAAAACCAAGGACCCCGGTACTTTCCTACCATGATTTAATCGTAGATACGGAGAAGCGGATCGTCCGCCGAAAGGGGGAAACGGTTACGCTCACCCGGGATGAATACCATATCCTTACCCTGCTCATGTCCCGCAGGGCAAAAATCTTTACCCGCGAAGAGATTCTTGATGCGATAAAAGGGGCGGATTATGACGGCTTTGACCGATCAGTAGACACGCATATAAAAAAACTGCGGGCCAAACTTGAGGATGATCCTAAAACGCCCCGCTATATCACCACCGTTTACGGTATGGGATACCGTCTGGGGGAATCATGAAACTTCGTTTCACCATACGTCTTCAGAATCGCCTCGCCCTTACCTACACCTTGTTTATCAGCGGGGCATTGGGCATCTTAACCCTGGCTATTAACCTGTTTACCGGCATCCGTTTTAACGCGTTAATTAAGGAAAACATCAGCGGAAAAAGTGAAGAAATAGTGCGGGTCATAGGGGACTTGTACCATCCCATGAAAGGAGGCTTTGATAGCCTTACGGTAGAGGCGATGGGGATGTACTTTGTCCATGAGGGTTATATCCTAACCGTAGAAGACGCCCAAGGAGAACTGGTATGGAACGCCCGTTCCTGCGATATGCAGCAATGCGTTGCGGTAATAAACCGTATCGCTTCACGGATGGAACAGCAATTCCGCTTAAATGGCAGGATGCAGCAGCAGCGATATCCGGTTTACTATAACGGCAAGACGGTTGGAATGGTAAGCATCGAAACCTACGGCCCCTTTTTTTATAGTGAAACAGAAACACAATTTTTAACTTCCATAAATAGGCTCCTTCTTGTTGCAGGCCTTATCCTTGCCCTGTTAAGCGCAGGGATTGCGTTTTGGCTGTCCCGAAGCATCGCCAAACCGGTTCTTAACGCAGCAGCAGCGGCCCGGGCAATAGCCCGGGTACATTCCGGCGGAACCACTTTTGAAAGACCGGTCATCAGGATCCAGGATCAGTATAAAACAGAGGAGCTGCAGGCTCTTTCCCGTTCTATCAATGAACTGGCCGCGGAATTGGAGGCAGGAGAACGCCGGCAAAAGCAGCTCAGCGCCGATATAGCCCATGAACTGCGTACCCCCCTCACTTGTTTACAGGGAAACGTAGAAGCTATGCTTGACGGTGTGTATAAGCCGGATAAAGCACACTTGCTGAGTTGCCACGAGGAAATAATACGGCTTACCCATTTGGTTGAGGATTTGCATATCCTTACGGGCCTTGAGTGGGATACGATTAAACTTAACAAAACCTGTTTTGATCTGGCCAAATTAGTACAGGTTGCGGCGGAACAGTTCAGGGCAGCGGCCCATGAAAAAGGCATAGCCTTACACCTGAACCTGAGAGAAAGTCCTATTGAAGCGGATTATGACCGGCTTAAACAGGTGTTTATGAACCTGCTTTCTAATGCCGTAAAATACACTGATTCAGGAACGATAAGCGTCTCTATAGAGAAAGGACCCCAGCAGTGGGATAGTATCATTACCGATACGGGCATGGGCATACCAGAAAGAGATATTCCCCATGTTTTTGAACGGTTCTACCGTACCGATAAATCCCGAAACCGCAGTACCGGCGGCACAGGAATCGGCCTTACCATCGCCGCTGCTATTGTAGCGGCCCACGGCGGCACCATCACCGTGGAAAACGTCCGTAAAGAAAAGGGGAGCACCGGGAGCGCTTTCCGGGTAGCCTTATAGCCATCATGGAGCGGATATAACCACTGGCTTACCCGCGGCTGGGGACTACTCAACCGCTATTTTTCCCGGTATCGTAATAAATATGAAGCAATTCACCGATGATTTTATCCGGGCGATACCCAAAACGGATCTCCATGTGCATCTTGACGGATCGCTGCGGCTTTCCACCCTTATCAGCCTGGCCAGGGATAGGCATATCGAGCTTCCCTCCTTTACCGAGGAGGGCCTGCGAGAACTGGTTTTTAAGCCTTCCTATAAAAATCTGGAGGAGTACCTTACGGGCTTTACCTGGACCGGGAAAGTCCTCCAGGACCCGGAGGCCCTGGAACAAACGGCCAATGAACTAGCCCTGGATAATTTTGCCGAAGGCGTCCGGTACGTGGAGGTGCGGTTCGCCCCTCAGCTTCACATGCATGAGAACTTCACCTTTGAACAGGTCATTACCGCAGTGGACCGGGGTCTACGCCGGGCTAGGAAGGCCATAAACGCATCCGTCCAGGAGGCAGAGCCGCCCTTTGAATATGGCATTATCCTTTGTGCCATGCGTTTTTTTAATGCCCATTTCTCCCGGTACTACCGGGACTTTACCGGGGTTCACCGTTATTCCACGCCCCTTGAGATAATTCAGATGGCCGGACAGGAACTGGCCAAGGCCGCCGTAAAGCTACAGGCTGAAAGCGACATACAGCTTGTCGCCTTTGACTTGGCAGGCAGTGAACATGGGTATCCTGCCAGCGCTCATCAAGAGGCCTACAATTACGTAACCAAAAACTTTATGCGTAAAACCGTACACGCCGGTGAAGCCTACGGGCCGGAATCAATTTTTCAGGCCATTACCGACCTCCACGCGGACCGGATAGGCCACGGCCTGCATCTATTCGACGGGGATATGATCAGGAACACCCCTGCCCAGGGTAAAGAAAAGTACGTGGAAAACCTGGTCAACTACATTGCAGAAAACCGGATTACCGTTGAAGTGTGCCTTACCAGCAATTTGCAAACCGCCCCACACATAACCGACATCCGGGCCCACGCCTTCCGCAATATGCTGGCGAAGAAGCTCTCGGTTACCCTCTGTACGGACAACCGGCTTGTATCCCGGACCACTATCTGTAATGAGTACCGGCTTGCCCTGGACAATTTTGCTATATCTCCGGGGAAACTCAAGGACCTGGTTACCTATGGGTTTAAGCGTTCCTTTTACTATCATTCCTACACGGAAAAACGCAAGTATGTCAGAAAGATGCTGGACTACTACGAAAGCCTAGAAAAAAAACACAGGATTCGGTGATGCTTATACCGCTATAAGGATCCTCTCAGGGGGTTTCTGTATCGGATGATAACAAGACCGACCGCTTCTTGTGGTGCAGGTATTTCTTCAACATATCCATGACCGCACCAAAGTCCAAGGGCTTGCTCAGATGGTCGTTCATGCCCGCCGTAATGCACTGTTCTATGTCCTCCCGGAATACATGGGCAGTCATGGCCACAATCGGGATAACCTTGGCACGGGAGTCCTCCAAGGAACGGATGCGTCGGGTCGCCTCGTAACCGTCCATTTCCGGCATCTGTACATCCATAAAAATGATATCGTATTTTCCAATGTTTTCTTGGCACCGTTTCAAAGCCTGAGCGCCATTTTCCACCCAGTCTATCTTAATTCCCGTGAGGGATAACAGTTCCATGATAATCTCACGGTTTATCTCCATATCTTCGGCAAGCAAGACCTGGTATTCCTTGAAATCATCCGGTGTGCTGGGGATAGATTCACCTTGCGCAGGAAGGGGCGTTGAAAATGTCCCACCTTTAAGCTGCACGGTGAAGGAGAATTTCGCTCCCTTACCCAACTCAGAGTCTACCCATATTTTGCCGCTCATAAGCTCCACTATATACTTGGAAATCGAAAGCCCAAGCCCTGTGCCGCCATAGGTACGATACGTACCACTCTCGGCCTGCTGAAAAGGCGTGAAAAGTTGCGCCTGCTGCTTACGGCTTATACCGATACCGCTATCCGACACAGCGAATCCTAGAGAATATACCCCCTGGCTATAGTTCAAAAGTTCTGCATCAAGGCTTATAGACCCTCCTTCAGGGGTGAATTTCACCGCATTGGACAGCAAGTTGGTAATCACTTGAGTCAGCCTCTGAGCATCACCGGTAAGGCACCGGGGTATATGGGAGGCCACACGCACGGTTAAGGTCTGGTGTTTTTCATCAATTCTAAAACGGATGATATCCAGGGTGCTTTGAAGCATCTTATCCAAATCGAATACTTCTTCGTATAGTTCGAACTTGTTCGCCTCAATTTTGTGCATATCCAGAATGTCGTTTACCACGCCTAAGAGGTGCTTTGAGGCAATCTTGATCTTATCAAGGGCGTAGTCTTTCTTTTCAATACTACCGGCACTTTTACCGATGGCGGTCATACCTATGACCGCGTTGAGGGGGGTTCGAATCTCATGGGACATGTGGGATAAAAAGTTACTCTTACTGATGTTTGCCCTGTCCGCGTGTATTTTGGCTATACTCAGTTGGATAACCCAAAAACCCATGAGCGCAACGACGACCGCGCTCCCTGCGATGGCGGCAAGCAGTTTCTTCATGACCGCGTCGTACTGTTCTTTGGAAATATCCACTCCGGCCAAGCCGATAAACTCCCCGTTACGGTTGTCGAATATCGGCACATAAGCCGAAAGCAGGGTACCCCACCTGGTTGTAACAAAATCGCCTATAACGGCGCTTTGTGTGTCGTATGCGCGTTGCCGCGTCGGGGTAAAGGGATCAATCGTGCCGGGCGGTGAATACGTCGGGGTGCCTTCCTTTTCGCCGATAAACGGATACATAACTTCATTTTTCGAAACCTTGACTTCCATGGTCAGAAAAGCAATATTGTCAGGATTCTCAAAACGGATTTTCTCCATCAGTTTTTTGGTTTTAATATAATAATCGCTTGAAGTATCCAGCGTTTTTATAAAGTTCCGGTATTCAGCGGGTTTTTCCTCCAGCATCGCGGCCACCGTGGAAGCAATGCCCAGCGCCCTGTTGCCAAGCTGCTGTTTCATTTCACGGGCGGTAACCGAATAGATAACAACGCCGAACAGGATGACCATAAAAACGAGACAACTGACGGTGTAGATATAGGTACGGACAGACGCAACTTTTCTTGTAGTCATATTTTTCTTCCCTTCTTTGTTTTCTTTTTTCTTTAATGATGAGTCTATCATACTGTAAATACATGGCGGATAGACTTCAAGTTATCCACCCAGGGTATCCGTATGAGGGCCGGTCTTATGCCGGCGCCTTGGATTTTACGGGATACCATGCGCCTGGTTGCCCTCCTCTTATTATACGGGGTATACTATCCAAGAGTTTACTCCTTGGATGTAATTTGGGTAACCGCTATGTTGCGCGTTTTCTCTATTTTTTTACGTTTTTTATGGGTATGCCGCTGTTTCAAGAGAGGAGAATCTATGAGTATCTATTGGAATCATCGTGTTAAGACCCTGACTCCCTACATTCCCGGCGAACAGCCCCGGGAGGGGGGCTTTATCAAACTCAATACCAATGAAAACCCTTACCCCCCCTCTCCAAAGGTCATTGAAGCAATTCAAAAGGCTGCGGGGGAGGATCTCCGGCTCTATCCTGACCCGACTTGTATGGAATTGCGGACCGCCATTGCCCATAGATACGCTGTTATGCCGGAACAGGTCTTTGCGGGAAACGGTTCGGACGAAGTTTTGGCCTTTGCCTTTGCCGCGTTCTTTGAGCCTTCTGCAGGAAAGGCCCTTCCTATCCTGTTTCCAGACATCACCTACAGTTTTTATCCGGTTTACGCCCGGTTTTGGGATATACCCTTTACCCCGGTTCCCTTAGCGGCAGATTTCTCTATCCTCATAGAAGATTATAAGCACGCCTCTGGGGGTGTAGTCATCCCTAATCCGAATGCGCCTACCGGAAAGGCCCTCCCCCGTTCAGACCTGGTTTCGCTCCTCCGCTTCTATGAACAGGACCGGGAAGGGCCGTCTCGCCGGGTGGTCCTTCTGGACGAAGCCTACGCTGCGTTTGGTACGGATCTGGAAGGGGCGCCCCTGATACATGAGCATCCGAACCTCCTTACGGTCCATACCCTTTCCAAGGCCGCTTCCCTTGCAGGGCTTCGGGTGGGCTTTGCCATCGGAAACCCGGAACTTATCCAGGGGCTCTGCCGGGTCCGGGATTCTTTCAACTCCTATACGCTGGATCGGCTTGCCCAAGCAGGGGCAGTAGCGGCTATTTTGGATGCCCCCTATTATGCAAGGGTGAACCAAAAAGTAATTGCCACCAGGAACCGGGTTTCCGCAGCCCTCCTTGCGCTGGGCTATGAGGTAATCCCTTCCCAGGCGAATTTTATCTTTATCCGTTCTCTCCAAAGACAGGGGATTCAGTTTTTTACCTTCCTGCGGGAACAGGGTATTCTGGTACGGCACTTCAACAAGCCCCGGATTGCCGATTTCCTCCGGGTAAGTATAGGAACCGATGAGGAGATGGACAGGTTTCTTGAGGTTTGCGAAAGGTGCCAGCTATAAACAATAGAATGATAGCGGATACGTTTATCTGCTTGGTCTTACACCGTTCTCGATAGGCAAAAAGGTGTTATCGCCCTGAAGGATAACCGTTTTCTTATTATATTCATCAAAATCTTGTAACGAAAACCGCAGGCTATTCTGAATATCGACGGGATTAATCCGGTCTCCTTCTTGATATGTGCCGAATAAAAGCCCGTAATCCGTTTCGGTATCAATGTGGAAGGTCAAATTTGGACCAAGGCGCACCGTACAAATAAAGCACTCATCCATGCACAAGCCGGCTTCGGCTTGCGGAAAAGAGGGAATATTCCAGTCGGTTTTCAGGATAATACTTCGTGTGTCGTCAACCTCCGTCGTGTCCTGTCCGAATTGATAGGCGCCGTTTTTGTAAGAAAGGAGAAAGGCCTTTTTGCTCCTGTTTTTCGAGTCCGCTGCCGCGGTTATAAAAACGCTGTCCCTAACCGCAACTAAGGTTTTCGCTCCGCTGTGTTGGAATATGCTTTTACAGCCGACCGATAATTCGCTGTTCCAGCTAAAGGTTACGGCGGCTCCGTTGAACTCACCGGTTATAGGACGGGAAACCCATATAACCGGGTACACTTCCTGCTTTTCCCACTGGTCACTTATCTGAAAAAGACAAATATTCCCGCTTGCCAGGGTTTGACAAATAATTATAAGCTCGTATAGCATTACTTTGAATCCGTAAATACGCCGATAAAACCGCCTCGGGAGCATAAAGGGAGCGCCCCAGCCTCATTCGCCGAACGCTCCCCGCCTTCAGGCACCGAGTACCTTAACCGCCTACGCCCTGTATACCGACGTATCTGGATTTCCGGCTTTTGGATAGGTCGAACTCTGAATCTCTCCGCCGGAATCAGCTTTGTGGCACTTATTGCAGCCGACTATATAGGTTTCAGTATTCGGTCCTTCCGTTACCTCGTCAACCACCAACGTGTTGCTGCAGTTGGTACAATATATACGTAAAGTAGCCATATATATCCTCCTTAAAAATATCCTTATTAATCCCCGGATCCTTACGGACCGGGGAACCACACGTCAGGCCGGAGTTACCTAACTCCACGTATTGTCTTCGTTGAGGGTAACTTGCAAGTCGTATACATTGGCGGGAAATTTAATTTCAACGACATTTCTCACCATGCTGTTCAGATCCAGTACGACACCTTCACGGAAATTGCCGAAAGCAAGCCAATACTGTATCTTGGGTATGAAGGTAAAGTGGTAATGCGGCGTCGCGTTTACCGCCAAAGCCGCTTTGCCGTTAATGCCCACGCCTATCGAAGCCTGCCCGTGGGGGATATTTCCACTGGTGGTAATACCCAGCGCGCCTTTGCTCGGTAGCGTCGCTTGTGTCGAATCCCCGAACCGATAAGCACCGTCATTTTTCTCAAAGTACGCCCTGTTTCTCCTGTCGTCTGAAGGATCCGCTGTAATAATTTCACCAGCCTCAAAAAACACACCGGGAACCAATTGTCCCGACTCCGCCCACGCGAAACTGAAACTCAATTCCCACCTGAATTTAATCTGCCCGTTGGGGTTTGCCGCTTTTGTAAACCACGCAATCGAACGAAGATCTTGTTGTATCTGCTGTGTATCCGGACTAACGGTATACACACAGAAACTACTCGAATTTGGTGAATTGTTCTTCACCATGAGTGAATACTCGGCCATATAATGCCTCCTAAAAAGAATCTGAGTATAATATATTCCTCTCTTCTCTTCTCTATTTAGTCAAGTACTTGTTTATTTTTTTTAAAAAAAATAAACAAGTTACAAAACAGCTTACATTAAGAGCTTATCCGGGAATAATGCCGAAATGGATCGGGATAAGGTTTCTCCAAACAATTATAGCCCAGGCCAACTCCACCAGCGGTTTCTTGAGGTTTGCGAAAGGTACCGGACATAAACAGCGGGCCTTCGACAAAAAGAGGAACCCCTAAGAGGACGAACCGATTACAAACGACCCGCTATGAGAAGCAAGGGAAATTAGTATTTCTGCTTTAAGGCTTCTTCTACCAGGGGGGGAACCATATTGGAAACATCTCCGTGGAAAAAGGCTAATTCCTTAACCGCGGAAGCCCGGAGCACAAAATACCGGGGATCCGTCGTCATAAATATGGTTTCTATGTTTGCATCCAGGGCTTTATTGATCATGGAAAGCTCAAATTCATAGGAAAAGTCATCGGTCCCCCGGACTCCCCGGATTATGATACGGAGATCCTGCTGTTTCATGAATTCCACGATCAAGGCATTCCAACTGAGCACGGTTACATTTTTCCGAGGCCGTACCAGTTCCTGAATCAGCGCAACCCGTTCTTCCGCAGAAAAAAGGTAGTTTTTTTGGGGATTTTCCGCTACCACCACCACCAGCTCATCCACTAGGGAACTGGCCCGTTCAATAATATTAAGATGGCCCAAGGTAGGGGGATCAAAGGATCCGGGAAAGACAGCCTTCAGCATGACAGAAGCATAGAACAGTTATACCTCCCGGTCAAGAAGTAAGGTATGAGGCAAGCGTCGCATTTACAAGTCCTTTTGATTAGTGATACCATCTTGAAATGGATCCTACCCCTCGTTCCCGGCATGTTGCCCTCCTGTTCCGTTCCCTGGCCTTAGCCCTGATCCTGGGTCAGATCAGACTGCTCGCTAAAGACCTCGCAGATACACCGGTGTTTATCACCACCTTGGGCATCGCCTTTATCGCCTCCTGGATCCTGGCCCGGAAAACCCTCCGCCCCTGGCAAGGGGTGGTTATCATAGCCTGCATCCCCTGGACCACCTGGTTCATCATCGCCTTACCGAGGATCCTTTTCCCTGATACGGCAGTAACCCTGGATTCGCTGCTCCTCAACCTGGCCCGGAATAATTTTGTTTCCCTGATTCCTTTTTACTGGGCCGGGGTTTCCACCTATTTTTCAACCCGTTCCCGGTCATTTCTGCGGGCAGATATCATTCTTTCAGATACCCTCCTCCTTATCATCTTTAGTATTGCCCATACCGCAGACATTGGGCTCTACCGTTGGCCCATTTTCATGATCGCCCTCTTTACCGGTATCCTCTTGCTCCAGATCCTGGCATTGATCCTCTCCACCCCCCCGGAATTCACCTTACGAAAAGGAGAAGCGGTGGGAGCCGGGCTTGCCTTCTGTATCGTGGTACTCATCAGCGGGATCCTGTTTCTGGGGCCTTCCCAGGAACGGGCCATTGATCAGGGAGGGGGCCTCTTGGAACCTAACCTATTCAGTTTTGACTTTTCTCAGTTCCTGCACTTGGAAAGTGAAATCACCATGAACGACGATCTGGTATTTATCGTCAAGAAAGATCCTGAAGATACCCATATCCTGCTCCGCCGGTATGTCCTCTCTGGCTACACCGGTAAACAGGGGTTCTTCCGGTATGAAGCGCTCGATGAAAAGACCCATCCCCAAAAACTTCCGGGGGGAAGGACCCTTCTTGCCAACCGGGAACCCAACACCGCATACCGGCTTACGAATCAAGAGTATTACCTGGTTAATTTTGATGCTTCCGCGTTCATCGGTATGAACGATCCGGTCCTGATTACCCCCTTTGAAAGCTGGGATGCGTCCTCTTTCAGCGCTGCCTATGGGGTTCAGAGTCATACCAGTGAAGCCCTGCCTTTTGAACTGATTGATTCGGTCCAAGAGCCCCCAAGCCCAGAGGCATTGGGACTGAGTCCTGAAGTTTATGCCTTGTATACTGAATACGGCGGGGATGAACGGATCCGGGTCTTGGCCGAGGAAATATGCGGGGGGCTCGAAAATTACTGGGACCAGGTGCAGGCTATTTATGAACATTTGAAATACGGGGAATACCGGTACAGCCTCAAACCAGGGATCGCCCCGGACGGGGACCAGCTCGGCTTTTTTCTGTTTCAATCACAAAAGGGGTACTGTTCCTATTACGCTTTTTCTATGGCCCTGCTCCTCCGTTCTCTGGGGATCCCTGCCCGGGTTGCCGCGGGCTTCTTCATTCAACCGGAAACCAATACCTTTGATTACTACCCGGTCCGTTCCGACATGGCCCATGCCTGGGTAGAGGTCCTTTTCCCGGACTATGGGTGGATTGAATACGATCCTACTACAGAACTGCTTGCGGAAGGGGAGGAATTCCGCTTTTCCCTGGGGGTCTCTCCTGAGCTTTTTGAACGGCTTATGAAGGAAATCCTGGATAACCATTCCCGGTTACGTCCAAAACAGGACGCTCCTGGGGAAGAACCGGGGAAGGCAGATTTCACCGCTTTTGGCGCCCATACCCTTCGTTTCATCAGAACCTACTGGGGCCTGGCCATCGGCGTTCTTCTTTGCTTCAGTTTTATAAGGATCCGTACCCAGCACCTTTTGGCGTCTAAAATGAGCCGGGATCCCCGAAAAAAAGCGAATCACCTCTGGGCCCATATACGGCGGCGACTCACGCTTGGAGGATACCGCAAAAGCATGGATGAGGCCGAGCCTGAATGGGTGCTCGCCTTGGACAGCCGTATCCTGGGGGTGTACGCCTTGTATCAGAAGACTGCGGCGGCCCGGTATGCACCGGACTATACTCAAGAACAGTTTGCTGCTATGGCAGGGGCGTATACCCAGTTTTCCGCGTGTTATGCCCAGGTCCTCCCCTGGTGGAGGCGTATCCTCGCCTGGGTTTTGCCGCCCCTGGCCCTGACCCTTAAGCCGGTAAAGAACGTCCCCGGGGGGGTGTCCCTTGGACTGGTCATCCTGCTCTTGGTTCTGAGTGGAGACCGGGGGGCCGCCCAAAACCAAGTCTCCGAGGAGCTGTCCCCGGATACGCTCTATTCCCAGGCTCTGGAAGCCCAGAACGCGGAAAACTGGGAACAGGCCATTGAGTTGTACTCAAGAGGGGCGGAACTGTACCCTGAGGAATCCAGCTTCCCCTGGTCTTTGGGGAACCTGTACTATAAACGCCGGCTTTACGGGCTTGCCTGGGACCAGTACCGGAAGGTAGAACAGCTCCTCCCTGACGATACAGAGGTCCTGTACCAGCTTTCCCGGACCGCGGGGTATCTTAACAATGACCGGATATCCGTGGTCTATTTGGAACGGATCCTCGCCCTGGATCCAGATAACCGGGAAGCCATCGGTAACCTGGGGTGGATGTATTATAAGCTGCACCGCTTGGAAGAAGGACAGCTGCTCCTGCTCTCTGCCTTGGACCGTTTCGGCTCTAACCCGGATTTTTCCATGACCCTGGGAACCATCTATTCGGATATGTTCCGCTATGAGGATGCTAAGCGCTGGTATCTTGAGGCCATTGCCGGTTCTGAGGCGCTTGGGGCGGATCTTTTTACCGCAGTGGCCAACTATAACTTATCGATTCTTGAGACCCGGTTCTACCATTTTGACCGGGCAATGGAACGTACCAATGCTTCTCTCTTTGCCCAGAACCGTGCTTCGGGCCGGCTTGCCCGGGGGGAACTCTTTATGCGGCGGCTGGAATTCAAACAGGCCTTTTCCGATTATCAGGGGGCCTATGAGATGGATACCTCTCCCCTTTCCAAGGTCAATCTGGCCCAATCCTATCAGATTGCGGGACGCCTGCAAGAGGCCCGGCTGTATGCAGAGGACTGTCTCAAGGAAGGGGATCTTTCCTGGATGCTCAATTATGGTATTGATCCGATCCGGTACAAACGGGATCTCCACGAGATTCTCTCGAATGTATATGCAGGACTTGAAAAAACCGAATACCTGGTACCCGGGACCTGGGGGGAAAGGATCCGGGGGATTTTCCGGGGGATTTCCTATCGGTCCAAAGCCTTGATTCACCGGCGGCTCTTCTGGAAATACAGTTTCCTTACGGCCAAGGCCTATGAAACCGCAAGCCAAGGGGAGGATTTCTCTTCGGAAACCAAAGAACTCCGTTTAGACGCCCTCATCCAGTATTATAACGCCTTTGAAACCTACCCCCGCCGGGCTCTCACGTACCTCCGTAAGTCCCGGGATTTTGAAGTATCCCTTATACCCGAAGCCGCGGCATCTTACTATTTCGAGGAAGGCCGCTTGCTCAAGAATGGGGAACTGCTTTGGGAAACCTTGGCCCGTTTTGATCCGGTCTGGGAGCGGGACATGATCGCCAAAACCTATACTGAACTCGCCCAGATGAAAGGAAGGAAGGGCAGCAAATTCCTTGCCCAAGATGCAGCAGAGCGGCTTTACCGCCTTAACCAGGGAGGCTTACGGCAGTATGGCATCCGCTTGCCCGTGGAACTACGCATAGACTTTTCCCCGGTCCCCTCTCTTGGGGAAACCGGGATTCCGAACATCGAAACATCCCTCCGCCGTGCGCTCCATGCCGCGGGATTTGACCTGGGTAAAAAGGCCGGTAAGATCCCGCAAGACCCGGTTTCCCGCCGTTTCCAGCTCAGGATAAGCATAAGAGGCCCTCGTGCCACGTGTGAACTCTATGACACAAGCTGGGGGGCCCCGGTGTTCCGCCATGCCCTGCCCTTACCGTCTTTTTCCGCTATGGACATCCATACCTTTGCCCGGGCTTTGGGGGATCTGGCTTTTACCGAACCATAAGGCTCAAACCTTACATTGTTCCACGATTTCTTTGATGATTCGGTCTGCATCCTCATAGGGGACTTGGCAGGTTCCTACTCGACGATGGCCGCCGCCGCCGTAAGCCAAAAGCATATTCCCCACATCGACGGTAGCGTCTTTCTTGATGATGCTGTACCCCACGGTAATCACGCAATTAGCCTTGTTTTTACCGTCTATGATCCACAGGGAGATGTTCTGGTTCGGGAACAGGGTGTACAGGATGAAGCGGTTCCCGGCATAGATGGGCTCCGTGGTCCGCAGATCCACCACCACCACATTATCTTCTATCCGGGCCTCTTTCTGAATCATCTCCCGAAATAGTTTATCCTGTTCAAAGTACCTATCAATCCGCTCTTGCACATCCGGCAGTGCGAGAATTTCATCAATGTCCTTATCCACACAGGCCTGGGCCAGCATTTTCATAAGATCATAATTACTGATGGTAAAATTCTTGAACCGCCCTAAACCGGTCCGGGGATCCATAATGAACCCGAGTAATATCCAGCCTTTGGGATCGAGTATTTCATCCATCGTAAGGTTCCCTGAATCCACCTTATCCACATAGTAGAGCATCTGCTCAAAGCGGCCCAGTTTTTTATAACCCCCATAGTAGTCATACACCACCCTGGCGCAGCTTGGGGCGATCCGGGCTACTCCCTCAAAATAGACCCCTTGCAAGCGCCGGGATTCACTGGAATGATGGTCAAACCAGAGTTTACATCCCTTGATATAGGGCACGTTAACCAGAATATCCCGGTCATTTACTTCCACGAGCCCATCCTGGATATCCTTGGGATGGACAAATTTCCATTCATCCACCAATCCCAAATATTTCAGTAATGCGCTGCACGCCAATCCATCAAAATCAGAGCGAGTTACTAGTCTCATATGATACCACCCATTTACATATATATTTTGATTTAAGCAACTGTTCATAGAAAATGCAAGGGAGAGGGGCTTGGATGGGTACGGATATGGCCCCCCAGCACCTTCGAACATGGAGGAAATTCCGAAAATTAGTAATGCTGGTTTATGGAGCTTTTCCCAATATGCAGCTTTTTTCCATGAGGCCGCCCGGCCTCTTATCCTATATGCCCTGCAGGTGTATGTTGAATCATCCGGTGAAACCGCCCAAGGCAGCGGTAAAATTTCCGAAGCTTACTGTAGAAGTTCCCCCTCAAGAGAGGAGCCTTCCCTTGAGGGGGAATATTCCCCGGCCGTGCGGGATTTGTCCATAACCGTGCGGGGCTTATCCCTCATAGCCCAGGGACATACCCAAGAGGCCCTGACCATACAGGCCGAAGACCTCTCCATAGAAAAAGCCCTGGACCAGGGCTTCGATCTGTTTATCAAGAAAAAAACCGGGATCTCTTCGGTCCTGCCCTTGGGCAGACTCATCCTGAGCCTGATTGACCGCAATTCCACGATTCACGCTGATCTTGGCCTGGATATGGTCAGCCAGTGGATCCGGTACAATCTGGCCCTGGGTATATCCCCAGATCCAAAGCCTTGAGGATCCCCAAGCCCCCTTCTTTGGACAAATCATCTTGGGCTTCAAGCTGACCTTCCCTTCTCATTAATGGTTCAGATGCGGCGCCCCGGGTTCTATTGGTCAAATCCCGGCTTCTTATTGAGAAAAACTTTTTTTGTATTGCAGGTAGTCCCACTGGGTTACCACCCCTACCAGTTTTCCCTCTTCCACAATCGGCAGGTGGGCGATATGGTGTTTGTAAAAGATCCGTTCCACTTCCCGCATGGTAAGATGGCCCTCCGAGACAATGACCTTTTTGGTCATATAGGCCTTTACGGGACTGTGCATTTGGGCGGCTTTCCTGCCTTTCATAATATCCCGGAGACTTAAAAAGCCGGAAACCACCCCCTGGTCGTTGACTACCGGAACACCGGTGAGATCCTTGGATTCGAGGAACAAGGCCGCATCCAACAGACTGAGGTTGTCTCGAATCGTGTGAACATTCCGGGTCATAATATCCTTGGCGCGGATAGCCGGTTTCAGAGAACCTTCCAAATAGGCAAGAAACTGGGTATAAAACCCAGGGCCATCCTGATGTTTGAGGGTAAGCGCGGCTGCGGCCTGGTGCCCTCCGCCGCCGTATACATAGAGCAGCTCGTGGAGATCGATTCGGGCTTTCCGGCTTCGGGCAATCAGGAGCAGGGTTTTCTTTTTGGGAATAAAAAAGAAGGCGAAATAGGCATCGGGGTTTTCTACATCCATGATTTTCTCCACCACCGGGGCTAGGCCCTCTACCTGGTCTTCCAGGTCCAGATAACTCAGAAGGATCTTATGGCCCTGAATGATGGTGGTACTTGCCACAAGGAGTACCTGGTTCAGTATCAGGATCTGGTCATCTTCGATGATGTTCTCCATGAAGGAATTCACCAGCCGTAATGAGGCCCCCATGTCCAAGAGGTAGGCTGCCACCTCATAGTCATCCCGGCAGACATTCTCATAGGTGAACCGCCCCGTATCCGCGTAAATCCCTGCTAAAGCTATGGTCGCTTCTTCAGGCCTAAGGAAAATACCTTGGGTCTTGGCCAGTTTTCCCAAATAGGATACTGTGGCTCCATACGGGCCTCCCTCTACCGTGGCTCCTAGGATATCGCAGCTTTCTAGGTTATGGTGATCGATGATCCGGATCCCAGGGTCTGAATGCTTGATATGGTTGAAATATTCTTTGACTCGAAGGGCAGTACAGGTATCTACGATGATGATATGGTCAATCCGTTCCCCTTGTAATTCTTCGGGATTTAAAAAATCAAAATAATGCTCGTACAGGGTATAGAGTTTTCGTGCTGCCGGATGAATCAGATTGCTCTTGACCAGCCGGTAATCGGGGAACAGCTTTTTTACCAAGAGGAGAGAACCGAGACAGTCTATATCCATATTACTGTGACCAAAGGCGATATTCATGGGGATTGATTGTACTGATTTTGGGGGGTCTATGCAACACGCCCCACATAACAAAAAAGGTCCGCTCACGCACGCTCGTTTTCGCGTAAACCCCTGAGCTTGCTCCAAAACCCGGTTCATGCGAACCTCTGGTTCGTGCGAACCTCTGGTTCGTGCGAACCGAAGGTTCGATGGATATGCTTTGCTTGTCTCCCCAAAAACTGAAGTTTTGAAAGAGGCTCTATAATCAGGGGAATGCCTTAGGCAAAGAGGAACCAATAGGATGCATAATACACCGGTGCCGCAAGACTGAGGGAATCAATACTATCCAAGACCCCCCCCCGGCCAGGCATAAGGGTCCCGGAATCTTTCATGTTTACACTTCTTTTCATGGCCGATTCCCCCAAGTCTCCCAGACAGGCGGCCGTGCCGGAGATCAGTCCCAGCACCATGCCCGCACAAGCCGAGGGTACGCGCCTTGAACTAAAGGCTTCGGGAATAAAAAAAACCGCCCCTAGTCCAATAAGAATAGAAGCGGTAAGTCCTCCGATAAAGCCCGCCACACTCTTATGCGGGCTTGCAGGGATGATCCCCTGGTTTCCCCTGCCCCAGAGCATACCCGTAACCCAAGCTACAGAATCATTGCCAATCACCATAAGCAGGAACATGAGGATCACCCGGTCCGCATGGACCAAGCGGCTCATCTCGATGATCCAGGCCATGAACAGGCCGGGATAGACCAGCACCGCACAACCTGCGGCAACCCGATCCGTCACATCCTTGAGTTTATCTTCTCCCGCAAAAATCCGGGAAACCAGGAACCAGGAAGCCCCCAGGATACACATCCCCGGCATGATCTGGGCTTGGAGATCAAAGCTAACCGTCAGGGTTACGCCCAGGGGATACATCGCTCCAAAGATGAGCGCCTCTATGAGGGCAATAGGCTTATGGTTCTTTTTCAAGAACACGGCAAATTCACCGGCTCCCAGGGCGCTCAAGAGGACCACCAACAGATTAACCGCAAGATGGTGCTTGTAGGGCAGTAATACCACAATCCCTATCACCAGGGGAAGCCCAATCACGAACAATAAAAGCCGTTCGGTACGTTTTTTCACGGGTTTCCCCCGCCAAAGCGCCGTTCCCGCTGCTGATACGCGGAGATGGCGGCCCGCAAATCCGCTTCGCTCCAATCAGGCCAGAGGGTCTCTGAGAAATAGTATTCCGCATACGCCCCCTCCCAGAGCAGGAAATTGCTGATTCGATATTCTCCCGCGGTCCGAATAATGAGATCCGGATCCGGAATGTCCGGGTTATCCAGACAACTACGGATTCCTTCCTCGGTAATTTTTTCTTGTATCCTCTTTTCTAATGGTTCATGTTCTAATTTTGCTAAAGAATCGAACCAGCGCCCCACCGCCCGAACAATGGCATCTCTGCCACCGTAATTTAAAGCCAGAATGACCTGCAAGCCTTCAAAAGAACGGGTATCTTCACAGGCTTCCGCCAGTTCCCGGGCAATATCCGGTGGCAGCCCCCCAGGATCTCCTGCATGACGGATCCGAATCCGGTTTTCCCGGTAAAAATCCAGTTCTGCCTTGAGATACTGCTTCACCAGGCCCATAATGAACCCCACTTCCTCGGCAGTACGCTTCCAGTTTTCCGTGGAAAAGACATAGAGGGTGAGGAATTGAATATGCAGATCGCTGGCAGCTCGGACGATTTTTTTGGCGGTTTTAAGGCCCTCAAGATGTCCCTGGGTGCGGAATTGATTGTTTCTTTGCGCCCAACGGCCGTTCCCATCCATAATGATACCAATATGACGAGGGAGCGGCGAACTCGCAGGGACTACTGATGAAGCCATGTATTTCTTTAGACTTCCATTATTTCTTTGTTTTTCTCTTCCAAAATCTGATTAACCTTACTAATGTAGGAATCCGTGAGCTTCTGCAATTCCAGACTGTTCTTGCTTTCCTGGTCTTCCGTGATGGTTCCCCCTTTGAGCAGTTTCTTAAGCTCCTCGTTGCCGTCCCGGCGGATATTCCGCACCGCTATCCGGCTCTGTTCAGCCTGATTCTTGGCCACCTTGACCAGTTCCTTCCGCCGTTCTTCGGTGAGCGGCGGAATGGCGATGCGTATCACCTTACCGTCATTACTGGGATTGAGAGAAAGTTCCGATGAACGGATGGCCTTTTCAACCTCCCCGATGAGGCCCTTATCAAAGGGCTGAATCACCACGAGCCGGGCTTCGGGAATGGAAATGTTCGCCACTTGGTTCAAGGGAGACTTATCGCCGTAATACGCTACTCGGATCTTATCAAACAAGGACACCGAGGCCCGCCCGGTTCTTAAGGCGGCAAACCCTTCTTTAAGGTTTGCAAGAGTTTTCTTCATGCGTTCTTCGGATAGGGTAATAACTTCATGCATAGTTCCACTCCTCGATCCCCCGCACCGGGGGATCTGCGAAACGGCGCGCTTAGGCGCCCACTTTGAAATAGAGGTACTCGACTATCTGTAAATCCGCGCCGGCCTGTTTCCCGCAGTTAGCCAGGGCCTGGGCCACGCTTAGCTTCTCTTCTTTCACATAGCCCTGCTCCAAGAGGCATATATCCGACAGGTACTTGGTAAGCTTACCCTTGAGGATCTGATCGAGGACCGCCGGAGGTTTACCGGAGAGTTTTTCATCCCCTTCCAACTGTTTACGGAAAATGGCTTCCTGCTCTTGGAGAAAATCAGGATGGATCTTGGTTCTATCCAAGGCGAGGGGATTAAAGGCCGCCACATGGAGGGCGATACTGAAGGCAAAATCCTGCACCCCTTCCTGCAGGAACACCTCCGGTTTATCGGCCTGCAGTTTTACCAGCACGCCGATATTACCGTCCCCGTGAATATACTGGGTTAAGTATTCGTTATCCCCCGCGCGGACCACCTGAATCCGCCGGAGGCTCATGTTTTCCCGGATCTTGGTGGCCAAATCAGTTACGAGCCCCTGCAATGCTTCATTTGGTTCGGTATAGCCCTGATCCAGGATACGGTCGGCCAAAAGGCCCCCCAGGGCAATGAACTCAGGGTTCCGGGTGACGAAATCGGTTTCGCTGGCTAATTCTACCAGGACCGCGGTACGGTCCCGAATTTTAATAAACACCTTCCCTTCGTTGGTTGCCCGGTCCATCCGTTTTTCCACCGCAGCCAAGCCTTTTTCTTTTAACCGTTTTTCCGCCTGGTCAAAATCCCCTCCGGTCTCAACCAAGGCGTTTTTACATTCCATCATACCGGCGCCGGTTTTTTCCCGGAGCCGTTTAACATCCCCTGCACTGATTCCCATGACATCCTCCTTTGGAAATTGCGTTTCCCCTATTCCCCGGCATAGACCTTATCCACATCCACCGGCAGTTCATCTTCCTCATCCACCGGCGTCTCCTGGGCTTCAGGGGTCCCCGATGAATAAGCCTCGATATCGATTTCCCGGTCCTCTTCCTTGATGGACACATCAGTCAGGATGGCTTCCATATCCTCGTCGTCATCCCCCAGGGTTTCAATGATCTTGAGCCCCACCTCGTTATCCGCTTCTACCACCGCATTAGCGACGATCTGGGTAAACAAGGTGATCGCCCGGATGGCATCGTCGTTGCCTGGAATGGGGTAATCAATACCCTCAGGATTGCAGTTGGTATCCACCACCGCGATGATGGGTATACCCTGGCGTTGCGCCTCGGCTACGGCGATGGCTTCTTTCCGGGTATCAACGATAAAGAGTATCCCCGGCAGTTCCTTCATTTCCTTGATGCCCCCCAGGTTTTTCTGCAGCTTGGACCGCTCTTTCGCCAGGGCAGCGATTTCCTTTTTGGTGAGATTTTCAAACGTACCGTCTACTTCCATCTTTTCCAGTTTTTTAAGACGAAGCAGCGACTTTTTTATGGTAACAAAGTTGGTAAGCATCCCTCCAAGCCAGCGGTTATTGACATAATACATACCGCACCGTTCCGCTTCTTTTTGAATTGCCTGTTGGGCCTGTTTTTTAGTGCCTACAAACATAACCATCTTACCGCCTGCTACGGTTTTACGGACCACGTCATAGGCGTCTTTGATTGCCTGAATGGTCTTTTGCAGATCGATGATGTGAATGCCGTTCCGTTCTGCGAAGATGTACTTCTTCATCCGCGGATCCCAGCGTTTTACCTGATGGCCGAAATGCACTCCCGACTCAAGCAGGCTTTTCATGGTAACTACCGCCATAATTTCTCCCTATGTGCCTCCTCACCTGCACCCGCCGCAGCAGGGCAGTGTTGAGAGGCGCCTTCCCTGTATCTCACCGCCTAAAGGCAGTGGAAAATAGGTAGAAAAGCATAAGCCTTTCCCCTGCAATGCTGTTGAGCGGCTAGGAATTCCCGTAAGGATAACCGTTCTCTTTTAACATGACATAAAACTCATGGATTGGCAAGCCCACGATGGAACTATAGGATCCAGTAATCTTGGATATATAACAACCGGCCAAGCCCTGGATTTTATAGGCTCCGGCCACTCCCTGCCACTCTCCGGTATTAAGATACCATTCTATCTCCTGTTTTGAGAGACCCGCAAAAAACACGGTGCTTACCACGGATCGGCAATCAATGGCCTTGACCCGGCTCCTGCTGTTAAACAGGGCCACCGCGGTTATCACCTCATGGGAACGGCCCTGCATTTTTGAAAGCATCCTGTGGGCATCCTCCCTATCCTTTGGTTTTCCGAAGATCTCCCCGTCCACTGCAATAATCGTATCCGCCGCACAAATCCAGGGAGGAATTCTCCCCGCCAGGAGATCGAGTATCTTATTAATCTTCCGGATCGCCATGTTTTCAGCAATGTTCCGGGGATCCGAAATCCCTTCATAATCTTCATCTATCAGAGCAGGCATAATACTGAAAGGTAGATTCAGGAGACGGAAATATTCCTGCCTTCTTAATGAACCGGAGGCTAAAATGATAGGTTCCATAGGGTTACCGCCTTTCGTTGACATTCCCTCTCCTTACTATCCAAGATATACAAAGAGGGCTGGTTTGAAATTAATCGAGTTTTACAAGAAGTTCAAGAACCGCTCCAGGATACCTCCATGACCCTGCAGGACCGGCTAGTACTTTTCCTTTATTTCGACCCGTTCCACCTTGGGCTTGGTTTTAAGGGCCATCACCAGTTTGGCAATATCCGCGGTATCGGGAATTCCTACGAAAAGGTGGAGCCTGACCCCCTTCCCTTTTTCTTTTCCTTTACCGATACCCTGAGCCACATCCATAGACAAAACCCGAACGGCAAAAGATTGTAGAACCTGCAAGCATTCTTTAAGTTCAGGGATTTCTGGATTATCCGAGTTAAAGGTTATTTCCAGCAGTTTATTCCGTTCTTTCGGGAACAGCCTCCCTTCAATAGGATTCAGAAGTATGAGCGTAATCAGGGTGATAATCAAGGTAAGCCCCGCAGCAAGGAACATCCCCGCGCCAATGGCCAAGCCCACCGCGGCGATAAGCCAGAGGGATGCGGCAGTAGTGAGTCCTTTGATGTTGTTTCCCAGCCGGATCATGGCCCCCGCCCCGAGGAAGCCGATACCGGACACCACCTGGGCGGCGATCCTTCCGGGATCTCCGTTTTTCATGCCGGTGAATTCTTGGGGGAGCCAGATGGAAAGCATCATCAGCAGGGTGGCTCCTGTGGCAATCAGGATGTGGGTCCGCAGGCCGGCAACCTGGTGTTGGCTGGCCCGCTCAAGCCCAATGACGGCCCCGGCAATGAACCCCAACCCCAGGCGGATAACCATATCGAGTTCAGTCATGGTGAGCCTGAGTTCCTCCTTTTGAGGGAGCGGCAACAGAAGGGGTCCTTTTATACGCGAGGCGGTTCATGGTATTTTTACTATAAAACCAAGACGGTTTATAGCGCAATGGTTTTGATTACAAACCCAGGGGCGTATAGAAAAAACGGAAAAAATCATGGGGAATGTATGGGGCTAAAAAAATTGCACCGGATCCCTCTGAACGAGGCGGCAATATTCAGTTACACTAGAAGCTGATGGGTCGAATCCTGAGGAGGCCCTGGAGGAGCGCGGGGGAACATGATTGGGGATCTCTTTGTAAGCCTGAGGAGAATCAAAATCTATGCCCTGGTGGGGGAAAGCGGTACGGGCAAAAGCTTCCGGGCAAAACTGGTCGCCCAGAAATACCGTATTGATTTTATCATTGATGATGGTTTGCTCATCCGGGATAACCGCATATTGGCCGGTCAGTCGGCCAAAAAGGAGAAGTCCTTCCTCGCGGCGGTGAAAGTCGCCCTCTTTGATAATAAAGGTCAGCGAGATGAGGTTGCCCGAAAGCTCCAGGGGGAACGGTCCAAGAAAATCCTGATCCTGGGGACATCGGTAAAGATGGTGAATAAAATCGCCGCCCGGCTTCAGCTTCCGCCGCCGAGTAAAATCATAAAGATTGAGGATATCGCCTCCCAAGGGGATATTGAAACTGCCATTAGAACCAGGCGGATCGAGGGGAAACACGTGATTCCGGTCCCTTCTATTGAGGTGAAACGCAATTATCCGACGATTTTCTATAATGCCATCAGGATTTTCAAACGGAACCCCGTACCCCCGGCTATCAGTCCCGCCCCAAGGGTGCATGAAAAGTCTGTGGTGCGGCCCGAATATTCCAAACGGAGCCGGGTGAGCATTTCAGAAACCGCCCTGAGCTATATGGTTATCAACTGTGTAGATGAGTATAATCAAAACATACGGATCAAAAAAATCGCCGTAAAAGATGACACCCTGGGGTACCGTTTGGTCATCACCATTGATGTGGCCTATGGGACCCAATTAGGAGGAGATATCCATGAATTGCAACAGTATATTATAGACAGCATCGAACGGTATACGGGTATTCTTATTGAAGAGGTACATATTATCATAGACAAAATCATCTAAAGATGAGAGCCCCTTGCAAAACCAACCGGGTTTTGCAAGAAGCTCATGATTCGATAAAAGTTTGATACAGAAGTGTTCGATAATAAAGATAGGTGAGCCTTTCCCAAAAACTGAAGGGTTGGGAAAGCCTCTGTGATATAGGTAAGAGGAGTTCTCATGAAGCGTTACGGTTTTATATTTTCTGTGGTTTTACTTGTTTCTATATCCCCGCAGCTTATAGCCGTGCCGGTAATGGTATCGGTAACCAGTAAAAATTATGTAGTACAAAGCGACAGCGGCAGCGCCGATGCGGCCCTCCTATCCCAGGAATTGGAAACCCGGTTTAAGTTGTACAACAGCATTTTCCATTTTAATGAGGAAGCTATACGGGCGCCCTTAAACGTCCGGGCCTATACCTCCCAGGAAGATTATGATGCCTATATCTTCGAGCACTTAGATAAAACCAGTCCTGGGGCAGTGTATATGCATTATAATCAGCCTGAACGGCGGGAACTGGTCATACACCGGGGCAGCCCGGAAGAGGCCCGGATGTTCCCGCATCAGGCCTTTGTCCAATACGTGCGGGCTTTTATTCCCCATCCTCCTTCCTGGATCCGGGAGGGATTCGCCATCTATTTTAGTACCCTCCGCTTTGAGCCCCGCTTTCCTGCGGCACCTGCCGAAACCTCCTCTGAGGGTAGTCCCGTGGATGCGTCAAGGCTGGAATCACCAGGGGGATTAATCTATGAAGAAAATTTAGCCTGGCTTGAAACGGTAAAAAATCTGGGAGATAAGGCTCCTCCCTTGGAATCGGTATTCTTGGCAGATATGCAGGGGTTTCCCGATCATTTGCAGAGTGTATCCTGGGCCTTGGTCTCCTTCTTTAAAGACAGCAAAAAGGCCAATTATGAGCGGATCCTCTACGAATGTTTTATGCTCCTCTCCAATGCAGCCACCTCCCCGGCTAATGCGGAAGTGATTTTTAACCACATCCTCAGTTGGACTGCCTTAGAGAACCTGGAACAGGATTATAAGGAATACCTGCATACCCGGAAGACCTTTGCGGAACTCATTATAGAAGGCCAGCAGGCCTATAAGGATAAGGACTTCAAAACGGCGGAAGCGGTATTCCAGCAGGCTTTACACCAACGGTATACCCATTACGCCCCCCATTATTACCTGGGGCTGTTATCCTATGACCAAAAAAAGTACGATATGGCCGAAACGTATTACCGTGCTGCCCTGCAATACGGTGCCGACCCGGCGCTGGTTTCCTATGCCCAGGGGGTCAATGCCGCTTCTGCGGGCCGTAATAGGGAAGCCATTGAGTTCTTGGAACAGGCCGGGACCATTGCCCCTACCCAGTACAAGGATCAGACGGATATACTCATTAAGCGGCTACGATAAGGGATACCGAACCGAACGAGAAAGGGAGACTTAGGACTGCTCTATTCGGCAGGACTTTCCCGTTTCCGTGCATGTATCAGCGGGCGCTGGGGAGGGGGATCTCCTGAGGGAAGCTGGGAATCACCCGGATTTAAGGCTCCGGGGAATGGCCGCCTTCCCCACTCGGAAAAGTGGGATTTCTTAATGATAATGCCATGAGCCTTGAATATCCGCCGGACGGCTTGATCCAATTCTGCCCGGGAGGGATTGATGGGCATGATAAAGCGCCGGGCTGCCATGAAGGTGTTCTTATACTGATCCGGAATAGCTCCATCCCATTGGGTAATCTCTTCGAGATAATCCCCTATTAACGCCGCCAACGCTTCACCAGGCGCGCCTTTAAACCCCTCATAGCTTATACGCTTGAGACTATCCAAATACCGGCTACGAAAAGCAGGCTGTTCCTTCATCAAATGGCTTGCATGGGGTTGGAGAAATTCATAGACCCCAAAGTTTAGCAGCTTTTCAACGATCTGCACTGCTGAGGAAGAATGGATAATTTTAGACAACTCTTCAGTGAGCCTTGAAGGGGAGATTCCCGCCAATAAAGGGGCTTGTCGTTTGATCTTCCATTTCAGGGATAGGGGCAGCGTGAAACCCGTAGCCGCCGCGTATTTGAGGGCCCGGATCATCCGCACCGGATCATCGCTGAATATGGTAGCCAAGGGAATGATAGGGCGAATCTGTTGCTTTCGTATATCGGGTATGCCCCCCACATAATCCACCACCAACTGGGTCAGGGGATCATAGAACAAGGCGTTCAAGGTAAAATCCCTGCGGAGCACATCCTCCTCAATGGTTCCAAAGGTATTACTGGTGAGCCCGTCCCTCAGCGAACGAAAGGTAGAAACTTCGAAAACCTTGGACCCAAAACGTACATGCACCAGCCTGAAACGGTGGCCAATGATCCGGGCTTGATGAAATAGTTTTTTTATCCGGCCCGGGCTGGCGGCACTGACAATATCAAAATCTTTAGGGCTTTTACCGAGGATCAAATCCCGAACCGCCCCACCCACGATATAGGTCTCATACCCGCTGGATTGTAAACATTCAACAATATACACGGCCTTGGGGTCTACTGCTGAAAATCTAATGCCATGTTCATCCTGGGTATATACAATCGCTTTTTTAACGGCCTTTCCGCTTTGTTCAGTAGAATAACGGATGCGCAAGGAAGCCTCTCAATTAGGAAATATAAAAATTCTGTTTCAACGAAACGACCCTCGACCCCCCTCTTTTACTATCAATTCACGGTTCACGGCTTACAATGGCTCAACAAAATTACCGGGAAAGGATTCCTCCAGGGGCTTGGGAGCATCACAATGCCGGATAATCCAGTTCAAGAG
Source organism: Treponema sp. (assembly GCA_031258005.1). Taxonomy (GTDB): domain Bacteria; phylum Spirochaetota; class Spirochaetia; order Treponematales; family Breznakiellaceae; genus JAIRLU01. Next base: position 26,630 of record JAIRNP010000017.1, read on the forward strand.
ATTCTCGGTAACCTCTTCCCGGTTGGTTTCGTTCAAGGGCTCATGCCGGGCATCCGGATACAAGACAAACTCCAGATCCTGGATTCCCAAAGACCGGTACGCATTTACCAAGGCGATAGGGCTCTTTCCCATATCTCCTACCGGATCGGCGCTGCCGCAGAACACATAAATAGGTAAGTCCCGGCTAATCCGCTCAAGAGCCTCAGGTTTATGAATCTGGTTAAGCAGCACACTCATATCCCGATAGAACCCCACGGAACAGAGCATACCGCTCCAAGGATCCGCTACATAGGCATCCACCACGCCCTCATCCCGAGAGAGCCAATCAAAGGCGGTTCGGTTCGGTTTAAAGGGCTTATTAAAGGGCTTGTCGGTTACTATATGGGCTAGAACCGAAACTTTACGGATCCCTCCTTTCAGCAGGGCCAGTAAAGCCATGAAGAACGGGCTGATCTGAATTCGTACACCGTCCGGCCCTCGAGTGCCCGAGAGAATACATCCGGCAAGTCCGCATTCATGGGTTTCAATGTACTGCTGAACCAGAAAAGAACCCCAGGAATGTCCCAAAAGGAACAAGGGTACCTGGGGATAGATCTCCTTGATCCGCCGGTTGATACAATCAATATCCCCGGTAATCTTGGAAATACCCTCCTTATCTGCACAGTGCCCTAAAAGACCGCCCTTACCGGGATCGTTTACCGAAAGATCCGCGGTTTTACCATGTCCCCGCTGATCCGCAGCCCACACCTCAATACCCTCCTGACCCAGCCGCCGGGCAAGTCGTTCGTAACGGAGGGAATGTTCAGCCATACCGTGAACAATATGTAAAACTCCCCGAGGCACATGCCCCGGATTATTCTGGAGGAATCTATGGGGTATCCAATGTCTGACAAAAAGCTTCGATCCATCATAGGCACTGAGCCATTCATGGGGGGTACTCGGTTTATCGAGCTTTTCTCGTAGATTCGCTCCACTCATGGATCTATTGTACTCCCTATATGATTGTTGTGGCAATCATGATATACTATAAATACATGGTAATTGGTACGCTTTTTACCGCACCGGTGGAGGGTATCGGTACCGGCGGAGCCGGGGTCTTACATTACCGGGGGCAGTGTATATTCATGGATTACACCGTTCCCGGGGATATCATCGCCGGACGGATCACCGAGGAACACCAAGGTTGGGCCCAGGGGGAACTGGTGGAAATTCTCGAGCCTTCCCCCCAGCGTAGGAAGCCGGTTTGCGAGGTTTTTGGCACCTGTGGGGCTTGTTCTTTGCAGCATCTTGCCTATGAAACCCAGATCGCTGAAAAAGTGCGGATCCTGCAGGATAGCTTGGTCAGAATCGGAGGCTTACCGGCTCCCCCTGAGCCGAACCGGTATCCCGCTCCTCCTTTAGCATACCGAAACCGGGTACAATTTCATTGCATACGGCCCTTTCACCGGGGAGCGCTGGGCTTTAAAAGCCGAATCAGTGCAAGCATCATCCCGCTTAAGGATTGCCCTGTTGCGGATCCGGGAATCCGGCAAGCGCTTCGGGAAAAAGAACTCCTTCCCCCGCCTGGGCAAGACCGGTTCACGGTGTATTCCCGGTTCAAAACCTTTTTGAGCGAAGGGGGCCTCCATCGCGGCCGGGTGTCCCTCCTGGACCGGGAACTCCTCCTGGATGCGGGGGCGTTTTTTCAAAGTAACGGGATCATGCTGGAATTCCTTATCCAAGACCTGCGGCGTTATGCCCAGGAAGCAGATACCTCCCTCCCTATGGCGGATATGTACTGCGGGGTAGGAACCTTTGCGGCCTTTCTCCAGGACCTGTTTCCCCGGATGGACCTGGTGGAACAAAACAGCCTGGCTCTGTCGCTGGCCCGAGAAAATGTCCGGGGAAAAGGTCTCCGGTATGCTGCCCTGAGCAGCGATCAGTGGGTCAAGATCCTCCCCCATAAAGCCCGGTATGGCTTTATGGTCGCCGATCCTCCTCGACAGGGACTTTCCCGGGCACTCAGGCAGTGGCTGGTCCATAAGGGCCCTCCCCTATTGGCGTATGTATCCTGTGATCCTGCTACCCTGGCCCGGGACAGCCGGGCATTAGTCCACGGGGGCTATGAGCTTCGGGAGATAAACTTCTATGATTTTTACCCCCAAACCGCGCACATCGAAAGTCTGGGGATTTTTACCCGAAGCAGGACCTTCCATGGTGCCTAACGGTCGTGCTGCATGGATAGGGGGATGGATATTTTGTATCTTCATCGTCCTCCCGCTCAGGGCTCAAACCTGGGGAGAGCCTTTCTGGAAGCAGGCCCTAGGAGGAACCGTCATCGGGCCTCCCTCGGTCCAAGACGGCTCAGTGGTAGCGGTCTGCGATGGGGGTAATCTTAAAGCCTACACCTGGACCGGGAGATTTTTGTGGAATTACTATGCCCGAGGAAGATTACGCCCCTTTGTAACCCGATCCCGGGAAGGGACGAGCTATATCGGCAGGACCACCGGCTTTCTCATCGCGGTGAGCCGTACTGGCCGGGAACTCTGGCGGGCCAAACTCAACGCCCCCCTGATAGGACCGGTGGTGAAAGGCTGGGATGGCCGGATCTTTGCCGCTACTGAAAAAAAAGTCTCCTGTTATACGGCGAGCGGCACCCTGCTCTGGTATAAAATACTGGACCAGGCCATTGCCCTTCCTCCTTTAGCAGACAAACGTGGGGGACTGCTCCTAGTGCTGGGTAATGCAGAACTCCTCCAGATCGATGGTTTTGGAAATACCCGTTCCTGCCTGCTCCCCAAGGCGCCTGCGGTGCTCGTCCCTTTGGCAGGCCCGCTGCGGCATAGGGATAGTTCCGGGACCGAGGCAGCTGAAATCACCCTCCCTTTGCTCATACTTGACCCAAACGGTGAGATCCACGGTTACGGCGGGGATTACCCGCCCTTTCCGCTGCTTCCTGATGTCCCGGTAGCCGCGGTAAGCCGGGATGACCAGGTAGCCATTACCTTGCAGAATGGACAAGTGCTGCTCCTCTCGCTTAATGAAGGCACGGTCCTTTGGGTTGGAGAAAGTACTTCCGGCGATCAAGAAGCCCCTGAAGAGCCAGGAGACATAAAGGAAGCCCTTATGATCTACGATGAACGGGGAATCTATATGCTTTCCCAATCCCGGGCCGCGGCCTTTAGCCCCACAGGACGGCGGAGGTGGGTTATACGCATCATCGGCGCTTCAGCGATTCCTCAGTTCAGTGATGAGGGGGTACTTTATTCAGGAGGAAACGATTGGGTCCTCTACGCCTATCGGCTGGAATACCAGAGCCGCTCCCCGCAGCAATCCCTTTACGGTTCCCTCCCGGAGGGGACCTACGGTCTTGGGGCGCCTATCCCGGGGTTATCGTCTATCCCGTTAAGTGAAGCGGGTGTGAGGAACAGCCTTGCCATGATTACCCTGGCCCTCCAGGAAGGCCGGGTGGGGAAACGAGAGCCCGAGTTCACTGCCTATCTCATGGAAGTCATTGGCAGCGTCCGTTCAAACTTCAAAAGTTCCATTGTCCATCCGCCGGTGGATTTCCGTCAGCGTTCCGAAGCAGTGAGCTTACTCGCCCGACTCGGTTCCGCAGAGAGCATCCCCTTTCTCGCTGCCCAGTTCTCCCGTGAGCCTGAATCCTTAGTTCAGGCGGTCATTGCAGAAGCGATTGGCCGTATCGGTGTGGATCCTGAAGGCCTAGCCCTCAAAGCCTTTAGCCGCGGGATTTTTCCCCCTGCTCAGGTTACCGATGAGCAGACCCTGGCCGCCGTTGCGGCGGCAGTGGGCGCCTTATGCCGTTTTTCCGGTCCTCCCTTGAGTCAGACGGGAATCCCTCTGCTGGTCGCTCTGGCAGGCTATGAACATTCCCCAGCGGTACGGAAACAAGCCCTCCAACAGATTCTCTCTCTCCAATAGGGGGTTTAGCTTGAAAGGACATGCTATGGATCCTCTTGCAAAACCAATGCAATCTTTTTTGTTCTCATGGGTAAACTGCTTCCCCATGGACGCTAAACTTGACCCACAATTTTAGATTGTACCTGTTTCAGGATAGACCTCTCCCCTGAAGGTTTTCGGTTTGTACTGGAAATTAGAATTGATTCGGAACATCCGCAGGATTGGTACCGTTTATCCGGGCCTGGGGGTGGTAGACAGCGGGAAAATGAGGAGAAAAACGGTTCGGATCGCCCTCTTTCCATAAAAGGGTCTGACCCATATGTCCAATGCCCCACCCCCCCTTTCCACCGCCATGTTCGCCTCCTCAGGCGGTTCCCCCTCCACTATCCTCGATCCATACCGATCCCCC
>JAIRNP010000037.1 GCA_031258005.1 Treponema sp.
TTTTGAGTCCCTAAAGAGGGACACGGTTCAATTTTAGGAGGGCCGTTACGGGTGGATCTCTATCCGGACTGATGGATCTGTTTTACCGGACTACCGGATCTATGGGACCGAAATATACATATTAATGTTAGGCATAGGCAAAGCGACAGGTTCTATTTGTATTCCATTTGCTTTTTTTTAAGAACAATAAAACCATTTTCAACAATAATCATTATAATATCATTGCCGTCAATCAATATAGGGTTTGTGCTGACACTTCTTATGAGAAACCATTTTGTCCCTCGGAATAATCAGTGATTACAACTTTACCTTCATCATTAATGGATACTTTTCCTATAAAATGTTTTTCACCATTTGTTTTTGAGGGATCAGAATCAACTATTCCTAGTCCGAGAATAGGATAGTTATATGTAAAATACCAGGGCGAACCTTCTAAATCTTTAATGATGAGACCATTAGGGTTTAGGCCCATTTTTGTAAAAAGAATTTGAAACGACATCGGCATACTAACAAAAGAACACATTTCAGACGTTAAAGAAGCATTTGCTATTTTTTGAGGAGTGAATTTATTATCTTGAGAGTGGTAAGTTCTTGAGCTAAAAAAGATGAACTGGGTTGAAAAAACCTGAGACCTGCTGTAAGGTAAAGTTATACTGGAGAGTGGATACATTTACCAAATATTTAGGCGGCTTCCTGGTTGCGCCTAAAGGAATTCTCATTGATGGAAATAAGATCATCGAATAACTGAACCTTTTCGCCAACGAGTCTGTCTACAATCTCTTTGTTGCCATTATCCGTACTGTTGATTATCGAGTCTATCTGTTCCCGAAATAACTCAAACCGGTTATAATACCTTGAGCGCAGTTTGCCTTTTACCAATTTCCACAAACGTTCTATGAGGTTTAGATTGGGAGAATACGACGGAATGAATACCAGCTTGATGCCCAGGTGTTCTGCCAATTCCCTGGTGATATTACACTTTTGATACTTCGCATTGTCCAGTACCACAAACACGGTTTTACCGGCATATACTTCAGCTATCTTCCTGAAAATTTCACAAACTTCGCGGGCGGTTATGTACGAGTCGTTGGTAACCATGGTCACCTTCTTCGAGATGAAGTCTAACGCCCCAAGAACATTATACCGCTTACGCCCGGAAAACGTTTTTACGAACCGCCGAACTCTCCCGTATATATAACCCAGAAAATCACATCCCATGACAAAATGCGAGGCGTCTAAAAACAAAAGGGAAATTTCCCCTCCCGTTGCCCTATCCATAAGCGGCTTTAACAGGGTATCGTAAAACCACCGTTGCTTCTGACTATCTGCTTTGGCTGGCAAAGAACCGCTCTTTAGCCGTTTGATTTCGTTTTTTTTAACAGCTTCCCAACTACGGTTCGATGGACCTTAATCCCGTATTCATCATATATCATGTCGGCGATTTCTTGTTGTGTATGATAGTTGTTCGTTTCAATCTTTTCGATAATGAGCTTCTCAATATCTTTCAATTTTCCCTTGCACCCGCCTCCGCCAACGTGAAACAAACTATCATCCGCGTTACCCTCTTTTATTTTTTTCCGTAATTCCCGGACGCTTCTGTCGCACAGACCGGTCAATTCAGTAACCCGATCATGAGGGACACCAACCTCTATAAGAACAATACTGATGATTCTTTTTGCCGGGGTTTCTGTCATCACGTTCCCCAAAAAACCTATAATTTTCCCGATCATTCGGACTGCGATGTCCTGATCAAATTGTCCACTTTTATCAGCGGATATACTATTCCCGTTTTCTCTCATTCTGTGATCAATCCCCCCACATGATTAATTACACAATACCATAATGATCCTCTTGAAGTATAGTACTCTTGGCAAATGTTCTACTCCCCAGTATAGTTTGGCAACATCAAAAAACCGGAATACCGGACGATTGAGGAATAGATAGCCGGTAAAACCCTGGATAAACCCAATTCGGCCATAGAGCGGAACCATGAGGCTGCACCCTTATTCCGGCGGGAAGCCCGCCGGCACATACCGGGATCCCCTGGGGCCAGCCCATATCCGCCGTCGCGTTATCCGATATGCTGCTAGACGCGCCAAGCCGGTTTCTATCCGGCAATAAACATTACTTTACCCAATAAACCTGTCTTCCATACCTGTTTTGAACATGACGCCTGTTCCCGTCGTACAGAACCCTAAATGCGTCAATCTGGGAACGCGACATGGTTATGGGCAGCGCCCGGACAGTCCATTTAACGCCCTCCGTACAAGGCGGCGTAGTCAAAGAACCGTCGTAACGGTACGCTTCCCAGCCGTCCGGGAACAGTCCGTCAAGATTTACCTCGACTTCGGGTCTAAGCGATTCATCGGAGGGTAAATTGTCAAATACTTCCATGAGCGTTTCGTTCCGCGCCCCTTCGGTTATCATAACCCCTATCACCGCCATATCATTCTGGGAACTCTTGTGTACAAGATGTAATTCTATGGCAAAAGATGTGCCGTCAAACAAATGTTCGCTTGGAGCATGAAAATGAAACTGCTGTAATACATAGGTTTTGCCGTCAAGCGCAATGCTGTTACCATGACCGTCCGCAGCGACAGGGATTGCTTCAATGGTATGACCGTTGTTTTCCAGTTCAAAAAGAGCCTTGCCGTAGGTGATAACCGGTTTACCTACAGCGGCATCCGCCGTCAGATCCGCGGTAACAATGTCAATCGGCGACTGCGCCTTTCCGTCTTTGGCAATCCCGTACTCCGGCGACAGCGCATACCAATGTTCAGGCCCTGTACTACCCTGATACGACCACTGGTGCTCTTCCACGCCCGCCGGCGAAGACATACAGGTAGAAAAAACAAACAGAGCCGCAGGAAGAACGGCCGGTGAAAAAAGCCATTTTTTACGAGTTTGGCTGTCTCTAAATAAGTTCATCATAGACTAAGTATACCAATAGTTTGCGGTATTTTACAAAGGGGGTCCCTCTCCACCATTTGGGCCCAACCCCCTACGGCGGGGTCGGGCTATCCGCTTCTATCCCCTGCGGGTGAGCGTATTTCGTATGCAAGCTGATGGATACCCCGATAACAAAACTCGAAGTTCGGCCATTTATTGGACTTGTTCAACAACCCGGTTGGATGTCGCGGACTTTAGTCCGGCACAAGTCTCGTAGATTTGGCGAAGTTCTTGCAGAAATCCGCCAAATCTGCTGTTTTTTAGCGTAAGTTGTTCAATAATTGAAGTTATTGAACAACTCTGCCGGTGTCATTTTGTAGGCCGCCCGGGATACGGGATAATTGACCGAACCCATTGCAACCCCGGAATAATTACGATATTTTTTTATAGAATCCGAAAAAATCACCCGATTTAACTTTGACATACCTATCAAACCTGGATAGTATATACCCCGGAGGAATCGGACCAGAGGTCCGCAAGCAATTGTCGTTTTTCCGGTAGGGACGGCGCGGGTGAACTGGATGTGGTTCTGGTCACACCAGTCTTTGACCTGGGCCTTGATGAACTCGCCGCCTGAGTCGCTGTCAACACCCAGAAGGGGGAAGGGAAGCTCGTCCCGAATCTGCTGTAGCCGCTCCCTGACCCAGCAGTGGGCCACCCGGTCGAACTCGAAGAAACCGAGTTTCCGCTCGTCCCCGGTGAACATGACCCGTACCGGTATCTGGTCCCCCAGGAGCGTGCCGCCCTTCGTCAGGCTCAAGGACCCGCAGCCGCCCCGTGTCTTTTACCGGTTTCAGGATGCGGTCGATGGTACGCGGGCTGACCGAGGCGAGCAGGGCTCTCATATCCGGGGTCAGGGAATATTCGGCGGTCAGGAAGTCCAGCATAAGGCGGAGCATGGAGGCCAGAAGCTGCGGACCTTCGGTCCGACCGCACATACCGTCAAAAAGGTTCTAGATGTCCTTCAACAGCGCCGTGAAGGCTGCTTTTCCCCGGTACTTTGGCTTGCGGGCCCCCAGAGGCCCTTGCGCGGGTCTACCCGCCGGGTGCGGCAACAATTTTAATCGGTTTGCCCTCTGCCTTGACACACCGGGTTTACCCCAATTTGACTGGATAAGGGCGAGATAGTCCCGGTTATAGCCGAGGGTCGCCATATACTCGTCCAGGAGTTTTCCCTTGCCCTTTTTGTCCGCCTGCTGGTATCGCCGGGCAATTTCCCGGCACACCTTTTTCTTGTCTTTCATGTCTAACCCCATGTGGTTCCCCTTGTCGCTCGGCAGGATCAGTTTACTTGGGGCTAGATTTTTATTTTGGCGCACACCCCCTTTTCACTTAGAAAAACTATGGCGCAACCAGGGATCCGGCATTTAAAAATGTAATTCCTTATATAGAAAAGCATTACGTTCCGATGGGGTGCTTGTCCAATAATATCTAATTCCGTACTCCATAAGGAATTAAAACAGTAAATGCCGTCGCCCTGTGGCGCAACGCGAGACCTTGACGCTTCTCGCGCAGGTACATACAATGTTCCCATGCTTTCGATAAGGACAAGCGCAAAGACAGCATACGCCGCCGTGTCAAGCGCCTGGCGCCGCAGGTATTCCAGCTTAGGCAGATTCCCCCGTTTGGACAGCAAAACACCTCATTTTTAGGCAAAAACGGCCTGTTGTCTAAAGACAATGACCCGCCATTTACGGATAACGCGCTGTTTTCTTTCGATACAACAAATACAAGAGGAGACATGAATTATGAGTCAAAGATCTGACTGGCTTCCGGGAACGCGGAAAGGTATTTTGGCGATGGCGAAGGAATGGATCATCGTTATGATGGAGAACGGGCAGGCGTGGGGGCTTGCGGCGGGCGTTCTGACGAAGTTTACGGCGCTGACGGAGGCGGCGGAAACAGCGCTTGCGGTGGTGGAGAACGATTCCACAAACACGTCTGTCGCAAGGGCCAAGTGCGACGAGGCGTTCGAGGCGCTTACCGCCGATATGCGCGACACGAAGCGGCGCTACTTTCTTATCCCGCCGCTCACCATTGCCGGCTTTGTATCGCTGGGCCTTAAGCCCCCCGACCCGACCCACACGCCGGGCGGCACGCCCACGGCGCAGGTGAAGGTGGAAACCTTCCTTATCGGGCGGCACGAATTGGGCGTTAGGATCGTTTTTGTTTCGGGAGACGAGAATGATCCGGCCAACAAGGGTTTCCGTATTTGTTTTTTGGTTGTCGCGCCCGGCGAAGCGCCGCCCGCAGACCCCGAGGAACTGCGTAAATCTTTTTTTACCAAAAAGAAAAAAGACCGCATCGTGTTCGACTACGCGGACTCAGGCAAGACGGTCTACTTTGCGGTGCAGATAGAGAGCGGCGGCGGCAAGCAGGGGCCCTGGGGCCCGCTGACCTCCGCGCTTATCCCGTAAATACTTAGGAGTTAGGAATGAGGAGTGAGAAGTTAAAGACGGCTTTGGCTGCCGGCGTATTGGCGCTATTCTTGTCCTGCGCCACGACCGGGGGCGGGGACGGAGTAAGCCTTGCGGAAGCCATAGAACAGTCGACGGAAAAAATAGCGGCGGACTTGCCCGCCGGAAGCCGGGTGGCTTTTGCGGCAGGTGATTACAGGCCGGCTTACGGAACTGGGCGGCCCCTACCGCTACCGGGCCAGCGCCATCCATGTGGAAAAGGCCACCCGCGACAGCGTAACCCACCTTGACGTGCGGGGAGACGCGGCGATGCGGCGCATGGTTACGGCATTAGCCAACCAAAAGGCCTCCGTCAAAGCGTCCGGTTATGGGGAAGGCGGAACCGCCGCGCCGCAGACAGCCTGAGCCTTCCTTGACCGGGGCATCACCCTTGCCAACCAGGGCGAATACGAATCGGCAATCGCGGACTTTACCGAGGCGGTTAGGCTTAACCCCAATCTTGCCGCCGCGTATAACAACCGGGGCAATGCGTATAAAGACAAAGAGGACTACGACCGGGCCATCGCCGACTATGAAGCGGCGCTACGGATTGACCCAAATCATGCAAATGCCAGAAAATGGCTTGAAAACGCACGGAAGGCACGGGGGTATTAACAAAGCAACAAACCGCCCTCGTATGAGGAGTGGATAATTTTTGAACGGCGGGAAACCGCAAATGGACGGAGTAACGATAAAAGGGTATCCAGGTTCCCCCTGTGCCGAAATGAAATGCCAAAGGCTCGCCGGTAGTATGGTCTATTGCCCACCAAAGCCAACACTGATGGGATGTATCGCCGACAAAACTCCCCATTTCGTCCATTTCAGCTTCAGTAACCGATACAAACTCAACCGTAATACCGTCGTTTTTATGCCGGGCACGGTAATCCTCATTGACATACCATAACAATGTTTCAATACTCCTCAGCGTGTCGGTAACGGTGTCCTTGGCTATCCCCAGTATTCTGGCAGTTGCCCGCGTTCCGTTCCCGTTCACTATCGAAAAAATATACGCGAGGGGATAGTTGGATCCTATGCCTTGTGTGTATAATGTTCAATAAATGTCTTATGCCGGCACTTTACATGGTTACACAAAAAGCGTTGTTTGCCGTTCCTGGATGTTCCGTTCTTCTTTACATCATCGCTTCCGCAATGCGGACATTTTACCGGTGTTACTACCATCATAACCCCCTCCTTTCTTTGCCTAGTACTATAATAGCATGGCTTTTGTCCGCTTTTAACTCCTTTCGCCCACCACCGGGTTTTGTAAGGCTTATACGGACTCATGTCCGCCAATCAACCGGGTTGTAAAGGGCGTATGGCACCGCAGGGGTGTCCTCGCATCCTGGGATAGTTTTGCACCCTCTATGGGCCGCTGAAAGGAGCTGCGGTTTGTTGCAACCCTTGATTTCTTGGGAACCGACCCGGGTTTTGCTTTTGGCAGACGTTAATCCGCGGAACCAGCGAGGTATACACCGCGGTCGGGGCTTGGAAAATTTTCTATGTCTTTTAGACTTCTTGCTCTTGTTAATTTCTGAAGTCCTAGTATACTACTACCTATGGTTGATAGAATTTTAATAGATACCTTACATCTAAAATCCCGGGATTTTGCCATTCGATGGAAGGATAAAATTCGCAAGGCTTCCCACCTTAAACACTACAATGCCCTGGAAGACGGTCCCTTGCTGGAGTTGAATGGAGCCGTGTATTCGACCCTCTCTCGGACCTTGGATCGGGGTATTGATCGAACCCTGGTGGGTAACTTTTTTGTTACCCTGGGAAAGGCCCGGATGCAGGAGGAATTCCCGATTTCAGAGGTTATCTATGCCCTTAACCTGGCTCAACAGACGGTTATTGAATACATCATGACCGATTTTGCGCTGGATAATCCGGTGCGGATGTATCAGGCGATGGGGGCTATTACCAGGGTGGCGGAATTCTTCATCTTGGGGTGCTTCTATACAACCAAAGGCTTTCTCGAAGCAACCTATATCCACATGAACAAACAGGATGCAGTCTCAGAGGGGTTACTTAAAAAATATTTTAAAGATGATTTTTTCTTTAAAAAGGACTAATTTTTGTAGTTTCTATTCCCCCCAGGGCTGGTTTTTTTTTGAGAAATGTCTATGATTAAAGACTAGGGGGAGTACCCATACCGTTACAGTAGTTACTTTAAAAAAGCAGGTTAATACAAATATGGATATTAAAGAAGCCTTGGGATCTTTTACACCCATTATTTCGATTCCCTTTCCTAAAGGGTTTTCAATTTCTTTGTTTGGTGTGGAAGCGAATGCCCTGGTTATCAATGAAAGCATTCTGGTTTCCTGGGTGGTGATGGCAATCCTCATCATCCTTTCCCTGCTCTTTACCCGTAAGCTCCAGCAGATCCCCCGGGGCTCCCAGGTGTTCCTGGAAGCTCTGGTGGACTTTCTCAATACCTTTGCCCGGGAACATTTTGGGAAAAAAGCCCCGGTATACGGCCCTTATATTGGGACCATCTTCCTGTTTCTGTTCTTGGCCAATAGTATTCCCGCTCTTTCTCCCCTGGCTATAGGGGCCTTGCATATAGAGCCCCCCTTTACCATAAAACCGCCTACCCGAGACATCAATGTAACCGCGGCCTTTGCCCTGCTGACTATTCTCATCGTGCTTATAGGGGGCCTGCGGGCTCAAGGATTCCGGGGCTGGGGTAAACGGCTCCTTGCCCCGACGCCGATGATGCTGCCCTTTAACCTGCTTGAATACGTGATTCGGCCCTTATCCCTGGCGCTCAGGTTATTCGGGAATATGCTGGGAGGTTTTATCATCATGCTTTTGGTAGAAGGGGCTCTGCCGATTCCATTTGTAGTCCCCGCCTTCTTGTCCTTGTATTTTGACCTCTTTGACGGCCTCATTCAGGCGGTGGTCTTTACGTTCTTAAGCAGCCTCTTTATCGCCGAAGCGGTGGCAGAGGCAGAAGATACAACGGTAAAATCTACGGTAAACCCTAAGTAAGGAGTGTATGTATTATGGGAACCAGTCTTCTATTTCTTATCGGCGCAGGTATTGCAGTATTTACCGGTATCGGTGCGGGTATCGGCATTGGTCTTGCCACCGGTAAAGCCGCGGACGCGATTTCCCGACAGCCTGAGGCCGCGGGAAAGATTCAGGCCGTGTTTTTCTTGGGGATAGCCCTGGCAGAAGCGACCGCCATATACGGTTTTGTTATCGCCATCCTCATCTTCACCAAGGCCTGATAGGGTATGATCGATCCGTCAATCAGTACCTTCCTGATTACCCTCCTCAATATCGGGATCCTGTTTGTGGTGTTACGGGCGGTCTTGTTTAAGCCGGTTACCCGCTTTATGGAGGACCGGACAAAAAAAGTACAGGATACGATCGCGGAAGCGGAAAAAACCACTGCTGAAGCGCAGGCGCTCCTTCGGGACTACGAAGAACGCCTGCAAAATGCCAAGGAAGCAGGGGCCGCCATCATCAAAGCCGCGGAAGAGGAGGCCCAAAAGCGGGCTGACCGGATTGTAGCGGAAGGAAAAATCGCGGCAGATCACGCGCTGGAGCAGGGCAGAAAACAGCTTGAAGCGGAACGGCAGGCTGCCCTGGTCTGTTTCAGGGCTGAGGCTGCCGCTTTGGTGGTAAGCGCTACCCGTGTGCTTTTGCAGCGGGAACTCAAGGGGGAAGACAGCGGCCATTTTCTGGGGCTCCTCTTGCAGGAATTAGGAAAGGATTCGCATGTTTAACGGGGAACGCTGGGCCGCCGGGTTCATTGGTTCATGCGGGGTACATGCCGAAGCGGGTTTAACGGCCCTGAAAGCCCTCGTTCCGGTCATGGCGGAGATCCCGGGAATCCTTAAGGGGACTCGTGCGGCCCGGGAATTGGAAGGGATGATCCGGAAAGCCGTCAAAGAAACGCTGACCTCATCGGGTTTCGCATATCCGGGGGTGGAATATGCGGTGCGGATCCTCCTCCTCTTGATAAAGAAGGGGTACTTTACCCATGCTCCGGCGCTGATACGGGCTATTGAACTCCTGATAGACCGGCAGCAGGGCATCCTTCGGGTTACGGTAGAATCGGCTTTTCCCATGGAAGCCTCCTTCCAGCATGATTTGAAGACCGCCTTAGCCGGAAGACTGGGAACCGGCGCGTACAAAACCGCGGTTAAGGAAATCATCCTGATGGTACAACTCGTCCCGGAACTTTTAGGGGGGTACCGCTTGCGGATAGGCAGCGAATTAGTGGATGGCAGTGTGCGTACCCAATTGCAAAGGCTCGCCCGGGATTTACAGGGGACTCCCCCTGGGGGGACTGTCTCCCGGAGAACCGGGGCCGACGGAGGTTTTTCATGGTAAATTTCAGCGACCTCACCAAGGTTTTACAAGAACAGCTCACCCATTGGGAAGGTAAGCCGGTGTCAGATTCGGTTGGATTCGTGGTACAGGTGGGTGATGGGGTAGCCACGGTGTATGGCTTGGATAAGGCGGTATATGGAGAACTGGTGGAGTTTACTTCCGGGGCTACGGGTATTGTCCTTAACCTCCTGGAAGATGGGGTGGGCTGTGTGCTCTTCTCCGGTGAATCCCTGGTACGGGACGGGGAAGAGGTCCGGGGGACCGGAAAGGTAGTAACCGTTCCGGGAGGCTCAGCCGTATTGGGACGGGTCTTGAATCCCTTAGGGATAGATTTGGATGGCAAAGGTCCCGTGGAAGCGGAAGAACACTTGCCCATCGAATCTCCGGCAGCTCCGGTTATAGCCCGGGGTCCGGTGGACAAGCCCTTGCAAACCGGGTTGCTTTCGGTGGACACCATGATTCCCATAGGCCGGGGGCAAAGGGAACTCATCATTGGGGATAGGCAGACCGGAAAAACCGCCCTGGCCTTGGATGCCATCATCAACCAGAAGGGCCAGGGGGTGTATTGTGTGTATTGCGCCATTGGACAGAAAGCTTCCTCGGTGGCGGCGATAGTACAAACCCTGGAACGGTTTGGCGCCATGGACTATACCTGGGTGGTTTTAGCTTCTGCCTCAGATTCTGCGGCATTGCAGTACCTGGCCCCCTATTCGGCGGTGGCTATGGCGGAACATTTCATGCACCGCGGGAAGGATGTGTTGGTGGTGTACGACGATCTGTCCAAACATGCCGTGGCCTACCGGGCGATTAGCCTTCTTTTACGCCGGCCTCCGGGACGGGAAGCCTTTCCGGGGGATGTATTTTATCTTCATTCACGGCTTTTGGAACGGGCTGCCAAGTTATCCGAGGCCAGGGGAGGCGGTTCCATTACGGCGCTGCCTATTGTGGAGACCCAAGCAGGGGATATTGCTTCGTATATTCCCACCAATGTGATTTCCATTACCGACGGCCAGATCTTTTTGGACGCGGAGTTGTTTAATGCGGGCTTTAGACCGGCCATTGACGTAGGGCTTTCGGTAAGCCGGGTGGGGGGCGCAGCCCAGACCAAGGCTATTCGGAAGATCTCCGGGCGTTTGCGCTTGGATTTGGCCCAGTACCGGGAAATGGCGGCCTTTGCCCAATTCGGGAGCGACCTGGATAAAGGCACCCAGGATAAACTCGCTCAAGGCGCGCGGCTCATGGAGGTGCTCAAGCAGCCGCAAGGCACCCCGTGGGCAATGGCAGAACAGGCAGCCATCCTGTTTATTTCCGTAAACGGTTATCTTATGGATATTGAGCAGCATAAGATTACTGCTTTTATCAAGGGTTTTATAGAGTTCCTTACGCGGGACCACTCGGGAGTTTTGGAAGGCATTGCCGCGACCGAAACCCTTTCTATTGACGCGGAGCAGGAATTGCGTGCCGCCGTAGAAACGTATAAAAAGACCTATACCTAGGGATATCATAGTGAATTTACGAGATGTACGGCTCCGAATGCGTGCCATTAAACAGACCTTGCAGGTTACCAAGGCTATGAATCTTATTTCTACGGCTAAGTTACGTAAAGGCCGGCGGATTCTGGAGGATACGGAGCCTTTTTTTACCCGTATTCAGAAATCCATGTATGATATCGTATCCGGTTCCGGCCAAGGAGTTCTCGAGAGCGCCTTTTTCAAAAACAACGCGGAAATAAGCGGCTCCCAGAGTGCGGTGGTAGTGGTTACCAGCGACAAGGGATTGGCCGGAGGGTATAATGCCACCATATGCCGGCAGGCCCTGAGGATCTGCGAGAATCTGAGCAAGCCCGTATTGATCCTTATCGGTTCCATCGGGTATCGGTACTTTGCCCATACACCCTATGCAATTCTTGAAAATTTTTCTTTTAACTCCCAATTGCCGGCGATGGAAGATGCTCAGGAAATTACCGATTATATTATCTCCCAGTATATATGGGGCATATTTAAGGAAGTTCATATCGTCTATACCCACATGTATAGCGCGGTTAAGCTGCTTCCCAGGACCCGGCAGATTCTGCCTTTGAATGAGGAAAAGATCCAAGAAGCCATCGCCCAAAGCGGAGGGGAGAAGCGGGTGCGCATTCCCTTTGAGTACATTCCTTCTGAAACCGCGGTGTTTGATGCCTTGGTACCCTTTTACATCAAGGGTAGTATCTATGGTTCCCTCGTAGAAGCCTATGCCAGTGAGCAAAGCGCCCGGATGGCTGCCATGGAAGAAGCATCAAAAAACGCCCAAGAGATGTTAGGCCGCCTCCAGATCCACTATAACCGGGTTCGTCAGGCAAGCATTACGCAGGAAGTAACGGAAATAATTTCAGGATCCGCAGTACTGTCGGAGTAGGGCGGTTTCAAGAGGTATAAGGTATGGCGAATAAAGGATATATCACCCAGATAGTAGGGCCGGTAGTAGATGTACGCTTTGATGAAGCGGTGATCCCCGAGATTTTACATGCCCTGGAGATTAACCAAGGAATCCATCGGATGATTATCGAGGTATTACAGCATATCGGGGATAACCGGGTTCGTTGTGTTGCCATGGAAGCCACCGAAGGACTTGCCCGGGGCATGGAAGTGATTGATACGGGACACCCCATTCAAGTACCGGTGGGGGAAGCGGTCCTGGGCAGGATGTTTCGGGTTACCGGGGAGGTGATTGATGATCGGGGCCCCTTTACCGCAGAACAGTACGCCTCCATACATCGAGATGCCCCCAACTTTGCAGAACAGCGGCCTGCTACCGAGGTATTTGAAACGGGCATCAAGGTCATCGATCTCATAGCTCCGTATGCCAAAGGCGGTAAGATCGGTCTTTTCGGCGGTGCCGGAGTGGGAAAAACCGTGGTGATCATGGAACTTATCCGGAACATCGCCACTGAACATGCGGGGTATTCGGTCTTCTCCGGGGTGGGGGAACGTTCCCGGGAAGGGGCTGATTTGTGGAGGGAGATGAACGAATCCGGGGTCATTGACAAGACCGCTCTGGTCTTTGGGCAAATGAACGAGCCCCCCGGGGCCCGGATGCGGGTTGCTCTGGCAGGGCTTACCATGGCGGAGCATTTTCGGGATCAAGGCGGCCAGGATGTGTTGTTATTTGTGGACAATATTTTCCGGTTTATCCAAGCCGGGGCTGAAGTCTCCGCCCTTTTAGGCCGGATTCCCAGTGCCGTGGGGTATCAGCCTACTTTGGCCAATGAGATGGGTGCCCTTCAGGAGCGGATCGCCAGTACCGATCGGGGTTCCATCACCAGCGTCCAGGCGGTTTATGTACCTGCAGACGACCTCACGGACCCGGCTCCGGCTACCACCTTTACCCATCTTGATGCTACCACAGTGCTTTCCCGGAAAATCGTAGAACTGGGGATCTATCCTTCGGTGGATCCCCTCGCTTCCAATTCCCGTATTTTGGACCCCGCACTGGTGGGAGCGGACCATTATCAAACCGCCCTACGAACCCAGCAGATCCTACAACGGTATAAAGAATTACAGGATATCATCGCGATCCTTGGGATGGACGAATTATCTACGGAGGATAAGCTCGTGGTATCGAGGGCAAGAAAGGTGCAGCGCTTCTTCAGTCAGCCCTTCTTCGTGGCAGAACGGTACACCGGTATTCCGGGACGGTATGTGCCGGTTCAGGAAACGGTTCGGGGTTTCAAGATGATCTTGGACGGCGAAACCGATTCCATCCCTGAGCAGTCCTTCTTCATGGCTGGGGATATCAAGGACGTGCTCTCCAAGACCTGAGAGCAGGAGTAACATGATGAACCTATATACCTTTGAGGTGTATACCCCCTATCGGCTTTTTTTTAAAGATCAAGCAGCCGTGGTGGTACTTACCTTGATCGATGGTGAAATAGGGATATACGCAGGGCATGCCCCTTTTACTGCGCCGGTATGTACAGGTATTTTGAAGATTCAAGATATGCAGGGCCGGTGGCGGGAAGCCTTTACCGCCGAAGGTATTCTGGAAGTTACCCATCATAAGACGGTTCTCTTAGCGGATGCAGCGGAATGGCCTGAGGAAATAGATTATGAACGGGCCCTGCTTGCTAAAGAGCGGGCAGAGGAGCGTATCAAATCCACGAACTTTAGCTTTGAAGCGGATAGCGCCAAAGCGACCCTTAAACGGGCGGAGTTCAGGATCAAGGTCTATGGACTGCGGGGGCAACAGTAGATCAGTTCCCGCTCCTGGGATTCAAGGTCGATAGAAGTACTATGTATCGAACCGTGCTTCGTTCGAGTACAGTCGAGAGTTCGAGGATATGCAGGGGAGTGTAATTGTAATCCAATCATTAGACTTGTTCGATAACCCGGTTGGTTATCGAACAAGTCTCTTTTTATTATTTACCCGGTTTTCCCCACTGTCCTTTTTCTTGATAATGATTAAACCCGATTGCTATATACGGCTTTATTCCAATCAGCGAATAATTATTTATCCACCGGGATGCTTCTCTTTCCGTATTTGTCCAGTTATCCTGCGTTGACCGAACTAATTGATAGCTGGCAAAATTATAGGTTAGGGTTGTTCCAAAATTGATATAAATCACATCGGTTAGGTCATATTTTAATCCTATGTCCCCTCCAATCCCGAATGCACTTCTATCATCGGTTGTTTTGTTATCTTCACTGATGCGGTACATTAAATAGAGACGATTGATATCAACCCCGATACCAGCATGCACTTTTAATGTTTCATTAATAGCAAACCTAAAACCAGGACCTAAAATCATATCAACCTGAATAATTGGTTTATAATTCTTTTCTATAGTTTGCACTACCGGAAAGAAAAGGCCGCAATTAACAAAGAAGCCGATATTTTTTTGATTCGGGAATGCATAACTGCTCAGATTAAGCCCTGGAGAGCCCATATAAAAATTTCCCAAGTTACTTCCCCGGTCAAAATAATTGCTCCAGTTTGCCCCAAGAGAAATCCATCCTTCATCTAATGAGAAAGCCAGAGCATTAATGCCCAAGATAAGTACAAATCCTAACAATAGTTTTTTCATTTCTATACTCCTTGAAAAATGTTTTATGAGCTTGTTCAAAAACTGAAGTTTTGGAACCGCCTCTTATAATAAAAAATAGTATAACATAATTAAAAAAATGTCAATAATTTCGTGATAGAATTTGCAAAAAAAATGAGACGGAAATTGCCCATAACCTTCTGGCTGTAGCGAATCTGCGGTTTGACGGCAGCGGGTGATAAAGGCTTGCATAATAAAACTGTGCCGCAATGACAATCATTGTTTCGAATACCAGTAAGATACTGATTATTCCTGTAAAAATAGTAAAATTGTTCTGAAACATCAAGTTTCCGAACAATTTTACTGGCGAAGCCAATAGGGTTTAATGGACTTGTTCAACAACCCGGTTGGTTATCGCGGACGTTAGTCCGATACAAGTCTATTAAAAAAAAGTTCATACCCTAGGAGCATTGCGTATCAAGCCATGGTTGGAGAAATGGGAAAAAATGAGATGCACCCTGGATGCGGCGGCCTTCCTGAAGGATGCTGACCCTTCCTTATGCACTTGAAACATGGGGTCTCTCTCACGTATAGTTTATAAGGAGATAAGGAAGTATATGTTCAATAGTATCCGGGGAACCATTACCGAAAAACTGAAGGATACGCTGCGGATTGTAACCGGCGGTATCGAATGGGATATTGCCGTACCTGCTACGGACCTGGCTGAACTTCCAGAGGCAGGGGAAACCGGGCGAGTCTTCACCTGGCTCTACCATAAAGAAGACCAGATGCGGGTCTTCGGGTTTTCCGATAGGGATCGGCGGACTACCTTCCTGGAACTCCTCAAGGTGGAAGGGATCGGCCCCAAAGGGGCGATTAAAATCCTGGGAGGCATCACGCAAGAGGACCTGGAGACCGCCTTGGAGACTGAAGATATCGCGAGGCTCGAAAGCGTACCTGGCTTGGGAAAGAAAACCGCCCAGAAGATGATCCTCGCCTTGAAGGGTAAGCTTACTCCGGTGTCCCGGCTAGACCCGGTGTCGTCTCCCTATGGGGAACTGGTGGAGGCCTTGGCCGGGATGGGGTATGATAAGCGGGCAGCCGCAGACGCCCTTGCCAAGGCAGGGGCTTCTTTGAGCCCCGGTATAAGCGGGGCAGAGCAGGAAAAGCAGCTCTTCAAGCAGGCTATCCTCTATTTAAGCGGCATGTAGGGTTTTTATACAACTTTTTCACGCAAGACCGGTCAAAAAGTAAATACCCACAGGGTATAAGGAGGGTTATTTCATGGAGCCATCGACGTCAAATGCCGTACGGGTGATCATCGCCATCATCCCCATCGTGGGGATCGTGATGGGGTCGGTGGTCGTATTTTTTTATCTCCTGTGGAATCATAAGCGGAGGACCTTGCTCATCCAAGCGGGGCAGTATGAACGGCCTCCCTTTGATATCCTTTCCTTTAGTTTGCTTGCGGGCCTGCTCTTAAGCAGCGTGGGATTGGGGTTAACGGTTTTTCTTGCGATAGCCTTAGGGGTCAATTTCGGTCTTTTAGGGGGGATCATCCCCTTATCCGTTGGGATCGGCTTATTGATCTATTATGGGATTAAGCGAAGCGATAAGGTTTCATGAATAAGGGAGACGATTTTGACGATTCCTTGATCGTCGCAGAGGTCGTCTCGGGACAGAAAGAATTGTTCCGGCTTCTGGTAAACCGGCACGAAAAGACGGTATACCGCATGGGATTAAGTTTTTTCCATAACACCGAAGATGCATCAGATTTTACCCAAGAGGTGTTCTTGAAAGTATTTCGCCACCTTTCCACCTTTGAAGGCCGTTGCCGGTTTTCTACCTGGCTGTATAGGGTGGCCTATAATACCGCGGTGAATAGGGCCGCCCGCAAGACCGAATACCAGAGCTTGGCGGAAGACCCATCAAGTCCAGAGTACGCCCGGGATTGGGATACCCCGGAACAGACCCTGCTCCGGCAGGTAGTGCAAACCGCGGTAGGGGAAGCGGTGAAGGAGCTTCCCGAACGGTACCGGATATGCGTGGATCTCTTCTTTTTCTATGATAGGTCATATCAGGAGATCCAGGTTATCACCGGATATCCGGTTAATACGATTAAATCCCATGTATTCCGGGCCAAGAAAATGCTCCGGGAAAAACTTGCGGATTTTCGGTATCTATGAAAAAGGCCGGGGGACTTCCTTGGCTTGGGAGTTGCGTTCTATAAGGAGATGAGCATGAAGTGTCCGATGCTGGAGGAAAAAGTGATGGATAAGGTGTATGAGGCCCTAGGAGAAAGGCCGCTTCCCCTACGCTACCGGTTGTACCTGGGGTTACACCGTTTATATTGCCGGCGCTGTGATGAGGAACTGAAAAAACTGGAGGCAGTTCAGGAACTCTTGGAGGCCGGGTTTTTTCCTGAGATCCCGGCACTGGAAGATACCATTATGGAAGCGATTTATAGGGAAGAACCTGACCGGGGAGCCTTTGATAGGGACCTGGCTGCAGGGGTTTCTTTTCGCGGCTGGGTGATCGGCGGGCTGATTATCCTGGTTACCTTGCCCACGTCCTTTTTTGGTATGGATGCGGTAAAGCTCAGCGCCTCTTCCGGTTCATCGCTTTTGCTTCCCCTGGGGCTTACCATTGGGGGTATTGTAACGAGTTATGGCGCCCTTTTTATCGGTAGTCATCTTAAGGAACTTTCCCACTGGTTTAGGCTTCATTAAGGGTCAGGCGGTTCCGAATACCGACAGGCCACGAATGAACGCTCATGTTCACGAATTATGTGGATATATGCATATTAATTCATGTAATGGCTGAGGTTAGTCCCGCAGGTTTTTTGGGCCGTACCTCACCTTACCAGTAGCCTAGTAGCTTCCCGGCATAGCAGGATCGCCCTCGTATCCGGTTGGGTTTCATGAATTACCGGGGACTCCATGGTTAATGGGTTGTCGTATCTTGCGGATAGAAAAGAACCCGGTTCCGGGCTTATTGAGGAAGGGAGGGGGCAATTTTTTCTTGGATATTGCCGGAACGTGATAAAAAGGCTTGACGGACCGCGCAAAATATGGGTATTATAATTTATATTATGTTGCCATCTTAGCTCAGTTAGGTAGAGCACCTGACTTGTAATCATGAGGTCCCCGGTTCGACTCCGGGAGATGGCTTTTCCAGAGGGAAAGCCGTTGTTCCGGGGAAAAGGGATATTCAAGAGCATGGCACAAGGGGAGTTTCCAGAGCGGTCAAATGGGGCAGACTGTAAATCTGTTGGCTCAGCCTTCGAAGGTTCGAATCCTCCACTCCCCAAATCACGTAATTCCTTATCCTGTAAGGAATTACGTGATGTTCATTTAAGAAGAAAAATCGAATTGCGTGGCATCGTGCTTTTATTTTTTGGAGGACTGCCATGCCCCGCCCGCAAAAACCATTTTTTACCCGTAGAAGGAACGATTCAAAGACCTTCCTATTCTTGATTAACCCGGCTTCCGGGCTTCCCCGGAAAGTATGCCTTGACTGGCAGCGCCGCAGCTTCCAGGATTTCCCCGATGCCCTTACCCGATACCGTAATCCGAAAAACAAGTCCGCCGCCGATGCCGGCGTTATCGCCCTTATCCGGTACCTTAACCAGGGGTTGGAAGCAAACAATGCCCGGCGCGTCCCCCCGGAGAACAATGTCTAAAATCTTAGACCTCCCCCCAAAAACAGTTGAAAGACGTATACAGCGGGCTGGATTCAAGCCGATAACACGGGAGGCTATATACGCTCCTGAAGTCCTAGAAGCCATCCGTAACGTGCCAGGCAAAGGGAGACCGCCCAAAAAGAAAGATGGGAGGTGATCTACAAAGTATGATAGGGGGTAATGACAACAGGGACATAAAGGAATACTCTGAAATCATGTCAATAACCATAGAAATCAAGGGTCCCCCTTGCCAGAGTACCAAGATAACCCGCAATGGAAAAAAATACAACGGCAAACAAAATTATCTCTGTACGC